>NZ_LTAY01000039.1 GCF_002050515.1 Clostridium thermobutyricum DSM 4928 | reverse complement strand
CTTATATGGTTACTGATCCAAATGATAAAAATGAAATAATACGTATAAAAAAACTAGCAGATGAAAATAATATTTTAGGTATAATTTCTTTATATGAGGATTCTAACAAATTAATCAGAAATTTTTCAGATTCATACTTAAATAATTATAAAATTATTGCTTTTGAAATTGGAAAAAATGATTATGAATATCCTAAAAATGTATCACCATTTTTCCTAGACTTTGAATTTAATGAAAAAATGGACCTAATTATTGACTCACATAATGCTTCAACAGTTAATTTTATTGTAAGTAAGTTATTTACTAAATCAAAATTTTTTTCTTACATAGAAGATTATATGATTAATAATCCTAATATTAATTTTAATATTATTTATAGTGATATTGGATCAAAAGTAGTAAATAAACTTAAAGAAAAAGATTCTCTAACTGTTGTTTTCTCAAATTTATATAAACCCTTAAGTACAGAAGGAATTATTTCGGAACTAACTCCTTTGGGTACAATGGAAGAAATAGCTCGTGTTACAGATAATCCTATTTATGGCGGTTTTAAAGAATATGGAACTCGATTTAATGTAGGTGCCTTTGGATATAGTGGTATTTATATAGGAAATGCAATTGCTAATGATATACTTTATGACGCAGGAATTATAAATGATATTAATTTAAAATCATTATCTAAAACTTGTGATTTTTTTATAAATACAGAGTTAAATCATAAATTAAAAGTAGATGATAAATATTCTGTAGAAACTTATGATTTAAAAAACAATGTTAGCCTTTTTTCAGATAAAAAAATTAAAGTTTTTAAATATATAATTCTATTATTTATTGTAATTTTTATCTATCTAATTTCTAACAATATAATATTTAAAAAATTATATAATTCTCAAATTAAAATTGATTCATTAAAAACTAATTTTATTGCTAACATATCTCATGAACTTAGAACTCCTCTTAACATAATTATTAGTACCATTAGCTTATTTGAAGTATATATAAAAAATGGGGAAATTCAATTCAAAACTGAAAACAGTTTAGAAAAATTTAAATATTTAAAAAAGAATTCTTTTAGATTATTAAAATTAATCAATAATATTATAGATACTACTCGTATAGATGCTGGCTACTTTACTCTTGATAAAAAGAAATATAATATTGTTGAAATAGTAGAAGATGTAACTATTTCAACAGTTGCATATGCTGAAAAGAAAAATATTGAACTTATATTTGATACTAATTATGAAGAAATTTATACTTTTGTAGATAGCGATAAAATAGAAAGAGTTTGCTTAAATTTACTTTCTAATGCTTTAAAATTTACTCCTGCCGGAGGAAAAGTAACAGTCTTTATTGATAAATTAAGTGCTTGTGCATTAACTATATCTGTAAAAGATACAGGTTGTGGTATTTCTCAAGAAAATCAAAAAACAATTTTTGATAGATTTGTACAAGCCAATAACTCATCTCTAAATAAAAATGAAGGAAGTGGAATTGGATTATCTCTTTGTAAATCAATTATAAAACAACATGGAGGTAGTATAAATATTAAAAGTACTGTAAATGTAGGCACTACAGTTATTGTCCAACTTCCAACACTTAATAATCATGACCACTTTAAAGTGGCCTCTAAAAATTCTAGATTAAATGATTTAAGAGAAATCGAATTTTCTGATTATTAAAAAGAGAGGACTTTAGTCCTCTCTTTTTACATAAATTCTTCTTTTTCTAACAATAACTTTTTCATTTTCTTATATGATTCTTTTTCTTTTTCCTCATTTGGAAGTCTTTCTAGATAGTCATTACTTTCCTTAAAACCATTTTTTAAATACATAACTATTGATCTGTTCCATTTATAAGCAATAGAGTATTCTTTTTTAATTGCAAAGAAAAGTCCTATTAACTCTAAGATTATACCTATTACTATAAAAATTTGAAATAGCATTCCAAAAAATATTAATCCTAATCCTCCAAAAGCAAAATATGTTGGTATTCTACTAGCCTTTGTATCTACACCTAAATATCTTTCTAATTTTTTTATATCTTTATCTAGGTCAACTGGTACTTTAGCTCCATGCCCATAACTATTAAAATTAGTTTCTGTATTCATAATATCCTCTTTATCATTTTTTAACATATTTTTTAATCCTTTTAATTTATAAATTTTCTAAGAAAATAGACAATTAGACACAATATAATTATATCTATTATTAGAATTAAAATAGTCACTATAATTTTATTTTTAACAGTATTTTTCCCATAAGCATACATAAGAACTAATCCTACTGGTGGACAAACTGCTATCATTGTAACTATAAAA
Organism: Clostridium thermobutyricum DSM 4928; assembly: GCF_002050515.1. Lineage (GTDB taxonomy): Bacteria > Bacillota > Clostridia > Clostridiales > Clostridiaceae > Clostridium > Clostridium thermobutyricum. The sequence goes on along the minus strand of NZ_LTAY01000039.1, from coordinate 23,023 downwards.
CTCATTTTATTAAAGAAAAGATTTTCATCACTATCTATATCCCCAACATCTTCTTTAATAATATCAATTTTATTTTTCTCCAATATCTCTTTTATATTCTCTATATTTTTAGGAATGTCAAAATATTCATCTTCAATAATTTTCACATCAAATTGTCCTATATCTTTTGGTATTTTAAATTCATAAGTCATAATTAGCCCCCTTCCTTAAAATACACTTTCTATTTTACTATATTTTTTCAAATTTTGTCTGTCGGGAATCATAAATTTAATTTTTTTTAATTTAATAAAAGACCCAGGTACGTAATTCAATTTAAATATTTTATTATTTTAGAAATTATTATAAGCAACTAAAAAATACATTATAATATCATGTATTAAAGTATGTTTTATGTTAAACGAGAGACTTAAATGGTAAAAAACCATCAAAATATCTAATAATATTTTGATGGTTAATAAAAATTTAAGGTTATTTAATTTATTTTTTTTATAATTTTTCAATTTTATCTTCTAATATAGATATTTTATTTTCCAGCTTATTGATATAGTATTTAAAAATAGCGAGTAACCCTAAAAAGATTGCTAGTAGTGGTAAAATAGTTTTTAATAAATTCTCCATCTTAATCCCCCTTATAAATTATTATGTCCTAGATGAGTACAAATGCCAAACTCTATTTTTATATAGTTGTTATAGAAATATTCTTTAAGACATCATTCATTATATTAACCCCTTAATTAATTGAATTAAATAATATAGGGAATAGTATTTAATTATACTAATAAATTAAACAAATAGTGAAACTTAGTTCGCTATATTTTTTATTAAAAAATTATATTTTATTTCTGTATTACAGCCCAAATATATTTTAAATAATTTATATTCTCATCTATTTTATCAATCTTTGCAAGCTCTGCAAGAAGTCCTTTTATTAATAAATCATTTGTTTTTTCTTTCTTTATTTCTTTTAATAAAATATCTAGAATTTCATATACATCTTCTTTATTTCCTACTGTAAGATCATTTTTTATTATATTCCTTATAGCTTCTATTCTACAATTCCATTTTCTAAACAATGTTTCTTTATCTTCAACAACAGGTCTATCAATTAATAATTTTTCCATTAAGTTAGATTTAATTATTGGTTTGTAGCCTAAATTAGCTGATACTATAGAATTCATATTTCTAACTATAAATTTTGCTATTTCTTTAAAATCGCCTATAACATAATCTTTAGCTATAAATAAAAATGACATCTCTCTTAATATTCCAGTAAGCCATATACTCACATCTACTATGTTATCTCTTATTTCTTCTCCATAGCATTCAATAATCATTCCTTTAATCCAATTAAATATTAAAATTTTATTTTCTATTATAAGTTGTTCAACCTTTTTATCTTTTCTTATAACTTCATTTCTTGTAAGAATTATTGTTAAATCTCTTCTACTAAAAAAATGTTTAAGTAATAAATATATCTTTTCTTCAAACTTTTCTTTTTCAGTTAAATTTTTATTTAAATCAACGCTTTGAATTAAATCAATCATTATAGAATTAAAATGTTTTATTACACTAATTAATATTTCTTCTTTTGATTCAAAATATTTATATATAGTTGCTTTTGACATGCTGCATTTATCTGCTATATCTTTAACTGATGTTTTATCATATCCTCTATTAGAAAAAAGAGCAATTGAAACGTTTAATATTTCTCTTTTTTTATCTATAATCTCTATCTTTTTTTCCATAACACTCCTCCAGTACTAATAGGTACTAACTACAAACTTACTAGTACTCATTATAGATTTACTCAATTATCTAGTCAATATATAGATTTTCTTTTTAATATATATTAACACTTTTTTATTAATAAATTTTATAAATACAATTTATATAGTCTTCACTTAATAATAGTTTTCATTTATTAACAATTTATTTATGTTTTCGACTATTTTTTTTAACATTTCCATATACTTTAACCTTTATAATTTTAATTACTTAGTATATTTGTTTAGGAGGTTAGTTTATGCCAAAACTAATTAAAAAGATATTACCTCCTTTAATTATAATATTAGCTTGTATTATTATTATTTTTATTGGTGGACCAAAAAAAACTAAAAAAGAAGTGGAACCTCTAACTCCTCTTGTTTTCCAAAGCAGCACTAATCATCTATATGGAGCTGTTGATACAAAAAGAAAAGTTATAATTGAACCTAAATATAAAACATTATTCTCTAAACAACTTGATGGGGAATATTATTTTATAGGTACTACAGAAAGTAATGAAACAGATATAATGACTGATGAAGGAAAAATATTAGATAGAGTTCCTTCTAATTATGTAAATGTTTCTGTTCTTAGTTTAAAAGATAAGTTATTAGAAGTGTCTAATAATACTAATAACTTTGTAGGTGTTATAAATTTTGAAAACCAAACTATAATTCCAATGAAATATAATACATTATCATTTAAAAATGATTTTTTAATTCTAAATCCTTTAAGTAATGAATCTATTGCAAACAAAAACGGAAAAATTTTAGTATCATCTAAAGATTATTCTTCTGTTACTATTGAAGATAATGGTATAGTTGTTACTAATAAAAAAGGACTATATGGATTACTAGATTTTAATGGAAATGTAGTTTTAGAGCCTACTTACAATAATATACATGGGGTTTATGGAAATATATTTGCTGTAGGTAATAATAATGGAAATTATGCACTATATAATTTAGAAAATAGAAATTTTATATCATCTTTTAAATATACTTATATACAAAAAGAAGCAAAAACATCTCCATTTTTAGCTTGTAAAGTTTATAATGGTGTTTCTCTATATGGATATATAGACAGCAGAGGAAGTACTATTATTCCTTTTGAATTTCAATCTGGTTATGCATTTACTGATAATTATGCTATAGTACAACAAAATGGTGTATATGGGCTTATTGATAAAAGTGGTAATTTCTTAATCAAACCTAAGTACACTATTATTCCTGGAAATGCTTATGCAATAGAAAGCTTCCAAAATGGAAATTACTATGTTGGATATTTAGATAACAAATCATATATTATGAATTCTAATGGAGAAGTAATTGCTGATGTTCCTGGAGTTGTACAAACTATATCTAATCAAACTGTATTTTATCAAACAACAGATAATAAAGATTTTCTTTATAATTTAAATACAAAGAAAACTATATCTGTAAATTTATATTTAATGCCTTTATCAAAAGGAACTTTAACTCCTGATGGATATTTTGGAGCATATAAAAATGTTTCCAAATCTAAATTTGTAAATTCTATGTATCTTTATGAAGAAGGTAAAGGCATAATTAGCCAAAATGGTTATAATAGTATTAAATTTGAAAATGGATTATTTTTATGTAAATCTGAAAAAAGATATGATCTGTTAAAACCAGATGGTCGTGTTCTTATTTCATTTAATCCTGTTGATATTTTAAATATTTCTGTTACTCCAGATGGTCTTATCTATGTACAAAAGGTAAACCCTGCAATTGGAAACAGAATGCATGCAACTGTAGCAGAGCAACAAAATACAAGACTAATTTCTCTATATAATATAAAGGGTGAAAAAATATCTTTTGAAAAATAAAAAAACCGCTTAATGCGGTTTTTTTATTTTTTATGATTTTTATAAAGTTTATTCCAATTATAAAATCCGTAAAATGCAATTATTCCATATTGTAGCCATACTAAAGCTCCTGAAAAATCACTTACTGTAAATCCATTTTTTATCATTGATTCAATAAATAAAACAATACCTAAATTTGATAATATCCAGAAATACCATTGTTCCATATATCTTCTTGAAGTTAAAAATACTGCAAATATTGTAAAAACAGTTGTTAATGAATCTAATATATATTCTTTATCTGGAGATAATGTTAAATTAAATCCATGTTCTAAAAGATATGGTAATGATTTTAAGAACCATGCATATAAAACCCAGCCTATTAGCACTGCTATTACTGTTATTACCCAATGTTTTGTTTTAAATCTTTTTATTTCAATTTCTTCACTATGATTTTCTTGAAGATTTCTTCTCCAGTCAATGAATCCAATAACTATAAGTGGCAATATAAAAACTATATTTTGTATTACTTGTCCATATAATTGACCATACCAAGCAACTATAGCATATGTTACTGTGTTTAAAGTCCACCAAAAGTAACATTTAATACTTGCTTTTGCTTGATAAATAGATGTGAATATACCTGATATTGTTGAAATAATTCCTATTATACTTGAAAACTCAAAAATTGTTGCCCAAGTACCTGTCCCTGTCATTACTGGTATAAAAAAAGATATTATACTAGCAATTAAAAAAAATATAAAAAATCCTTTTTGAAAAGGAGAAAACTCTTTAAAAAAATTCATATTAAAATCACTCTTACTTTCTTTTAAATTTAGTTTTAGTTATTTAATTTTATGAAGCTTCATACATTTAGATTTGATTTTATATATTTTTTTCTGTTTACTCAATAGGATTTAAAAAAAATTTTTTATTTGTTTATATTTAGTTCTCATTCTTTATTTTTTTATAATACCATTTTTATTCAAAACCGTTTACAATTAGAAATTTATGTTTTTATTTGAAAAGAGATATGTATATATCTATAATACATATCTCTTTTAACTTTATCTCATACTTTTTATATCCAAATTTTATTCACTTAATAAATCTATAAAATGACTTCTATCTAATCTTTTATTCCATTTATTTTTCATAGAGTATGTTAAAAATATTCTTCTTTTACCTCTTGTAAGACCAACATAAAAAAGTCTTTTTTCTTCTTCAATATCTCCTTTTTTATTTGGAAATGTTCCTTCTTGTAACCCACTTAATATTATATTTTCAAATTCCAATCCCTTAGCTTGGTGTATTGTTAAAATAGGAATTCTTATATTACCATTTTTATTTACTAAAATCTCTTCTAAATCTCCATTTGATAATCCTGTTAAATTTATACTTTCAATAATTGAATCTCTTGGACTTTTTTCTTTTTCATCTACTATCTTTAAAACTTCTCTTAATTTACTTATGTTTTCTTTTTTTATCTCTTTTGTTTCATTTGAATATGAACCAAAAAAATTAAATTTTTCTAATAAATAATCTATCATTTCATAACTTCTAAGTTCATAACTATTTTTTCTTATCTCTTTTAGACTTTCTCTAAAATATCTAAATTTATCAAAATCCTTATTTATAATATTTTTTCTTTCTTCACTAAAAGGAATTATTTTTTCATTTAATGCTTTTGTTAGAATTTCTCCCGTTGCCCTTATATCATCTAAAGCATTATGACTAGGTTTTGTTTTTGTTCCTACAAATTTGCTTAAATATTCCAATTTATGATTTGGTAATTGAGAATAAAATCTTCTATAAATTTCAAGAGTATCATAAACTCCTTTTAAATTCATTTTTTTCATTCCAGCTCTTTTAAGCTCACTTGAAAATATACTTATATCATAATTTACATTATGCCCAACTATTACTGTACCATCTATATAATCTAAAAAATCTTTAAATACAACTTCTTTTTCTTCTCCAACTTCTTTTAAATATTCATCACTAAAATTATGGACAAAATATGAGCTTCCAACTGTTTTAGATGGTTTTATAAATCTTTCAAATTTATTTATTTCATTTCCATTAGAATCTAACTTTATAGCAGCTATTTGTATTATTTCATCTTCTGTTACATTAACCCCAGTACTCTCTACATCAAATACAACTATATTAGAATTTTTAAATTCTTCTATTAATGTAGCATAATATTCTCCTTTTTCACTGTATTCACTTACATAGTCATTTATTTTTATTCTAAGTTTTTTATGAGTTTTACTATCCATTATAGAGCTTATTGTATCCTTCGAAACTTTTGTATTTAGTTTCTTTAATATTCTTTCTAAATTTACAGTATCATGCTCATTTATTATAACTTTAAAAAATCCTATAACATCTTTAACTTCTACTCTCTTAAAAAAATTAAAATCATCTACAAGAGAAAATTCAAAATTTAAACTTTTTTCCTGAAGTTCTCTTATTTGCATACTTATATCAGTATTTATATAATTATTTCTAGTTAAAATACAAGTACTTTTCAAATCTGCTCCTTTTTCTTGAAGCTCTTTGCATATTTTTATAATTCCTCTTGACTCTTCTTTTGGATTTTCAAAAGATAAAATCTTTATATCATCTCCATCTTCTTTTGAAAATGACTCTAATCCATTTGAATATATTTCATTAAATTTATCTTTAAAAGCATTTTTAAGAAATGTTTTACTTAAATTATTTATTTTTTTAGTTGAACGATAATTTTCATTAAAAGAAATTTCTATTGGATTAAATTTTCTAAAGTCCTCTAATATTTCTAAAGGCTTTGAACCTCTAAAAGAATATATTGTTTGAAAAGAATCTCCACATAACAAAACATTATTTCCATCAAAAATTTTTCTTATTACTCCATATTCAATTAGTCCTGTATCTTGCATTTCGTCTATACATATATATTTAAATCTTTCTCTATATTCTTCTACTATTTCTTTATTTCTAAAAATAATTTTTGCAGTTGATAAAATATCATTAAAATCAATTCCTCTATTTGTAGCTAGCAAAGTATTATATACTCTAACAAATACATTTCCCTCACTTAAAATTAAATTTTCTAAGTTTGTATCTTTTATAAATTCATAGCCTTCTTTATAAGTTACTAAATCACTTAGCTTAATTCTCTTTTCTCTACTATTTTTTATTATTTCCAAAACTCTAAGTAAGTCCTTATTTTCACTTTCTGTAAAAATATCTTTTTCTATTCTTATTTCTTTTATGAAATTTATACATTTCTGAAGTCTTATTGGATCTAAATTTCTAGGTTCACTAATTCTTTTTATTAATTCTTTTGTATCATTTTGATCAAAAACTGTGAAATCATAGAAAAAATCTGTTTTCTTTTTTGCAAATTCTTTTATTATTGATAAGCAAAAACTGTGAAAAGTTTTTACTATAACATCTTTACCTCTTCCTTCTGTTTTATCTAATATTCTTTCTTTAAGCTCAATACAAGCTTTATTAGTAAAAGTTATACATAAAATTTTTTTAGGGTCTATTCCTTTATCTAGCATTTTACATATTCTTTCTGATAGAACCATTGTTTTTCCCGTTCCTGCTGGAGCAGTTAAGTATATATTTCTATTAAATTCATTTATTACTTTTAATTGATTTTCATTAAATTCCATAAAATCCTCCAAGATTATTTCTATATATTAATAGTATAATCCAATATATTCCTAAAATAAAAGTGATTAAGAATACTTACTTTCCATTCTTTTCAGTATTCTTAATCACTTTCCATAATTTTATTCAAATATTATAAAGTTTCTAATATTTTTTCAAGTCCTATTAAAGCTGCACCTACAGCTCCGCAAATTTGTGGTTCTTCTGCTATAAATAATTTTCCATTTAATCTTTCTTCTATTGCTTTTATTACACCAGCATTTTTTGCAACTCCACCAGTCATCATAAATCCTGGATTTCTTCCTACTCTATCTACAAGAGCAACTGTTTTTGTTGCAATAGATTTATTTACTCCATGAATTATATCTCTTCTCTCTTTGTTATCTGCAATTAAAGAAACAACTTCTGATTCAGCAAATACTGAACAAACACTTGTTATAGTTATATCTTCATTATAAGTAAGTCCTTCTACAGACATATCTTTTAATTCTATTTCAAGAGTTTTACTTATCATTTCTAAGAATCTACCAGTACCGGCTGCACACTTATCATTCATAACAAAGCTTTTTACATTTCCATTTTCATCTATAGATATTGCCTTACTATCTTGTCCTCCAATATCTATTATTGTTCTAACATCTTTATTAAAGAAATGTGCTCCTTTTCCATGACAAGTTATTTCTGTTATATTTTCATCTACAAAATCTATATTATATCTACCATAACCTGTTCCAACTATTAAAGATATATCTTCTTTAGTTAATTTAGCTTCTTTTAATGCTAAATCTAAAGCTTTATAAGCTGAATCCTTAGCTCTAGCTCCTGTTCTAACTATTACACTACTTAAAATATTTTTATCTTTATCTAAAATAATTACATTTGTTGAAGTAGAACCACTATCTACTCCCATAGCATATATTTTATCTTTATTTTTTATTTCTTTCATCTTGAACTGTCCTCCATTTAACTGCTCATTAAAAGCTTCTATACGAGTTTTTATCTGTCCATTACTTTGATTAGTTAAATCTGATTCTATCTTTATAATTGGAATATTTCCTTTGTTTAATCCCATATATTCAAATGAATAATGGTCACAGAATTTAACTGTATGATATATTATTCCTTTTAAATTAGGATCTTCAACTAAAGTTCTTCTATTAGTTGTATCAGCCATTCTCATACAAGGAGTTTTACTCAATATTTGATCTGAATACCATTCTGCTATCTCTTCTATAGAATTAAAATTTTTAACTTCAGTTATATAATGTTCTTTAGAGCAAGTTTCATTTACAAGTGGATAATCAAGATTATCTTCTATCTTATGTATTAAGTCTAATGAAGCCTTAGCTCCTAAAAGAACAATATAGTCTTTTTCTTTTTCTCTTTTTGGTGAGAGATATTTATATAACCCTTTATTGAACTTTTCTATATTAAATTCTTTACCTTTATATTCTTCATAAGCTTTTATAAATTTAATTATTTCATTTTTAAGCATATCTTTAGAACAGCAACTATTTTTTCTTGGTAAGTCCATCATATAAACAAACTTTATTTCATCCATTTTTTCTAAAGTATCTTTTAATCTTCTGATGGAATCACAACAATTTACAAGAAAAACTTCTTCTATTCCTTTTTCAATTAAAGTATCTAAAAGAACTTTGCTATAAGAACACATTGATGGATGAAGAAGAGTTTCTGACTTATCAAATCCATCTATGTCACTATTAATGATTTTTCCTTCTTCTGAAAAACCTTCAAATATAGCAAAAGGACTATATTTACACATACATCCTATCATTTTATTTTTCCCCTCCCTCTTTACTTTCTAACATTTCAAAGAAAGCTTCAAGTCTAGTTTTATTTTGACCTTCTTGACCATTTCTTCTATCAACAGCATCTCCATCAATACTAAGCATAGGAATGTTATTTTTATTTAATATTTCCTTTAATATTAATGATCCACCGCTTGATTGTTTACAGCCCCAATGACAGAAGTTAACTACTCCATCAGCTTTTAATTCTTTAGCTAATTTTAATATATTATTTCCTCTTCTTTCATATGGACCATTATAAGAATTTAATATAAGTTTCTTAGCAATAGATCTATAAATATTATTTATATCTATCTCCTCTAAATAGTCTCCATTCATATCAGACATTAAAAGTTGATATTCTTCATTTTTATCTAGGTACTCTCTTAAGGATTGACTATAAAATGGAAGTAAATGTGCCCATAAAATTTTCTTTTTAGGCTTTTTATAAGGATAATTTTTTATATCATCTAAAAGCATTTTATAAAATTTTAAAGAGTCTTCTCTTCCTATAAAAGGATGAGTAACAAAAACTCTAAACATTTCGATAGTCAAACTATTTGGGAAATATTTTTCTCCTAATAATCTTAAATATTCTTTATAACATTTTAAAGATTCATTTTCTCTTAAAACTACTTCTTTTAATTTTTCTTCATTTAATTTTCTTCCTAAATGCTCTTCCATAAAAGATACCATCTCATGCAATTGATTCTCTACATATGAAACAGATTCCTCTGAATATTCATATGGAACATCTATAACAAAACTATCTATTCCATAAAGTTCTGATACAAGTCTAAAAGTATTTATATTTCCATCACAAGCAGTAGATGTTGTAATTGCAAATCTTGGTTTTTCAATTACTTTCGATATTGCTCCACCTATAAATGTCTTATGATAAGAACAAAGACTATCAGATATTCCATTTCTTTCTGCTACATCTATTAATACATCTTCACATCTTGTTCCTGAAATATATGAAGAAAATGCTTCTATAAGCTGCGGATGTAAATCAAAAGCATGCAAAAACTCTCCAGGAGTAAATACATTTATAAAAACAGTATTATTTGAGTTTTTTAAAGGTTCCAGAGTAAACTTCATGCAAAGTTCAGAAAGATAATTAAGTGATTTAGGTAAATCTTTTTCACCCATAAGCTTTAATCTTAAATATTCTAAATTATATCCTGTCTTAAGCATCTTTCTAAATTTTTTTGGTTCATCTATTCTTTTTTTAATCATATCACTATAAATTTTAATAGCATCCATATTTAAAACCTCTTTAATATTTTTTAACTTTAAACAAAGCTGTTTTTTTATTATACATTAAAATATTTTTGGTATTTTTGAATTTTTGTATACATATAATTAATATTTTGAAAAATTTTAGATAAAAATAAGACTTAAGTTTTAACAACCTAAGTCTTATCAATATTATAACTTTATTATTTCTAAGAATTTTTTTCTTTTTATTAAAGCTTTATATAAAGGATATCCAACAACTGTTACAGATATAAACTCTCCTAATGAAAAGCCAACTAAACTTATCCAAAATGGTAAGTGAGCAAATATGTGTAAAAAATATACTACTGGAAGGCAAAAAATTGTTGGCCAAAAGCTTCCAAGAAACATATTTTTTGTCTTGCTTATTAAATATGTAGAAAATAAAGTTCCTAAAGTTCCAAAAATTATATCAGATATCCCAAATGGGCTCATAATATTTGCAATTAAACATCCAAGAGTTAAGCTTATTACATATCTCTTATCAAAAAATGCTAAAAGAACTAACACTTCTGAAATTCTTATTTGAAATATTCCATAACCTATAGGTGCTACTGCAAAAGTCATTGCTGCATAAAGTGCACAAACTATTGCAAGTTTTGCTAATACTACTGTTTTACTATTTTTTCTCATATTAGTCTTCGCTCCCTACACCTAAATCTGTATTATGAAAAAGAACTTCTATTCTTTCATTATCTTTTAGATAGGCATATTTTTCAGCAAACCATTTTATTAATTCCTCATCTCTTTTAAGTGATGTTGTGTTTTCAACATAAACATTCACACATCCTAATTTAAAATGATTTTCTAATATTTCAATATCTCTCTCTATCATTTCTTTTGTTTGACCTTTTATACCTACAAGTAAACATATAGAGTCAAAATATTTATTTACTTCTGTATATTCTTTAAAACCTGCACCTTTATTTAAAAATTTCATTCTAAAATCATTATCAAAAGTTTCTACTCCACATCTAAAAATTATTTCAATACCAAAAAATTTTCTCATTTCATCTAATCTCTCTTTGTATATCCAATGGCATTCAACAAATAATTTTTCTATTCCTTTTGATATTATAATTTCTCTAATATCTTTTAAACTTTCATCTGGTAATTCAAAAATACTACCTGAATTTATTACATCTAAAACTTTAAATTCACCAGTTACATTTTTTAATACTTCCTTATTAAAAGATATTATTTCTTTTTCATTTTTAGAGTTATCCTCTATGTAATCACAAAAAGTACATCTCCCCCATTTACAAGGAAAGCCTTTTAGCATTACCATTTCTCTTTTATTTTTTCCTAATACTTTACTGTATCTTTGCATAAATTTATCTCCTTTATAAAGGCACACAAATTAAACATAAGTTTAAAATGCCTTAGTTTTATTTATAGACAGGAGGCTTTCGAACTGTCTAATCTTTATTTACCGTCTTATTATACAAGTATAACCCTAATAAAATCAATAATTTATAAAAGAATCCTTTAAAAAATTTTAAAACTAAATATTCTATAGTATTTTAAACAAAATAAAAGTTAATCCTAAAGCTACTTTTTTATATAAATAAATTTATATGTTAATTAATGTTTAACGTTTTCAAAAAGAGTTTTAAGCAACTTAATTAATATTATTTTATACTCTTTAATCTCAAAAAATTATATATTATAATATATTAATGTATTTTTTGTGTATTCTATTAACTATTAAATGTATATAATTTTATTTAAAGACTATTCTATTTATTTTTTTCAACTAATTAAACCTTTTCATTCTTTCATTTTTATATTAAAATCTATTTTTTTATTTAAATTTTATATGTATTATTATCTATTTATTTTTAATATTCATTATTTTTTTATCTTTTTTTGTATAATGTACCTTATTACTTGGAAAACTGTTGTTATGTAAATATTTACGTCCATTTTTTATTATTAGTTTATTCATATTTAATCATTTAGAATATTCTATTAACCTTTTTTTGACTTTTATCCTTTTTTATTACATTGAATTATTAAATTTTTAACTATAAAATAAGTTTGAAAATTCGAATTTATAAATACCAATGATTAGTTTTTAGGAGGCATTATGATTAACTCATTTAAAAAGTTTTCAAAATTTCACAAGGTTTACTTAATTTTCTTTTTAGTTGTAAACATTTTATTTTTTATAAGTCCAGTATTTCAAGGAGAGTCACTGGCTACTAGTTTAACAATAGTAACAATAGCTGGTTTACTTTCAACTATAACAGGTTTATTTGCAGCAATTTATACTGCTCGTGCTGAAGTAGCTGCTTATGCTTGGGGAGTTGCTAATACATGTTTTTATATATTTGTTTCTCTTTCACGTCATATGTATGGTGAAGTTATTCTTTACACTTTATATATGTTACCAATGAACTGTTATGGTTTCTATGCATGGAGAAAAAGTACTTTAGAAGCACAAAAGAAAGATTCATCATCTTCTACAATTGAAGTTAGAAGCTTAAAATTAAAACAATGGATTGCTGTTATTATTTTTGTAATTGTAGTTTGGGGACTATACTCTCAATTTGTACATCATTTACCAGAAATAATAAAATATTTATTCAATTTAACTATTGAACCTGATACTTCTTATTTAATTGATTCATTTACAGCAACAATTACTATATGTGCTGTTATTGTATCAACTCAAAGATTTAAAGAAACTTGGTATTTTTGGATTCTTTCTGATGCAGTTGGAATAGCTTTATATATACACTCACTTGTATCAGCACCTGTCTTCTCACTTGGAGCATTATCTGGTGCTATGATGTGGATTCAATTTACAGTTAACGCAGTTTATGGACTTATCCTTTGGAAAAAAATTGACGTTAAAGAACACCAAATAAAGGCAGCATCAAATTAAAATAGCGTATCCTCATATAAATATAAATATATAGTTTTAAATAAAAACTTTGTACCTATAATACAAAGTTTTTATTTTTATTGAATTTTTTTCCTTTTTTGTTATAATAAATATAAGAAAACATTTACACTTATTGTGTATGAATAATTTGGCATACAACCCAAATCCTTTGCCAAAAAAAGCTTCTCTTAATATGAGAAGCTTTTTATTTATGATATAATAATGTAATAATAATATTATTCAATCTATTTACAATTAAAGGAAGTGAACACATGAAAAAATTTTTAATCGGATTAGTAGTTATAATTTGTATACTATTTCTAGCAATCTTTGGAGTGTACAAGTTTTCATTTAAACCCTCTGTTCCAGTAACTCCATTAGATTCACCATCTACTATGACACAATTAGATTTAGCCAAAAAATTTATTCCTAATAATATCTCTTTATCATTAACAGGAATAACAGCTACTTCTAATACAAATTTCTCTAATGAAGAATTAACAGACTTATTTATTTCTGCATTTAAAGATGATCCTAAAATTTCTGAATATGTAAAAGGATTAAGTGTTCAGGCTGCTAATAATAATACTATAGATATTTATGCTGATGTTAATTACAAAGATATTCCTGTTCAAGCAAAGCTTACATTTAAATGCTCTGCTGAAGATGGAAAAGGAATTTTCCATTATGAAAGTGGAAAGGTTGGATTTATATCTATACCAAAAGAAATGTTATTTGACCATTTGCATGATAATTCAATTATTGCTGTCAATAAAGCAAATAGTGATATAATACTTCGTTTTTCAGTTCTTAAAAATATAAATATTCAATCATTAAGTACTACTAATGGAAATTTAAATATTGAATTTAAAGGTACATTAAATTTCTTACAATGGCTTGAAAATAACGGATATAACTAAAAAAGAGGCATACGCCTCTTTTTTTACTTTTTATAAATATTTCTTTTTATTAATTTATATTAACTTTAATAATTATTATATTTTTTTACAAAATTATAAATTAACTCTTCTTCTATATCTATCTCATCTAAATTTATTTTTTCTGGATTTGTTAAAATATTATACTCTTTAATCCAAAGATTACCTTCGTGTTCTATTGGAGTATCTATTTTTTTATTTTTATCAAATTCATTAACTTCTTCTAATTCTTTATATGGAGTTAATACTAAAATTCTTCTACAGGCATCTTCATATTCACTATATATATTAAAAAAACTATTATAATTATCAAAACTTCCAACTGATACAACTATCTTTAAGAATAATTTATATTTCTCTTCAATTTCTTTTTTCTTCATATCATTCTCCTAAATTTAAATTAAATATATTAAAAAAGGATATCTCTTTATAGAAATATCCTTTTATTTTATATATTATCTTTCAGAATATATACGATCTATTATTTCTTTTCTTTCATCACCTAGAATATTATGTAGTTTAACTGGCATATGTCCTTCTTCATCATATATAGCTGACCCGTTTGCATCAATCATTTTTAATATTCTAACTTTTAATTTTTCTTCAGACATTAAATTATCTAAATATAAATCTACTAAATCCTTTAAACATGTTGCTAACTCTTTTGGGTTTTTGTAAACTGATTTCATTTTATGCTCCTTTAAAAATAATATTTTTATATACCTATATTATATATTTTTCTTCTTATTTATACAAACTCTTTATTAAAGAATAGTTTTTTATCATTTAGATATACTAATTTTATAATTTATTTTAGGAGTATTATAGATATGTTTAAAAAACTTATTTCACTTACAAATTTAGATGTTAAAAAAATGCTTAAGTATGGAACTGTCGCTACTATATCAATGATTAGTATAGTTTATTTTTTTGGTATGACTAATGGTATGCTTGCTTTTCCAATAGCTTTAACTGCAATCTCTTTATCTTTTGAAGATATTCATGTAAAAACTATAAGCAAAACTTTTAAATTAATTATAATTGATTCAGCAATTATAACAGCCTCTTTTTTAGCTTCTATAAATCCCTATATAGGTATTCCTATAAATTTTTTAACTATTTTTTTAATAGCTTATTTTCTTACTGTAAAATTTAATCCTAAAATATATAAACCTTTTATGATGTTATTTGTCTTTACAAGCTTTTCTCCAGTATCTTTTGAAGATTATATAACTCGTATAGCATCAATGTTATTTGGAATTATTTTAGTTATAGGATTAACATTTATAACATCTAGAAAAACTAAAAAAAATATAATAATTCATACAATATATAAACCACTTCAGATTTTTAATGAATATATAAAAACTATAATAGACGGAAATAAAGATTATAGAATATATAAGAATTTTTCAAAAACTATGAGGACACTTTGCTATAAGATATATATAACTAGATATAGAAATTTTCTAACAACAAATATAGGTAAAATCCAATTTGATATTTATTTATCTCTTGAAAAATTAAACATTTATATAGATACTATTTCTAAAGAAAAGGATTTATCTAATGATAAAACATTAATTTCCCTTCATGAAAAAATTAATTCAATTCTTGATTCTTTAAATAATGAATTAGATATATCCAAAATAACTAATGAGTTAGACTTGTTTGCAAAGTCAAATATAAATAATAAAAATTTACCTGATATATCAGAAATAGTAGAATGTTTATCTTATTCTATTAAAAATATAAACACTTTAAATTTAAAAGATTTAAATAAACCTTATACCTCTTGGAATAGATCTGAACTTGAAAAACTTTTTGTTTTAATCCCTTCAGATTTTAATTTAAATTCTATTAGAGTTAGATTTTCTCTTAGGATTTCAATTTCTTTAACTATAATAATATTTTTAGGACATATTATATCTATATATAAATTTATTTGGGTTGGTATAACAATAATGTCTGTTATGCAACCTTATTATGAAGAAACATTAACTAAAGGAAAAGATAGAGCAAAGGGAAATATCATTGGAGTAACTATAATTGTTTTATTACTTCATTTTTCTAAGGACCCTTATTTAGCTTTTATAGTATTAATAATATCTCTTTATCTTACTTATGGGTTTAGTGAATATTATAAACTTTCAATTTTTACTTCTATGGCCTCTATTTCTGTTGCATCACTTAGCACAGGATTAAAGGAAATAACTTTATCTAGAATTGCATTTATAATAATAGGTTTACTTATAGTATTTATATTTAATAAATTCGTCTTTCCTTATAATGCTGAAAAAGGTGCAAAAACTTTAACTGCAAAATTGCTTAAATATAATTTATTTTTATTTAATGAATATAAGAAACTTAAAACACCAAATGAAAAATTTAATCCTAATAGGTTTAGAGATATTGTAATATTAACAACTTTAAATGCTGAAAAACTTATTTCAAGAAATGATATGATAAAAAGTGATAAAATAAATGAAATTGTTGATATGAATAATAATTTAACTATAAATATGGCTTTTGATACATTAGCAAGAGAATTTAAAAATTAATAAAGGAGATATATACTTTATATCTCCTTAAAACTTTTCTTTATATCTATCTAAATCTCTAATATTATCTAATTCTTTATCTTTTTTCATATAATCTATGAAAAAATCATTAAGCTCTGTGCTTTTAATAACATCATCTAAAGCTTTTTCATATTCACCTATTAAAGAATAAAAACATGCTCTATTATAATATAGGAATCCTTCATCTTCATTGTTTTTTATTCCTTCACTTATTATTTCTATAGCTTTTTTATAGTCTTTTTTTTCCCTATAAATCACTCCTAAATTTAAATAACTATAAGGAAAATTTTTATTTTCTTCTATTGATTTCTTATAATACATTTTGCTTTCTTCTATTTTTCCTAAAGCTTTTTTTATTACTCCAGCATTAAATAAAACTCTAAATTGAGTATCTGATAACTCTAATGCTTTTTCTATGTACTCTTCTGCTTTTTCATATTCTTTTAATTCCTCATAAATACAACTTATATTTACAAAAGCAAAAAGATATTGGTTATTAATTTTTATAACTTTTTTATAAGTTTCTATTGCTTTTTCTTTATCTCCTTCTTCATCATATATATTAGCTAAAAAGAAATACGCATTATCATAATCTTCTTTTAAACTTATAGCTCTTTTATAAAATTCTTTTGCTTTTTCATAGTTTTCTTCTTCATCATATATTGTCCCTAATCCATAAAAAGCCCTCTCATCTTTGCTATCTATGCCAATAGCTTTAATATACATTTCTTTTGCTAAATCCATTTGCTCTAATTGATGATATATAAGAGCCATATCTATTACTAATTCAATATCTCTTTTTCCCCATTCTGTATTATATGCCTTTTTGAAAAAGCTTAAAGCTTTTAAAATATTTCCTTTAATCTTAAAATCTTTTCCTATATTTATGTAATTTTCAAAAATATATTTATTATCCATTATGTTCCTCATTTCTAGAATAAATTAATCTTTTTTATATGAAAAATTTATCATATAGATATTTATTTATCAACTAATGAAAAAGCCCTATTGCTTTTGCAATAGAACCTCTCATATACTATCTTCTTTTTCGCTTATGTCTTCTATGCCCACTATCATAATTATTCATTGGACCCATTCCATTATTATTCATTCCATTTAAAGCACTCATAACACGATTTAAATCATCATTAGTTAAATTGTTTAAATTATTTGGATCAATTCCTAAATTATTAAGCATATTCATCATATTATTCATTTGATTATTTCCCATATTGTTGTTATTTCTCTGAAAATTATTCATATTTTGTTGTCCATTATTCATACCACCCATACTATTAAGTAGCATGCTTATTAATGGGTTCCCACCAAAATTATTCATATTTCCATTTTGCATATTATTTTGATTTGGCATACCATTCATTCTTGGCATACCATTCATATTATTAAATAGCATATTAAAAAGAGGATTATTGTTCATTCCTCTTCCTCCTAAGCCATTTAAAAGCATTGACATAAGAGGATTCATTCCATTCATATTATATACCCCTAAATATTATTATCTAATATAGTTTATTTTTTTTCTCACATTTTGTTACTATAAATAAAAAAAGATGGTAATTTATTTACCATCTCTTTTAATTTATTATTTTCTTAATAATTCTAATACTGAATCATAGTCTGGATGATCTGAAGCATCTTTACTATATTCAACGTAAATTACTTTATTATTTTCATCTACTACGAATACTGCTCTTGATAATAATGCTACTTCTTCTATAAATACTCCGTAGTTTTTACCGAAAGTTCTGCTATTATAATCTGATAAAGTTAT
This sequence comes from Clostridium thermobutyricum DSM 4928, assembly GCF_002050515.1. Taxonomy (GTDB): domain Bacteria; phylum Bacillota; class Clostridia; order Clostridiales; family Clostridiaceae; genus Clostridium; species Clostridium thermobutyricum. The sequence goes on along the minus strand of NZ_LTAY01000039.1, from coordinate 4,474 downwards.
TACTTTATCTACTCCTGCATTTCCACACCATCTTGATTGTGCAAATGGAAGGTCAGCTGAAATTGTGTAAATAGTAACATCTCCTAAGCTTGCTGCTTCTTTGTTAAATCTTCTAATTTCCATATCACATACTGGTGTATCAACTGAAGGTACTGCTAAGAATACTCTTTTTCCTTTTGTATCTTTTAAAGTTACTTTTCTTAATTCACTGTCTACAACTTCAAAGTCTGGCGCATCTTGCCCAACTACTACTTCCTTATCCTTTAATTCTAATTCTACTCCGTCAAATATTACTTTCATCTTATCGTTCACTCCTATTCCTAATCTTTTTAAATAATAATTGTTAGGTAATTTTTATTTGTTTTTATTATATAACTTTAATTCCTATCATTCAACTCGGCTTTGATTAACATTCTGTAAACTTTAGCATTTTTTTACTGGAAGTTTTATAATGAATTTGCTTCCAACTCCAACTTCACTTTGTAAAGTTATACTTCCTTTATGAAGTTCTACTATATCCTTAACTAAAGTTAATCCTATTCCACTACTACAATGTTTACTTGATATTCCTGTTTCTAATGTTGCAAATCTATCAAATATTAAGCTTTGTTGCTCTTTAGATATACCTATACCACTATCTTCAATTATTATTTCAACATTATTATTTTCTTCTTTTATAGAAATATATATACGTCCTTTTTCTGTAAACTTAACTGCATTTGATAGTAAATTTATTATACATCTCTCTATATCTACTACAGAACATTCAATTTCTTTCTCCTCAATTTCTGGATCTATTATAAGCTCCAATCCATTATCCTCAATATATGTCTTCATAGATAAAGCTATTTCTTCTACAAGATATACAATATCTACTTTTTCATATTTCAAAACATACATACCTGAACTGATTTTAGATGAATCAATTAAATCATTTATTACTTTCAATAATCCCTTAGAATTTTTTCTTATAATTTTCATATAATTAGATAAATTATTTTTATCTATCTTATCCTCACTATTTAACTTATCAATTAATTGCTCACTAGAAAGTATCACATTTAATGGTGTCCTAAGTTCATGTGAAAGATTCACAAGATATGCATTTCTAAACTTTTCGATTTTAAGTAATTCTTTATATATTTTTTCTTTTTCTATTAATTCATTATTTAATTTTTCTGTTCTATCACTAACTAAATTTTCAAGTATTTTAACTCTATTTATAATTAAATAAATTATTAATGCTATAATTATAAAATATATTAGGTATGCTAAGTTAGTTTTATACCAAGGTTTATTAATTTTTATGTTAAATGAATTTACTTCTGATACTTCTTCTATTCCAAACCTTGCTCGAACTTTAAATGTATAATTTCCTGGAGAAAGATTTGTGTAGGTGGCAAAATTTCTGTTATTAGAGCTTCTCCACTCTTTATCAAATCCTTCTAGTTTATATTCATAATTCCAAGAACCTAATTTTGAATAGCTTGGCATAAAAAATTCTATTGAAAAGCTATTTTCATAATGCTTAAGATTCATGTTTTGACTAAAATTTATTTCTTTATTATTAAAAACTTTTACTTCACCTATTGATACTTTTGTGTTATTTACATATTCATCTTTTATTTTTCTTGGATAAAAAGCAGTTATTCCATTTACTCCTCCAAAAAACATTTCTCCATCTTTAGTTTTAACTTCTGATGTACCATTAAACTCATTACTTTGAAGACCATCTAAAACTGTATAATTAGAAAAAGTATTTTTTCTTTGATCAAATTTTGATATTCCCCCATTTGTACTAATCCATAAATTATTATTTTCATCAACTAAAATACCGTAAGCATAATTATTTATAAGCCCATCTTTTTCACTTAATCTCTTTATCTTATCTGTTTTAGTATCTATTTTATTTATTCCCTCTGAAGTTGTAATCCATATATGTCCATCTAAATCTTCAGCAATTCCTTTTATAGCATTATTGCTTATAGAATTTAAATTATCTTTTTCGTTTTTATAAAATTTCGTTTCATTTTTTTCTAAATCTATTTTTATAAGGCCACCATTCCACCCCATACCAATCCAAATATTATTTTTGCTATCTTTAAAAATTCTACGTACAAATACTTCTCCTGTATTTCCATTTATGAATATATTATTTAGATTGATAAATTTTTCTTCCTTTATATCAAATATATCTAATCCATCTCTAGTACCTATCCATAAATATCTATCTTGATACATATACAAAGCTTTTATATCACTACTAATTAAAGAATTTTCATTTTCTTCTTTAAAGTATTTTTTTATATTTCCTGTTGACTTATCCATTCTATTAAGTCCATTTTTAGTTCCTATCCAAATATAATTTTTACTTTCTGTTATTTCATATACAGTATTACTTGAAATGGAATTTTCATTATGTGGATCTGCTTTATATCGTTTAATCTTTCCTGTGTCTTTATCTAATTTATTTAGCCCATCATTAGTTGTTCCTATCCACAAGTTTCCTTCTGAATCTTCAAACATTCCTCCTATAGAATTAGAGCTTATAGAATTAGAATCTAAAGGATCATTCTTATAGTAATCAAATTTTTCTTTTGGATTTAATATACTTATTCCATTGTAAGTTCCAATCCAAATTAAACCTTCTCTGTCTTTATAGACACTTTGTACACTATTATTAACTAATGATTCAGGGTCATAGTATTTATTTTTATATTTAACTACTTTTTCATTTATTTTAGAATACTTTATAAGTCCACCTTTACTACCAAACCATATATTACTTTCATTATCTTCGTAAATACTATTTATTGCATATTGTTCATATCCAAAATCCTTATTTATTTGTTTAACATCTTCAAATTTTTTATCTACAGAATTATATTTAACTATTCCAGCATCTTGAGTTGCTATCCATATATTATTTCCATAATCTTTATATACTTTAACTATATTATTGCTTTTAAACTCTTTCGTATTATCTTTATTAACTCTTTTTATAGTACCATCTTCTTTATTTAGAATATTCATTCCATTTTTAGTACCTATCCACATTCTGCCTAAATTATCTTCTGTTATTGCAGTAACAAAATTATCACTTAAGCTATTTTCATCTTCAGTATCATTAAAATATTTTTTAAATTCTCCACTTTCATTATCATATCTATTTAGTCCATCTTCAGTACCTATCCAAATGTCACCTTTTGAATCTTTATATAATTCCCATATATGCTTATTTGAAATTTTATCTTTACTCTTTTTATCTACCTCTATTCTTTCAACTTCAAGACTATTAATATCAATTTTGCTTAATCCACTGCTTGTCCCAGCCCAAATAAAACCATCATTATCTTCTATTAATGACCCAACAATTCCTGGATATATTTTATCCATTTCAGAATCGCTTCCTTTTAAATCAGTAAAGGAATATCCATCATATCTATTCAATCCGTCATTAGTCCCAAACCACATATATCCATTTTTATCCTGTAATATACAATATACAGATCCTTGTGATAACCCATCATTTATTGTTATATTTTTGAATCTTTGATTATCTTTATTTTCAAGTGCATCTACTAATATAGATGAATTATAAAAAATAAAACTAAATATAAGTAAAAATATTGTACACCTTTTAATTATTTTTTTATTCATATTAACCCCTTCTACTTTTTTCTACTAATACTATTATTTTCCCACATGAAAAATATATTGTCAAAGAGTTAATTTTGTGTATTTTATTTAAATTTTTATTTAATTTTATACATTTCAAAACTTTTTTCTATTCTTTGCTTCTGAATAAAGGCCTCATTTATTAATTTTTTCTTTAATTCATTATTTTTTCCAATACTGTCCTTTTTTATTTTAAGTTTTTTAAATACTTTTTCTCTTAATGTTTTTTCCTCTGTTTTATTCATTTGTTTTGCCATAATTCCTAATGGACTTTTATCAAACTTAATATCTTTTATTTCTTCTTTTTTTATTAATTTAATCTTATCTAAAGAACTAATTTTAAATTCTTCACTTAATTTTTGTACTTTATTATTAAATAAATCAACATCCTTAATTAATTTTTCTTCTATATCTGATTTAAATTTAACTATATCTTCATTATTTAAATTTTCATTTTCTATTGAAGCATTATAAATATTCTGTATACAAAATGATGAGAATTTTTCTAATATATCATTTTTCTCTTCTAACAAAAAAATTTCAGTTAAAATTTTCCCAAATTCAAATCTTTTTTCTTCTTCTATATCAAAATTAAAAGAATTTCCTTTTACAAATATTTTTTTTACTTGAAAAATATTATCTAATTCTTCTAAGAACTTTTTATCATTTTGATTATTTTCATTATCAATGTATATTAATAAAAAATTTTTATCATAATTTTGTCCAAACTCTTTTATTATTGATAAGCTTTCATTAAAATTTTCTTCGTTAAATTTATCTATAAAATAAATAATTA
>NZ_LTAY01000038.1 GCF_002050515.1 Clostridium thermobutyricum DSM 4928 | reverse complement strand
ATTGTAGTGAAAATATAAAGTTAACATATTTGAATATAAAAGAAAACGATTAAATAAAATTTAATCGTTTTTATACTTACGCCACTTTTGCATTATAATTTTCTTTTTCATCTTTTTCAATTATTATTTCATAGTTTAATTTTAATATTTCTTTTATGTTTTTAAAAATAAGAAGTTTTCTTTCAATTCCATGTTCGTCTGAAAATTTTAAATATATTTTTTCAGGCTTATATAGATGCATATATACTTCTTGTAAATTATTAAAATTTTTTTTATCTAGTTTATTTAATGTAGGATTATGTAATAAGCCCTCTTCGTCTACTATTTTTAAATCTTTTAAATAACTATTTGTTTTATTATAAATTTTGAAATTAAATTTTAATTTAAAACTCATATGTATTACCTCTCTTATTATAAATAATGCTGTATCAAAAAAAAAAAGTAATCATTTACATTACCATTATATCATATAAAATCGAAATTATATAGATAAAATGAAATATATTCACATTATAATAAAATCTTAATAATATAATATTAAAAGAAAAATAAATAAGGTGGTAGTATGAAAAAAAATTATGATTACTCTGTGAATTTTGATAAAAAGACAGAAGAACTATTTAAAAATAGTGTTTATTTAGGACAAGGTAACAATGGAATTGTATATGAACTACCAGGAAATAAGATAATAAAAATATTTGTTGATAAAAAAATATGTGACATGGAAGCTAATACATTAAAGAAAACTAAGAAATCTAAATATTTTCCTAAAATATATTTCCATGGTAACCTTTATATAATAAGAGAAAAAGTTGAAGGTGAACGATTAGATAAATACATAAAAAGAAACGGATTAGATGAGGAGATGTCTAAAAAAATATATTTGCTATTAGAGGAATTTAGAAAATTAAAGTTTAAAAAATTAGATACTAGATGTAGGGATATATATGTAAATGATAAATTAGAGTTAAGAATGATTGATCCTAAAGGATGTTATACAAGAAAAGTAGATTTTCCAAGGCATTTAATGAAAAAGTTAAATAGATTAAATGTGCTAGGCACATTTTTAAAGCATATAAGAAAAATAAATAAAAAGAAAGCTAAGTATTGGGAAACTCAAATAAAAATATACTTTAAAATGAATAATATAAAATGTAATATATAAATAAATGCCTCATAAAGAATTTATAATATAATTTCTTTTATGAGGTATTTGTTTTTAGAAAAATTCTAAAATAAAGAATAATTAAAAATAAATGGATATAAATAAAATTATGAAATATGGAAAAAAATAAAAAGGTGTGATATACTAAATAGGTTAACAATATGAAAAAACAGAGGATTTAATATAGGAGGTGTTCCCATGCAAACTTTATTAACGATTCTAGTAGTTTTAACTGGAATAATAGTTATTGTTACTGTTTTAATGCAACCAAGTAAATCAGATGCATTAAGTGGTCTTATTCAAGGAAGTAATAATGATACTTTCTTTTCAAAGAATAAAGCAAGAACTAAAGAAGTTATATTAGCTAGAATAACAATGATAGCTATGATAATATTTGCATTATCAGTATTAGGATTACATCTATTATAAGCGTGGGATATCACCACATACTATTTGTAAACTACATTAATTAAATTTAATGTAGTTTTTTTATTTATAATTAAAATAAGGTATAAATTTATCACAGTTATAGTAAGTATAGAGTAAAGATAAGTATATAGGATAAAATGAGGTGACAAAATGGAACTTTTAATTTTACCATTAATTTGTGGTATTATTTCGCTTATCTTTCTAAGCATATTAGCTAAAAAAATAACAAAAGAGAAAGTTGGAAATGAAAAAATGAAAGAAATAGCAAATGCTATTTCAGAAGGAGCTATGGCATTTTTAAAAAAAGAATATAAATATCTTTCAATATTTATTATTGTTTTATTTATATTTATGGGAATTTTTTTAAGTATTCAAGCAGCATGTGCATTTTTAGTTGGTGCTTTATTTTCTATGGCAGCTGGTTATATTGGTATGAAAACAGCTGTAAAAGCAAATGTAAGAACAGCTAATGCAGCGAAAACTGGAATAAAAGAAGCTTTGGGAATTGCTTTTTCTGGTGGCTCTGTAATGGGATTATGTGTAGTTGGTCTTGGAATACTAGGAATTACAATTTTAGTTTATATTTTTAATTTTAATATTGAATATATTACAGGATTTGGTCTTGGAGCGTCATCTATTGCACTTTTTGCAAGAGTAGGTGGAGGAATTTATACTAAAGCTGCTGATGTTGGAGCAGACCTTGTTGGAAAGGTTGAAGCAGGAATACCAGAAGATGATCCAAGAAATCCAGCAGTTATTGCAGATAATGTAGGAGATAATGTAGGAGATGTAGCTGGAATGGGAGCAGACCTTTTTGAATCTTATGTTGGCTCAATTATATCAGCTATAACTCTTGGAAGTTTTGTAGCAGTTTCAATAGGAAATAATGCACTTATATATCCACTAGTACTTTCAGCACTTGGGATAATTTCATCTTTAATTGGAATTTTAATTGTTAAAGCATATAAAGGAGAAAAACCTCAAAAAGCTCTTAACAATGGAACTACAGTTGCAGGAATTTTAGCTCTTGTATTAGCTAGTGGAGCTTGTAAATATTTATTTGATAGTTTAACTCTTTTTATACCAGTAGTTGTAGGAGTTATAGTAGGAATAGCTATAGGGAAAATAACAGAAATATATACATCTTCAGATTATAAATTTGTAAAAAAAATTGCGAAAGAATGTGAAACAGGAGCTGCAACTAATATTATTGAGGGATTGGCAGTTGGAATGAAATCTACAGTTTTACCAATTATATTGATAGTTATAGGAATAATAATTTCTTATATAGGCTGTGGAGGAATGGAAGATAGTATGATAGGACTTTATAGTATAGCTTTATCAGCAGTTGGAATGTTATCTACAACTGCTATAACAGTAGCTGTTGATGCTTATGGCCCTATTGCAGATAATGCTGGAGGAATAGCTGAAATGAGTGAACTTCAAAAAGAGGTTAGAGAAATTACAGATAAATTAGATTCAGTAGGAAATACTACAGCAGCAATTGGAAAAGGTTTTGCAATTGGCTCAGCTGCACTTACAGCTCTTGCACTTTTTGCATCATATACTCAGTCAGTAAATCTTGAAAGTATAAATCTTTTAAATCCATTAACTCTTGTAGGAGTTTTAATTGGAGGAATGTTACCATTTTTATTTGGAGCTTTAACTATGGAATCAGTAGGGAAAGCAGCAGGAGAGATGGTAGAAGAGGTAAGAAAACAATTTAGAGAAAAACCAGGAATATTAGAAGGAAAAGAAAAACCTGATTATGCAAGATGCGTTGAAATATCAACAAAAGCAGCATTAAAAGAAATGATACTTCCAGGAGTAATAGCAGTTTTAGCACCTATAATAGTTGGAATACTTTTAGGAGCTGAGGCCTTAGCAGGACTTATAGCTGGTGGGGTTGTAACTGGAGTTATGCTTGCAATTATGATGTCAAATTCAGGTGGAGCTTGGGATAATGCTAAAAAATATATTGAAAGCGGAGAATATGGTGGAAAAGGAAGTGATGCGCATAAAGCTGGTGTTGTTGGAGATACTGTTGGAGATCCATTTAAAGATACATCAGGACCATCAATGAATATATTAATAAAATTGATGACAATAGTATCACTAGTTTTTGCACCTTTAATAGTACAATTTGGTGGAATTTTATTTAAATAAGCTATATCTAAAATTTATTTATACACTCCAAAAAACAAATTACTTAAAGATATGCTAATTAAATTAAATTTAATTAGCATATTTTTATTAAATTAACTTTTTATATACAAATTTCATAAATTTCGCAAAAACTATAAACAAAATATGAATTTTATGTTAATATAATATTGTTACTGAAAGAAATTCACGAAATAAAGAATTAATTAAAGTATATAATTATTTCAATATATTTTATAAAAGAAATAATCTAATTAATAAGGAAAATGTGTTTTTTTAGTGGACATCTATGATTTAGTCTATATAAATGGTGGCTCAACTAACTTTTATAAGTTAGAAATACTGTTAGAATAGATAAATCATTTAGATAAAGTAGTTTAAGAGGTAAAAAGTGAACTTTACAAAGAAATTTGCTAATAGATAGTAAGTTTCATAATTAAAATAGAGGTATAGGGGTGTTAATCTATTTTAATCGTCGGTGGGTGATCAATCAATAAACTATGGTATAAAGGGTATTATAAAGAATTATTTTATGCAAAGACTATGTGCTATTAACTTATAGTTAACTAGCACATAGTCTTTTTTATAAATAAAAAAAGTGTTTAGGATAACTATGGTAAAAAAATAGGCATATTATGCTATAATACAATAAAGAATAAATTAATGGAAATTTGTCAATTATAATAGTAAAAGAAATTAATAGGAATATACTAATAATATAGACAAAAGTATGGAGGAACAAATATGGGGATTAAAGATACATTATTAGCCTTTATGGGTGAAGATGCATATAGACCAATGGATATTAGCTCTTTATCAAGAATATTTGATATAAAAAAAGAAGAGTTTAAGGCTTTTAAAAATGTTTTAAGAGATATGGAAAATGAAGGACTTGTTATGAAAAATGATAAAGACAAGTTTGCACTTCCAGAAAAGTTTGGATATGTAAGAGGAAAAATACAAGCACATGCTAAAGGCTTTGGTTTTCTTATTCCAGAAAGAGAAGGAGAAAAAGATGTTTTTATAGCTGGTTCTCTTTTAAATGGAGCTATGAATGGAGATAAAGTAATTGTACAGGTTACTAAAGAAGATAGAGGTGGAATAAGAAAAAGAGAAGGAGAAGTAGTTTCTATAATAGAAAGAGTAAACACTAGAATAATTGGTGAATACGAAGATAGTAGAAATTTTGGTTTTGTAGTCCCAGAAGATACAAGACTTACTCAAGACATATTTATTTCAAAGAAAGATAGAAATGGTGCAAAATCTGGAGATATTGTAATTGTAGAAGTAACTAAATGGCCAGAGGGAAGAAGAAGTCCTGAAGGGTATATTTCAGAAGTTTTAGGTAAGAAAGGTGATAAAGGTCTTGATATTCTTACTATAATTAAAAAACATGGATTACCAGAAGAGTTTCCACAAAAAGTTCTAAGCTTTGCAGATAGTATCCCAGAAGAAATAGATGAAAAAGAATATAAGAGAAGAACTGATTTCAGAGATTGGAATATGGTTACAATAGATGGTGAGGATGCTAAAGACTTAGATGATGCTGTATCTATTGAAAGACTAGAAGATGGAAAGTTTAAATTAGGAGTTCATATAGCAGATGTTTCTCATTATGTAAGAGAAAAAAATCCTTTAGATAAAGAGGCTTTAAATAGAGCTACATCAGTTTATTTAATAGATAGAGTTATACCAATGCTTCCTAAAAAACTTTCAAATGGAATTTGTTCACTTAATCCAAAAGTAGATAGACTTACATTAAGTTGTGTTATGACTATAGATAAAAAAGGAAAAGTTATTGCACATGAAATACATGAAAGTATAATACGAACAAATGAAAGAATGACATATACAGATGTAACTAAAATTCTTAAAGATAAAGATGAAGAGTTAATCAAAAAATATGATTATCTTTATGATGATTTCTTAGCAATGGAAGAGCTTGCACTTATATTAAATAAGAGAAGAATGAAAAGAGGTTCAATAGATTTTGAATTCCCAGAAGCTAAGATAACTCTTGATAAAATGGGTAAACCAATTGATGTAAAACCTTATCCAAGAGAAATATCAAATAGAATGATAGAAGAATTTATGCTTGTATGTAATGAAACAATAGCTGAAGATATGTATTGGCAAAACCTACCTTTCGTATACAGAATTCACGAAGATCCAGATGAAGAAAAATTATCAAGATTTAAAGAGTTTGTATATAACTTAGGTTATCCAATGAGAACTAATGCTGAAATACATCCAAAAATGATGCAAGAAATATTAGAAAAAGTTAAAGGTAAGAGTGAAGAAACTGTAGTAAGTACTCTTATGCTTAGAAGTATGATGAAAGCTAAATATTCACCTGAATGTGTAGGTCACTTTGGACTTGCAGCTAAATATTATTGTCACTTTACATCACCAATTAGAAGATATCCTGATCTTCAAATACACAGAATTATAAAAGAAAACTTAAATGGAAAATTAGAAGGAAAAAGAATTTCTAAGCTTAAAGGAATTGTTGAATATGCTTCTAAACAATCATCAGATAGAGAAAAATTAGCTGTAGAAGCTGAAAGAGAAGTTGATGATTTAAAGAAAGCAGAATATATGCTAGATAGAATAGGTGAAGAATTTGAAGGAATAGTTTCATCAGTAACTTCATTTGGTATGTTTGTAGAGTTACCAAGTACTATAGAAGGTCTTGTGCATATTACATCTCTTGAAGATGATTATTATGTATATGATGAGGATCATCTTTCACTTATTGGAGAAAGAACAAAAAGAATCTATAGACTTGGAGATAGCGTAAAAGTAAAATGTAGCAGAGTTGATATAGATAACAGAGAAATTTATTTTGAACTTGCTACAGATGAAAATGAAGAAGAAGCTGTAGAAGAAACTGCAAAAGAGCTTATAGATAGAATCTTAGATGTTAAACAAGAGTTTAAAGGATTAGATAAAGAAATAGTAGAGTCTAAAGAATTAGGTAAAACAGAAGAATAAAATAAAAGCTGTCTCAAAGTGGTAGTTAACTGTTTTTGAGGCAGCTTTTAAGTTCTATTAAGATAGAAAATAAATTAGATAGAAAATTGAAAAGATAATATTAATTGTATAGGCAGAATTTATTAGAATAATGAAGATATAAATAAAAAGAACATTATAGATTTTTTTAATTAGAAAGAATAGATTTTCTATCTTGCTTATTGGAATTAAAAAATTAAATAGTTTAGCGTAAATGATTAAAATAGGCAAATTGTTGTAAATAGCAGTAACATATATTATAATTTTAGATAAGTTAAAAGAGCAGAGATAAGTAGGTGAATTAAATGGCTAGAAAAAAGAATTCAAATTCATTAGCAGAAAATAGAAAAGCTAGACATGATTATTTTATAGAAGAAACAATAGAGGCAGGACTTGCTTTAGTTGGTACAGAAGTTAAATCAATAAGAAATGGTAGAGCAAATCTTAAAGATTGTTATGCAGATATTAGAGATGGAGAAGTTTTTATAAGAGGAATGCATGTAAGTCCATATGAGCAAGGAAATATATTTAATGTTGATCCTCTTAGAGATAGAAAGTTACTTCTTCACAAACAAGAGATTGGAAGACTTGCAGGGCTTGTATCAAGAGAAGGTCTTACACTTATACCACTTTCTCTTTATTTAAAAGAGGGTAAAGTAAAGGTTGCGCTTGGAGTTTGTAAGGGTAAGAAAAATTATGATAAGAGAGATTCAATGCTTGAAAAAGCTCATAAAAGAGACATTGAAAGAGAAATGAAAAATAAAAATAGATATTAAGATTAAAATCTTTAGGTGGAAACATCTAAGGATTTTTTTGTTATATATGTATTATGATTAATATTCATAATAAATAAAAAATTATATTCTTAATTAATAATAAATCAGATTTTAGTATAAAAATTAAAATAAAAAATTTTTTGAAAACATATACAATAAATAATAAATGTGTTACAATAAAATAGAAATAAAGTTAATAAATTACAAAAATAAGTGATTATAGAGTGGAGTAAGATAATAAGTAAATAAAAATTACACAAACTATATAAGAAAATTAAACTTTAATTTGAAGGGAGTTAGCTTATGGCACGTTTTACTTTACCAAGAGATTTATACCACGGAAAAGGATCATTAGAGGTTTTGAAAAGTATAAAAGGGAAGAAGGCATTTGTAGTTGTTGGTGGGGGTTCAATGAAAAGATTTGGATTCTTAGACAAAGTAGAATCTTACTTAAAAGAAGCAGGTATTGAAGTAGAAATTTTTGAAGGTGTTGAACCAGACCCATCTGTTGAAACTGTTATGAAAGGTGCAGAAGCTATGAGAAAGTTTCATCCTGATTGGATAGTTGCAATGGGAGGAGGTTCTCCAATAGATGCAGCAAAAGCAATGTGGATTTTTTATGAGTATCCAGATTTTACTTTTGAAAAGGCAGTAGTTCCTTTTGGATTGCCAGAGCTTAGACAAAAAGCTAAATTTATAGCTATTCCATCTACAAGTGGAACAGCAACAGAAGTAACAGCTTTCTCAGTAATAACAAATTACACTGAAAAAATTAAATATCCATTAGCTGATTTTAATTTAACTCCAGATATAGCTATAGTAGATCCGGATTTAGCACAAACAATGCCAAAGAAACTTGTTGCACATACTGGAATGGATGCGTTAACACATGGAATAGAAGCATATACAGCAAGTCTTAGATCTAATTTTTCAGATCCACTTGCAGCTAAAGGAATAAAAATGGTAGTTGAAAATCTTTTAAAATCTTTTGAGGGAGATGAAAAAGCTAGAGAAGAAATGCATGATGCTCAATGTTTAGTTGGAATGGCATTTTCAAATGCACTTTTAGGAATTGTTCATTCAATGGCACATAAGACAGGTGCAGTATTCCATATTCCTCATGGATGTGCAAATGCAATATTCTTACCATATGTTATAAAATATAATAGAAAAAATTGCGAAGACAGATATGCTGATATAGCTAGAATGCTAAAATTAGAAGGTAATACAGATAGTGAATTAACAGATTCACTAATTAATTTAATAAATGAAATGAATACAAAATTAGAAATTCCTCATACTATGAAAGAATATGGAATAGAAGAGGAAGACTTTAAAAATAATTTAGAGTTTATTTCTAAAAATGCAGTATTAGATGCATGTACAGGCTCAAATCCAAGAGAAATAGATGATAAGACAATGGAAAGATTATTTACTTGTGCTTATTATGGAACAGAAGTAGATTTTTAAATGGCATAAATAGCTAATAGAAATTCTTCTTAAAAAATAATATAAGTAAATTAAAAAAAGCTCACAATTACTAAAAACTTCATATACTAAGACTACTAAATTTAATTTAGTAGTCTTTTTAATTTGTTAATAATTTGTAAATAAAATTCATTTTTAGGAAAAATGTGTACATTTTGTAATATAATTTAAGTAAAGGATTACATAAAGTGATGGAGATGATTTTTGTGAGTAGAAAGTTAGAAAGTCTTATTGAAGAAAGAGAAAATCTTTATTTAAAAGTTTTATTACTTGTTGAGTCTGGTGCGAGTAGTGAAGAAATATCTAATATGAACAGAAGAATTGAAAAATTAAATTTACAAATATCACTTGAACAATAGATAAAAGGCGCTATAATCTTTAATTTAAGATTATAGCGCTTTAAATTTAAAAAAATAAAATAAAGTTGTTGCAAAAAGTTATAAATTTAATATAATGTAGTATAAATAAAATAATAAAGAAAGTCCAAAGAGAAGGAATAGTAAATAAAATAAGCTTTAATAAAGAGAGTTTAGGGTGGTGAAATCTAAGCAAGAAGAATTTTATTGAATGGACCTTTGAGGAATAATAGGAAATCTAGAAATAGAGAGTAAAAATTATTGGGTACCTCCCATTATAGAGGTTAGAGTATGATAGTACTTGAAAAGAGAGGTGTTTTTTTATACATAAAAACACAATTTAGGTGGCAACGCGGAATTTTCGTCCTATGTTTTATTACATAGGGCGTTTTTTATTTTAAGGAGGTGATTTTGATGAAGTGAAGAGAAAAAATTTGCATTGAAAAAATAATAAGAATAATTTTAATTAAAAGGAGAGAAATAAAAAATGAGAGATTCAAAAACAAAGAAAATGATAATAAATGCATTAATGCTTGGGATAGGAGCTATCCTTCATCAAATAACACCAGCACTTGGACTTCCAATGCAACCGGATTTTGCTTTAGCAATGTTATTCATAATAATAATTTTAAATAATGGAGGTTATAAAACATCTTTAGTATGTGGAATAATAACAGGAATTTTTACAGCTTTAACAACAAAATTTCCAGGTGGGCAAGTTCCAAATATGATAGATAAAATAATAACAGTTCATGTTGTAGTATTTATAATTTATGGTTTAAATAAACTTAAAATAATGAAAAGTTTAGAAGAAAAAAAGAGAATGACTATAATGTGTGGAATAGTTTTAGGAATAGGAACTTTAATTAGCGGATTAACATTTATATATTCTGCAAATTTAATAGTAGGATTGCCTGCTCCATTTATAGCACTATTTAATACAGTAGTTCTTCCTGCAGTTTTAATAAATTTAGTTGCTGGAATTATCTTATTTAAAATAGTACAAACTTCTATAAAAAGAGCAATAATATAGAGAATAAAATATTTTAGAGAGTATTATATAAATTCTAATACTCTCTTTGTTTAAATTTAAGGGTTAAAATTATAGAGATTAATCTTTAAATTTGTGGATAAAAACAACTTAATTTACAAAATTTATTGAAAACGCCGTCGAACTAAATTATAATTAAAATATTAATAAAATATTACAAAATGGTTAATAGCTTGATTTATGGGGGAAATTATTTATGAATAGAAAAAGGTTAAATAATATTATTAAAGCTACAATGTTTTTTATTGCAGTTTCAATTGGAACAGCTTTTAGTGGAAATATAGATGCATTTGCTGATTCAAATTTAGAAAAAGAATTTGTTTCAGTCATCAGTAAATATAGTAATGATGAAGTAGTTGTTGAAAATGGAATATCCTTAAGAAAAGGTGAAACTTTAGACCTTTCAAAACATAAGGGATGGGAAATGTCAAACAATAATGTTATAGAGATAAATGAAAATGGTATTGCTAAACCAAAAGAAACAGGAACTGTTTATTTAAGTAATAAAATTGGAAATAAAGTTCACATAGTAGAAGTTTATGTTCCTAGTAATTCCGTTTATTCTAGAACATCTAGAAGTAATTCGGTAGATAGAAATTATTATAAAGTTTTTATAGATCCAGGTCATGGTGGGTCAGATAATGGTGCTAGTGGAAATGGATTGCTTGAAGATGAATTAACGCTACAAATTTCATTAAAGCTAAAAAATATTCTACAATCAAGAGGAATAGAAGTTAAAATGAGTAGAGAATCAGATGTGTATCTTTCTCTTGGGGAAAGAACACAAATGGGAAATGCTTATGGAGCTGATGTGTTTGTGTCTCCTCATATAAATTCTTTTAATGGTGCTAGTGCAAAAGGGATAGAAACATATTATCATGTAAATAAATCTTCTGAAAGACCTTTAAGTAGTAATATTCAAGAAAATGCTATAAAGGAAACAGGAGCAGTAAATAGAGGAGTAAAGTCAGCTAATTTTGCAGTTATAAGAGAAAGTTCAATGCCATCATCACTTTTTGAAGCAGGGTTTATAAGTAATCCAGAAGAAGCATCAAAGCTTGGTAGTTCAGAATATCAAAATAAATTAGCAAAAGCATTAGCAGATGGAATAGAAAAATATTTAAAAGATAATATAAAATTAAGTGGAAGTGGGGATAAGCCTGTAATTCCTGAAACACCAAGTACTCCAGAAGGAGAAGTTAAAACAGGAGTTGTTACAGCAAGTTCATTAAATGTAAGAAGTGGAGCAGGGACAAGTTATTCAACTATAGGAAGTCTTAGAAATGGAGCTTCAGTTGAAATAATAAGTACATCAAATGGATGGCATAAAATAAAATATGGAAATGGTTATGGTTATGTAAGTTCTGACTATATTAAAATAAATTCACAAAATCAAACACCTCCATCAACAAATACTCCAAGTACTTCAACTAAAAAAGGAACTGTAAATGCAACATCATTAAATGTAAGAAGTGGGGCAGGAACAAGTTATTCAACTATAGGAAGTCTTAGAAATGGAGCTTCAGTTGAAATAATAAGTACATCAAATGGATGGCATAAAATAAAGTATGGAAATGGTTATGGGTATGTAAGTGCTGATTATATAAAAGTAGATTCACAATCATCACAACCTTCAAATCCAACTTCTCCAAGTACACCAGAAAATCCAAATAATTCAACTAAGAGTGGAACAGTAACAGCTGATTCATTAAATATAAGAAGTGGAGCGGGAACAGGACATAGTGTAATAGGAAGTTTAAAAAGAGGTGCTAAAGTACAAATAGTAAGTACATCAAATGGATGGCATAAAATAAAACATGGAAGTGGATATGGATATGTAAGTGCTGATTATGTAAAAGTAGATTCACAAACAACACCATCAAATCCAGAAACTCCAAATAAGCCATCTACACCAGAAGCTCCAAGTACTTCAACTAAGAAAGGAATAGTAAATGCAACTTCATTAAATATAAGAAGTGGAGCAGGAACAGGACATAGTGTAATAGGAAGTTTAAGAAATGGAGCTTCAGTTGAAATAATAAGTACATCAAATGGATGGCATAAAATAAAACATGGAAATGGATATGGATATATAAGTGCTGATTTTGTTAAAATTTCTAGTGAAAGTTCTTCAAATTCAAGTACAAGTTCAGTTAGAACAGGGACAGTAACTGCAAGTTCTCTAAATGTAAGAGAAAGAGCAACAACAAGTTCACTAGTTATAGGTGCTTTTAAGAAAGGTTCTAAAGTAAAAGTTTTAGGAACATCAAATGGATGGCATAAAATAGAATATGGATATGGTTATGGATATGTAAGTGCTCAATATGTAAGTTTATAAAAATATGAATGCCCTTAGAATTAAAAGTTTAAAATACTTAAAATTTCTAAGGGATTAATTTAAAATAAAAACATATTTAAAGTTAAATAATTAATCTTAATTCATATAATAAAAAATAGATTATATAATAAAAAATAGATTATATAATAAAATATAGGAGTTTATAATTAGATCTAAGAAGCTTTATAATATTATAAAAATAAAGATTATTATATAAAGAAAAAGCAATTACTTAATTTATATGATTTAACAATATAAATTATAAAATGGGGGAATAGAATTAAATATGGGAGTTTGGATAAATGAAATAAAAAGATTAATAAGAGTATTATTTAAAAATTATGTTGTATTTGGATTTGTAGCAGGAATAATGCTTGGATTTACATTTAATAATCTTGTGGTTTTTATACCACTATGTGGATGCTTAGGGTATTACTATGAAGCTTTATATCAAGAAAAACTTAAAAAAGGAAGTAAATAGGTAAGAAATGAGAGGATAAAAGCTATTAGATAAGTTGACAATAGGAAAAACATATTATATACTTAGGATACAAAATTGAATAGCGTTTATAAACTAAACTTATAACTTGGGGATGTTTTGGCTTCGACGGGGGTAAGTGAGGTTTGGTAAGCGGGCCGAGGGAAGCATGGTGCCTCGTTAATAAAGTATGCATTAAAGATAAACGCAGAAGACAATAATTTTGCATTAGCAGCTTAATAAACGCTGCTCATCAGCCTTAGATTGCCCACGGTCTAAGATCCTGGTGTCATTTTAAAAGTGGGGAACCGAGCTTAGCAAAGCTTTGAGCTAAGAACGGAATTTATGAAGCTAGCGAATGGTACGTGTGTCTATACATGTCACCATGAGCGAAACTTAAATTATAGACTACGCTCGTAGAAAGCTAGACGGATCTACTTTCGGACACGGGTTCGACACCCGTCATCTCCACCATAAAAACCACGACTATGTATAATGTAGTATATAAGTTATACATAGTCGTGGTTTTTTTTTATTATTACGTGGTAGCGTAACCAGTCAAATAAATATGGAATATATGTGTTAAAATGAATTTACATATGTAATATCACATATTTGGTGGAGGGATAGAGTGAATTAAAGTTAAGTAAAAAAGGAAAATATCATTTGGAAAGTAGATGTTTTTCTCTAAGAATAAATTACGTTTTAGTATTAATAAATAGAGGTAATAGAAATGTGATTATGTAATAAGGGGTGCTTGATATTATTAGGTGATGCTGGTTTAGGAAAATCAACAGTTATGGCTCATGAGGTGGAGAGATAAAAATAAATTAGAAGAAAAAAATATTATGAATGTTGATTTAAGGAGTGTAAGTAGTGATACAAGACTAGATAATTTAATTTTTAAAAATGATATTTTTATTAACTGGATGAATGGGGAATACGATCTTTATTTATTTTTAGATAGTTTAAATGAAGGATTACTACAAGTAGGGACTTTAGCAGAGATTTTGATTGAAAATTTTAAAGAAGTTGATATATCGAGATTGAAATTAAGAGTTGCATGTCGTACTGGTGTTTTACCAAGTACATTTGAAACAGAATTAAAATCTTTAAGTAAAAAGGTCTGTCCTTATGACAACGCTGTGGCGGAAGCTGGATATAAAATAATAAAAACAGAATTTGCATTCAATAGAATTTTTAATAATTTAGAGGAACTTAAGTTAGAACTTAGAAGTTATGTATTGTGGTACAACAATAAACGCATTCACAGTTCTTTAAACTACATGACTCCAGTTGAGGATAGACTTGCAAATATGAACAAATAAAAAATGTATTAAAAAGTATTGACAATCCAGCATGAAAACAAATGCAAAACTTAGGGAAGTTTATGAGCTTGTATTATCTGTAAGATAAGACTAAAATTGAATAATATCAGCTTGATATTATATTTTAAAATAAAGTGTTTGAGTAGTTTGATTAGTAAGCAATTCTATGAAAAACACTATGTATACATTGCACACCAGCATTTTTTGAAAATAGAGATTGATACTATTTTATGTAGTAATGTATTAATTTGTCAGATGCGTTACAAAGTATTGATATAATTTAAGTTTAGTATTTTCAAATCATATTTTCTATACCTAAATAAAGATAAAGCCTTTCGAAATAATCTGCAAAAGGCTTTTAAACTATATCTATTTTAAAAATATCATTTAAATAGACAGCTTATTATAAAATATAAAATAAAACTGTACTATATCATGACTGAATTATTATATTTTATAGTTTGAATATATTAAAGAAAGCATTAATATTTGAATTGTTGTCCTCCAACTAAAACTCTATCTATATTATAAATATCAGCTAGATTTGCTTCAGGGTTTCCATTCACAAGTACAAGATCAGCAATCTTACCAGGAGTAATAATACCACGTTCAGGTTGACCGAAATATTCTGAAGGTTTACTTGTTGCACACATAAGAACTTCAGTATTGCTCATACCGCATTCCTTTATGTTTTCCATTTCATTTAAAAGGCCTAAGCCATATTCTACACTTGCTGGTGGGCAAGGATCATCTTCATTAGCATCTGTACTAACTAGAATTTCTGCACCGGCTTTTATTAATTTCTTAAGGTTTTCTTCTGCAATTTTCTTGCTAACAGGAGCTTGTGGTACTTTCTTATGAATATTTGTTGCAATAGCATCCATCATAGTAATAGTTGGTGTAAGTGTGATTCCTTGACGAACTATAGCTTCTACAACATCATCAGGTATTTCTTCACTCATTGGCATATGAGTAAGAATATCTACTCCAAAAGCAATACCTTTTCTCCATGATGATACAGTTACAGCATGGGCAATTACTTTTAAATCAAACTTATGAGCTTCATCAACAATTGCCTTACCTATTTCTATTGGGAAGTCACTTCCAGCAGTACGGCCTACACCAGATTCTTCTTCAAGAATAATCTTAATATAATCTGCACCCCATTCAATCATACGATGTACAAATTTCACACCATCTTCTGGTGTTTTCATACGACATAATTCAGGATACTGCATACTTTCGATAGCAGAACTTGTAGGAGCTACTGCAATAAAGTAAGGAGAAAGTATATTTACTATCCCAGCAGAACGCATTTTATCAATAGTATCATGAATACGGCATCCCATATCTAGAATTGTTGTATTTCCATAACGACGAGACTTTTTTAAAAAATCTGGACGATCATATACATGAACATGGCAATCCCAAAATCCAGGTAATAATGTTTTACCAGTTCCATCAATGACTTCTGAATCAGAAGTTAACTCACTGACAATACGATTTCCTTCAATAGCTATATCCTTAACCCCAATAAATTTCTTTCCATCAAATACATTTACATTTTTAATAAGTGTTCCCATACATCTTCCTCCTAATGTTTATTAAAAAACTATGTTTACTAATAAAAATAATATTAGATACAAGACTGATTTTTATTCACAAAGCCATTTATCTGCATCTTTGTAGAGTTTTTCTACTAAATCTGGTCTATCGATTCCAGGTAAATTATTATTTATTTCATATCCTTGTTTTTGTAAAGACCAAGCTAGACATGCATAACTTTCACGATATCCTGCTAGTTCTTTTTTATCAAGTGTAAAATTACAATTTGGAAGTACTGGCACAAGAGAATCTTTTTCATATATTGCTTCCATAGCTGCAATATACCACATACCATCTACTCTTTGAACACGAAATACTAACTTGGCATCTGATAGTAATTCTAGTTCACAACCATCTATTTCTGTTTTACATTGAATAGTTGTTAGCATTATAGCTACTGCTTTATCTCCATTTATCCAAGTACCTGTATTATAAATTTTATGTGGTGCACGTACTAGCATTTTTTTAGATTCTTCTACAAATTCATGTCCTGTTCCTTGAAACCATGAAATTGTGATTTTTGAATCTTCTAGATAACATTTCTTCATTTCATCCCATAGAGCATTATCACGACAAAAACGTTCAAATTCTAATAATTGTTTAATGCTTACTATATAATTTATATCTTGTTCAGTATTTTTTTGTGGTCTTGTTAATATCATTTGTTACCTCCTAGATAGCTGCCAAGCAGCTTGGTGTTTGCTTTCTATATTTATATTTTAGAATTTTAAATAACACTTTACAATGTTCTAAAATTTCAATTTATATGAAAAATATGATAAACTTTTGTACTATAGTACAAAAGCTAAAGGAGATGTGTATATGTACAGACAGGAAGAAGAAAGTGAATCTACAAAAGATTTTGAATTAGAATTAGCCTTAACACTTCAGTCATTTGTAGATGATTTTTGTAAGAATTTTGGACTTCAGTATTTAATTGATAAAATTCAGGAATTAATTAATCATCCAGTGGTATTGCATGATATGGGATATAAAGTATTGGCCAAATCTTCTCGTGCAGAGAATATTATTTCCTTTGTTACATATGATAATGAAAACTTTTTTCTTGAAGATGAAACATTACAGTATCTTCATAATTTCCAGGTTTCAAAGAAAGCACGTGAACAAGCTTTACCAAGCTATTTTGATAAAGATACTTCAGCAGAAGGAACTATGGTGGCAGTAATTAAAATTAACAATATTCAAATTGCTCAGCTTGCTGTCTATGAAGCTGGTACAAAATTTAGAAAACTAGATTTTTTGCTTATTGAAAAGATTAGCCAATTGCTTTCTATTGAATTACAAAAGGATAATACCTTTAATATTGAACAAAATATTATTCCAAACTATATTCTTAGTAACCTTCTTAAAGGAACACAAATGTCAGAAGCAGATATTAGGCAAAAATTGCATTATATAGAATGGAGCAGAGAAGAAAGCTTTCGTATTTTGGTCATTTCTGACTCTTTAAAAGAAACTTTAGATAGAAAAGCAGGTCCAATTGCAAACTATTTAAAGTATTACATTCCATTAGATAACTGTATTTTTTATAAATCAAATATTGTTGCATTTATTACTCCATCTTTATACAATGATTTATTTATAAATAAAACAGATAAATTCTATGATTTTTTGAGTACTTATAATTTAAAAGCTGGATTAAGTATGAAATTTAATTTATTTTGTGAATGTAGTAGATTTTATTATCAGGCAATAGAATCTTTAAGGGTAGCAAGGCAGAAAGATTTAAAATTAGCAAGTTTTGAAGATATTCGAATAGACATTTTAACAAACTTAATGAAGGAAAAATATTCACTACTGGATTTCATTCATCCTACTATTATGATTTTGGCTGATTATGATAAGGAACATCATTTAGATTTAATTAATACTTTATTGGCGTATCTGGAACATCTAAATCATCCTAATGAAGCAGCAAAACACTTAAATATTCATCGAAATACATTATTTTATCGCATAAACAAAGCTAAGGAATTAACAGGAATTACATTAGACAATGGCATTGAAATAAGTCAGTTACTTTTTTCTATTTATTTGTATTTAGAAAGTTGAATATATATATATATATATATTAAATCAAAATTTAAATACCAGTTTTGGTCATATAATTTATTAATATGCCATTTTGATTAATTATTGTAATTTAGATTTTAGTACAAAGTGTAAATAATATAAAAAAACATTTTTTAAAGATGAAAACTTATGTGTGATAAATACGAAAGTAGTATTAAAGATTTATAAATATGTATAATGAAGGTGAAGATAAGTGATTGCAGAATTACATGGTAAAATTAGTAGTAAAGGGACAAATTTAAGAGATACGCTGGAAGATAATTTAACTGGTAATTTCTTTGGAGCCTTAAGATATATTCCTTTTAGTAAAGGAATTAAAAAAATATTATTACAAGTTATTGAAGAAAGTAGTTTTGATAAATATGAAACAGAGGAATGGGCAGAAAGAATTGAGTTTTGGCCATATCACAAAGAAGGAGAAGTAGACTTAATTATTAAACTAAATTTAGTTACTATTGCTATAGAAATTAAATATAATAGTGGATTATCTTCAGATGATGAAATATCAAATGAAGAAAAAAGTTTGGAGAAAAGTAGAAATCAATTGGCGAGAGAGTCTAGAATAGTTAAAGAGTTTGCTGAGTCTAATGGAACAAAGCCTATTTTATTATTTATGGCTAGAGAACAGGATGGTAAAGAAATTGTAAGTAATATAGAAAAGAGAAACATAATTGAACAAGGGGTGATATTTAAATTTATTTCATGGGAGGATATATGTTTAACAATAGAAGAAATATATAAGAGTTCGGAATTGAATTATTTTGAAAGAATAGTCATTGAAGATATATATAAGCTTTTACTTAAAAAAGGCTTTAATAGTTTTAAAGACTTCAAAAGTAATGGTAATGATTATGTAATTGATAAAGATAAATTTTATTTATTTGAAGATAACAAAGAATATAATTTAAGTTCAAATAATTATAGTAATGAATTTGGGTTTATAAATGAAGTTGAAATAGAAAAGGATGGATATTATGAGTTCTTGTAGTAAAAATATAACAAATGCTTTTTCAGTAGTATACAATACTTTAGAGAATGTGAAAAAACTTATGGAATATTGTGATAAAGTTGCAGAAAGTAATGGATATTGTGTTTGTACACCAAAATTTTTAAGAAATAATACAGACAGTAATGTTGAGGGGTGGGTATATAATAAATTCTTTAAGATATATCAAAGTAGTGAAGATGAAAGATTAGAAAATGGATGGAGAAATGGACCACTATATGTATTAGAAATAAATTTTGAAGAAGCTCCATTATATTATTTATCTAAGTTTGAGTATGAGGATATAAAAGAATGGAGAGGAGGAATATCTCCTTCAGCTTGGTGGGCTTTTTATTTTCCAACTAATATTGGCGATAATAGGATAGAATTTAAGAAGTTAGATGATATATATACATTAAGTATACCTAAAGAGGCATATAAAAAATCTTATTGGGGACTTGAAAGAGTTGTCTTTAGAAATGGAGATTTAATAGAAGTTAATAAGGATAATGTTAATACTAATATTTTTGAAGAGTTTAATAAGTTAAAAGAGAAATAATATTTATTAGTTTAGATAGAAATGGGATTTTAATATTTCCATTCCTATTTTTATGTGATACAAAAGAAAATATAAGATACGCTTAATTATTTAAATAATATCTAATTAAATTATTTTTAAATCGAAATTTTTATATTTACTAATTAATTTTTAAAATTTCTAAGTAAATTCTTATAGTTATATATAATTCTAAAAATCTATTATTAATTTTATTATCAACTAAATTTTCAATCACCTAAAAGAATCCATATATAATATATTATTACAAAATTATTATAAAAAATGAAAAGGAATACAAAATAGTTGAACTTTTTTATTTGATATGCTAGTATACTAGTATAAGATTAATTTTTTGTTAACAAAGGGGGAAGAAATGATGAATATTTTAGAGTGTTATAAGCCAAAGAAAAATCTTTTGATTTGTATAGATTCTGATGGATGTGCCATTGATACAATGGATATTAAACATATAAAATGTTTTGGACCTGTAATGATTGAGGAATGGGAAGTTTCAAAATGGGAAAATGAAATTTTAGAGAGTTGGAATGAGGTTAACTTATACACTTTAACTAGAGGAATAAATAGATTTAAAGGTCTTTCTAAAGCTCTTGTTGAAATAAATGAAAAGTATAAAAAGATAGATGGTTTAAATGAATTTGTAAAATGGACTGAGGAAACTAAGGAATTATCTAATGAATCTCTAGAAAGAGAAATTAAAAATAATACAGGAGATATTACTTGTATAAAAAAGGCATTAGATTGGTCAATTGAAGTAAATAAAAGAATAGATAGTTTACATAAGTCTGATAAGAAGCCTTTTGAAGGTGTTAAAGAAGGAATAGAAAAAGCTAAAGGAATAGCTGATATAGCAATTGTTTCTTCAGCAAATGAAAAGGCTGTTTTAGAGGAATGGGAAGACAATGGATTATTAGAAAGTGTAGACATAGTTTTAACTCAAAATATTGGTTCTAAGGCTTTTTGTATAGAAAAGCTTAAGGAAAAAGGATACGAAGAAGTTTTAATGGTTGGAGATGCTTTAGGGGATTATGAAGCAGCGAAAAAAAATGATGTACTTTATTATCCAATCAGAGTAAGAAAAGAAAATGAATGTTGGAGAGATTTTTCAAAAGAAGCAGTTGAAAAGTTTAAAACTAAATCTTATAAGGGTGAATATCAAGATAAATTAGTTAAGATGTTTATAGAAAATTTATCTAAAAGTAATTCTTAAGTAAAGAGGGATTAAAGTGAAGAATTTTAAAATGAGTGGTAAAAAAATATTAGGCTTTGGAGAGATAATGCTTAGGCTTACACCTCCAAACAACCAAAAAATAATACAAGCTAATTCCTTTGATGCTGTTTATTCTGGTGGAGAAGGAAATGTAATAGCAAGTTTAGCTATGTTTGGACATGATACAAAGTTTGTAACTAAGCTTCCTGAAAATTATTTAGGTGACAGAGTACTAAATAAGTTTAGAGGATACAATGTTGATGTAAATGATGTAATTTTAGGAGAAGGAAGATTAGGAATTTATTATTCTGAAATTGGACATGGTTTTAGAAGTACAGAAGTTATTTATGATAGAAAATATTCTGCTATTTCTATGGCAAAAAAAGAAGAGTTTGATATAGAAAAAATGTTAGACTCTGTAGGATTAATTCATTTATCAGGAATAACTCCAGCTTTAAGTAATGAGTTATATGAATTTCTTCTAGAGCTTATTAAAGAATGTAAGAAGAGAGGAATTCTTATTTCTTATGATTCAAATTATAGAGCTAAATTATGGACAATAGAAGAAGCTAGGGGATTTTTAGAAAAAATATTACCTTATGTAGATTTTGCATTTTTAGGTTATTTAGATATGATTAATATTTTAAAATTTGAAGATATAGAAGATAAATTTGATAAAAAGCTAGAAAGTTTATATAAAAAATTATTCTTTAAATATCCAAATTTAAAGTATGCAGCATGCACTACTAGAAAAGTAAATTCAATAAATAATAATACTTTAAAAGGTTATTTATTTAATGGAGAAAATCTAATAAATTCTAATGAATATACTTTTGATATTTTAGATAGAGTTGGAGGAGGAGATGCCTTCACAGCTGGAATACTAAATGGAATATTAAAAGGTATAGATGAAAGAAGAACAGTTGAATTTGGAACATGTGCAAGTGTTTTAAAACATTCAATTATAGGTGATGTAAATTTAGTTAATGAGGAAACAATAAATTCACTAATAGATAGTGGTTTATGTAACATAAAAAGATAATTGTAAAGGGGAATGTAGGATGAAAAAAGTAGATTTAAAAGCTAAACCATTTTATTTATCAGACGAGGAGATTAAATGGGTAGAAGAAACTATAAATAATATGACAATAGAAGAAAAAATAGGTCAATTATTTGTTATTATGGATAAAGCTTCAGATGGAGGTAAAACAACAGCTGAATTAATAAAAAAATATAAACCAGGTGCAGCAAGATATATGGGTGGAAAAGCACCAGATGTATATGAGCAAATAAAAAAATATCAAGAAGCATCTAAAATTCCAATGTTAGTTGCATGTAACTGTGAATCAGGTGGAGATGGAGCAGCAGGTGGTGGAACATATATTGCTACACAAGCAGCTGCTGGAGCAGTAGTAGATGATAAGGTTGCATATAATGTAGGTTATGTTTCAGGAAGAGAATCAGAGGCTATTGGATGTAATTGGGCTTTTGGACCAGTATCTGATATTTTCTTAAATTGGAGAAACACTATAGTAAATACAAGATGTTATAGTGATGATCCTGATAGAGTTTTAGAATATTGTAAAGCTTATATAAAAGGTTTAGAAGAAAGCAAAATGATTGCTTGTACAAAACATTTCCCAGGAGATGGTGTAGAAGAAAGAGACCAACATTTATTAATGGGAATAAATGATTTAAGTTGTGAAGAATGGGATAAAACTTTTGGAAAAGTTTATAAAGGATTAATAGATTCAGGACTTAAGAGTATGATGGTAGGTCATATTGCATTACCAGCTTATTCAAGAAAGTACAATCCTGAAATAACTAATAAAGAAATTTTACCAGCAACTTTAGCACCAGAATTATTACAAAACTTATTAAGAGAAAAATTAGGTTTCAATGGATTATTAGTTACAGATGCATCACATATGTTAGGAATGACAAGTGCTATGCCTAGACATAAGCAAGTTCCAACAGCTATAGCAGCAGGATGTGATATGTTCTTATTCTTCCATCATGCAGAAGAAGACTTTAAATATATGATGGATGGATATAAAGAAGGAATAATTACAGAAGAAAGATTAGAAGATGCTTTAAGAAGAATCTTAGGATTAAAAGCTTCAATTGGATTACACAAAGCAGTTGAAGAAGGAACTTTAATGCCTAGTAAAGATGGATTAAGCATTTTAGGATGTGAAGAGCATAAAGAATTAGCTGTTGATGCAGCAAAGAGAAGTATAACTTTAGTTAAGGATACAGAAAATAATTTACCATTAAATCCAAAAACTCATAAACGTTTAAAGGTTTATTATGTAACTAATCCACAACCTTTAGATGTAATCTTTGGAAATACATCTGTTAAAGATGCAATAAAAGAAGAATTAGAAGCAGCTGGATTCGAAGTGGACATGCATGAAAACTATCATGATTTAGTAGCTAAGAGTGGAAATAGCTTTGAAAATATGATGAAATCAACTTTTAGTGAAAGTGTTGAGAAGTTTAAAGAAAAATATGATGCTATTATCATGTTTGTAAATATGAAAGGTTATTGTCAAGAAAATGTAGTTAGAGTTCAATGGTCAATAGGTCATGGAAGTGAAACTCCATGGTATGTAAGAGAATTACCAACTGTTTGTGTTTCATTAAGTCAAACTACAAATCTATTTGATTTACCTATGATGAAAACTTTCATAAATGCTTATGGCTCAACTAGACCAGTAATAAAAGAAACTATTAAGAAAATTACAGGTGAAGAAAAGTTTGAAGGAGAATACAATGAAACTGTATTCTGTGGAAGATGGGAAACAAGATTATAGAATATAAAAAATTAAAAAATTATAAAATTATAAAATATAAAGATATATTAGGGAGGATTTTAAGATGTTATATCCAATAATGACAGAAACAAGAAATATTGTAAATTTAAATGGAATTTGGGATTTTAAATTAGATAAAGGAAATGGTTTTTCAGATAAATGGTTTGAAGGAAAATTAAGTGACACTATACAAATGTCAGTACCATCATCTTATAATGATTTAGTTGAACTTCAAGAAGTAAGAGATCATGTGGGATGGGTTTGGTATCAAAGAAGCTTTAGTATTCATAGAAGTCTTTTAAATGAAAGAATAGTTTTAAGATTTGGTTCTGCAACTCACATTGCAAAAGTTTATTTAAATGGAAAATTATTAATGGAGCACAAAGGTGGATTTACTCCTTTTGAAGCTGAAATAAATGAATTTTTAATAAGTGGAGAAAATATATTAACTGTAGCAGTTAACAATATTATTGATGAAAGTTCACTTCCAGTAGGGCTTGTAAAAGAAGATAAAGAAGGAAATATAGTTAAAAACTTAGTTAACTTTGACTTCTTTAACTATGCAGGAATTCATAGACCAGTAAAAATATATACAACTCCAAAAACATATGTAAAAGATGTTACTATAGTAACAGATTTCAAAGAAACTACAGGAAATGTATCATATGATCTTAAAGTAGAAGGTGATGCAAAAATTAATGTTTCTGTAATTGATGAAAATGATAATGTTGTAGCAACTGGTGAAGGTGCAGTTGGAACATTAGAAATAAAAGATGTAAAGCTTTGGGAGCCTATGAATGCATATCTTTATAAATTAAAGATAGATTTAAATGATGAAAATGGATTAATTGATACTTATACAGAAGAATTTGGTGTTAGAACTGTTGAAGTTAAGGATGGAAAATTCTTAATTAATAATAAACC
Source organism: Clostridium thermobutyricum DSM 4928 (assembly GCF_002050515.1). Taxonomy (GTDB): domain Bacteria; phylum Bacillota; class Clostridia; order Clostridiales; family Clostridiaceae; genus Clostridium; species Clostridium thermobutyricum. The sequence continues at coordinate 10,536 of NZ_LTAY01000038.1, read as the reverse complement.
ATTTTACTTCAAAGGATTCGGTAAGCACGAAGATTCACATGTAAATGGTAGAGGAATAAATGAAGCTATTAACATTAAAGACTTTAATTTAATGAAATGGATAGGAGCGAACTCTTTTAGAACAGCACATTATCCTTATTCAGAAGAAATAATGAGACTTGCAGATAGAGAAGGGATTGTAATAATTGATGAAACTCCAGCAGTTGGATTACACTTAAACTTTATGGCTACAGGTTTATTTGGTTCAGGTGTTAAGAGAGATACTTGGAAAGAAATCCAAACTAAAGAAGCTCACGAGCAAGTTTTAAGAGAATTAGTAGATAGAGATAAAAATCATCCTTCAGTTGTAATGTGGTCAGTTGCAAATGAGCCAGATTCAGATTCAGAAGGAGCAAAAGAATATTTTGAGCCATTAATAAACTTAACAAAAGAATTAGATCCTCAAAAGAGACCTGTTACAGTTGTAACTTATTTAATGTCAACTCCAGATAAGTGTCAAGTTGGAGATATAGTGGATGTATTATGCTTAAATAGATACTATGGATGGTATGTTGCAGGTGGAGATTTAGAAGAAGCTAAAAACATGCTAAGAGAAGAATTAGAAGGATGGAATAAGAGATGTCCAAATAAACCAATTATGTTTACTGAGTATGGAGCAGATACAGTTGCAGGAATGCATGACACAGTTCCTGTTATGTTTACAGAAGAATATCAAGTTGAATATTATAAGGCAAACCATGAAGTTGTAGATGAGTTTAAAAACTTCGTTGGAGAGCAAGTATGGAATTTTGCTGACTTTGCAACAAGCCAAGGTATAATAAGAGTTCAAGGAAATAAAAAAGGTATTTTTACAAGAGATAGAAAGCCTAAAATGATTGCTCATTCATTAAGAGAAAGATGGACTAATATTCCTGAATTTGGATATAAAAAATAAATGGGTTAATTTACGAAGACTATAGCAAAAAGGCTATAGTCTTTTGTAATAGAAAATATTTTTATGGTATAATTTTTATATTGTAAATTATCAAGTAGTAGAAATTAAAAATAGTTAAATTGCTGTTAGGAGGAGATTCAGTGATTCTTTACGAAAAAAAGGGTAATGAAACAGGTAAAGACTATGCATATAGAGTATTAAAGGACAATATAATGAGCTTAGAATTAAGACCTGGTGAATTATTAAGTGAACTTGATTTAGCACAAAAGCTGCAAGTATCAAGAACACCTATAAGAGAAGTACTTATAAAACTGAAAAGTGAAAAGCTTATAGAGGTTAAACCACAAACTGGAACATATGTATCATTAATAGATTGGAAGCTTATAGAGCAAGCCATATTTATGAGATATAATTTAGAAAAAAAAGTTTTAGAAGAAGCATGTGATAAATTTTCAGAAGATGCTTTAATGGAAATGGAAAAATGTTTATTTGCTCAAAATCTTATTGCAAATAAACAAAATAATTTATTAGAATTTCATAACTTAGATAATAAATTTCATGAATTATTATTTGAGGGAACAGATAAAAGTGATATTTGGGAAGCTATTTCTAATATAAGTACTCATTATAATAGAATGAGACTTTTAGCAGAAATATATATAAAAAAAGATTTTATAGTTGATCAACATGTAACGTATTTAGATATTATAAAAGAAAATAAAAAAGATATAATTAAGGAAACAGTATCAAAGCATATAAAATCACCAGTTCAAGAATGGATTTCTTTGATAGATGAAAATGAATCTATAGAAAAATATATAAAAAATTATAAGTAAATTAAAATCATCCATAATAAAATTATGGATGATTTTTTGAATTTGTGAAAAAAATGTTAAAAAATTGTTGCAAAATGAATTCTAATATGCTAGTATACAAGTATAACAGATGTGAAGGAGGATGAAACATGAAATTACCATTTAATGTAGATTTAAAAGATAAGGTTTGTGTTGTAACAGGAGGAACAGGAATTCTATGTGGAGCTATGGCAGATGCTTTAGCAGAATGTGGAGCAAAAGTTGCTATATTAGCATTAGGACAAGAAGCTTGTGAAAAAAAAGCACAATCAATAAATGAAAAAGGCGGAATAGCAATAGGAATAGAAGCTAACGTTTTAGATAAAGAAAGTTTAAAAAATGCACATGAAATAATACTTGAAAAGTTTGGAACAGTAGATATTTTAATAAATGGAGCTGGAGGAAATCATCCAAAAGGAACAACAACTAAAGAATATTTAGAAGTTGAAGATTTAGAAAATGAAGAATTAACTACATTCTTTGATTTAGATCCAAAAGGAGTAGAATTTGTTTTCAATCTTAATTTCTTAGGAACATTACTTCCATCACAAGAATTTAGTAAAGATATGATAAATAAGAAGGATGCGACAATCATTAATATTTCATCAATGAATGCGTTTACACCTCTTACAAAAATACCTGCATATTCAGGAGCTAAAGCAGCAGTAAGTAACTTTACTCAATGGTTAGCAGTTCATATGTCAAAGGTTGGAGTTAGAGTAAATGCAATAGCACCAGGATTCTTCGTAACAGATCAAAATAGAAAGTTATTATTTAATGAAGATGGAACACCAACTGCAAGAACTGAAAAAATATTAAATAGTACACCAATGAGAAGATTTGGAGAAGCTGATGAATTACTTGGAACTTTATTATACTTAGTATCTAATGAGGCTTCAGGATTTGTAAATGGAGTAGTAATTCCAGTAGATGGAGCATTCTCAGCTTATTCTGGAGTTTAGATAAAGGAGAGCAAAAAAAGTGGTTTTAGAAGAGTTAAAGAATTATGGAATAGTTGCTGTAGTGAGAGGAAAAAATCACGAAGAAGCAATTGATTATATGGAAGCTTGCCTAAGAGGTGGAGTAAAGGCACTAGAGCTTACTTATACAATACCAAATGTAGTAGAACTTATAAGAGCTTATAGTTTAAGAGAAGATGCTTTAATTGGAGTTGGAAGTGTATTAAATGAAAAAATGGCTATAGATGCAATAGAAGCAGGAGCTAAATACGTTGTAAGTCCAGGATATAATGAAGCTGTAAATGAAGTTTGTAAAAGAGAAAATGTTTTATATTTACCAGGATGTATGACAGTTTCAGAAATAATGAAAGCTATGGATTCTGGAAATAAAATGATTAAATTATTCCCAGGAGACTTATTTGGACCTAAATATGTTAAAGCTATAAAAGCTCCAATTCCAAATGTTGAGATAATGCCAACTGGAGGAGTAACTGTAGATAATATTGAAGAATGGTTTAAAAATGGAGTAGCTTGTGTTGGTGCAGGAAGCTCATTAATAAAAGGAACAGCAGAGGAAATCGAAGCAACAGCAAAAAGATTTGTTGAGAAGATAGAGAACATTAGAAAATAGGGGGTATGAATTTATGAAAATGACATTCAGATGGTATGGACAAGATGATCCAGTAAAAATTGAATATATAAAACAAATTCCCGGTATGAAAGGAATTGTAACTGCAATTTATGATATTCCAGTTGGAGAAGTTTGGCCATTAGAAAGAATTTTAGAATTAAAAAGGGAAGTTGAAAAGCATGGATTAGAGCTTTCAGTAATAGAAAGTGTTCCAGTTCATGAAGATATTAAATTAGGACTTCCAACTAGAGATAAATATATAGATAATTACATTCAAACTATAAGAAATTTAGCAGAAGCAGGAGTAGATACTATTTGCTACAATTTCATGCCAGTATTTGATTGGACAAGATCAGATCTTAATTATGAATTAGAAGATGGTTCAACTTGTTTAATATATGATGAAGAGCAAGTTAAAAAAATGGATCCAGCTTTAGGTGAATTAGAATTACCAGGATGGGATACATCATATGGAGAAGGTGGATTAAAAGCTTTATTAGAGCAATACAAAGATATTGATGAAGAAGCTTTATGGAACAACTTAAATTATTTCATTCAAAGAATAATGAAGGTTGCAGAGGAAGTTAGAATGAAAATGGCTATACATCCGGATGATCCACCATGGGGAATATTTGGATTACCAAGAATAATAACTAACTTTGACAATTTAAAAAGATTTATTGAATTATATGATAGTGAATATCATGGAATTACTTTATGTACAGGCTCTTTAGGATGTACAAAGGTAAATGATATGGTAGAAATGATAAATTATTTCGGAAAAGAAAAAAATAGAATACATTTCGCACACCTTAGAAATGTAAAAATTACTGGAGATAGTAGTTTTAATGAAGTTGCACACTTATCAGAATCAGGTTCTTTAGATTTCTATGAAATAGTAAAAGCTTACTGTGATTATGATTTTGATGGACCATATAGACCAGACCATGGAAGAATGATTTGGGGAGAAACTGGAAGACCTGGTTATGGATTATATGACAGAGCATTAGGGGCTGTTTATATAAATGGTTTAATAGAGGCAATTAAGAAAAATAAAAGATAGGAGATTTGTTATGAAGAAATTTATGGACAAGGACTTTTTGTTAGAAAGCGAAGTAGCAAAAGTATTGTATCATAATTATGCTTCAAAGGTGCCAGTGTTTGACTATCACTGTCACCTTGTTCCTAGCGAAATAGCAAATGATTATGAATTCAAAAATATAGCTGAAATGTGGTTATATCATGATCATTATAAATGGAGAGCTATGAGAAGCTTTGGAATAGATGAGAAGTATATAACTGGTGATGCAAGTGACTACGAAAAATTTTATGAATTTGCTAAAATGATGCCTTATTTAATAGGGAATCCACTTTATCATTGGTCACATTTAGAATTAAAAAGATTCTTTAATATTGAAGAGACATTAAGTGAAAAAACTGCAAAAATTATCTGGGATAAATGTAATGCTGTCATAAAAGAAAACGTTTTAAGTGCTAAAAAACTAATTAAAATGGCTAATGTAGAATATATAGGAACTACTGATGATCCAATAGATAGTTTAGAGTATCATAAACAAATAAGTTTAGATAAAGAGTTTAATTGTTTAGTTAAACCTTCGTTTAGACCAGAAAAAGCAATGAAAATCTTAAATGAAGGATTTAAAGAATATATATCTAAATTATCAGAAGTTTGTGATATGAAGATAACTAGCTATAATGATTTAAAAGCTGCACTAGAAAAAAGATTAGATTATTTCTGTGAAATAGGCTGCACTATAACAGACCATAGCTTAGAGAGAATAAAATTCTTTGAAGTTACAGAAGAAGAAGTTAACTCTATTTTCTGTAAAGGTTTAAACGGAGAAAGCTTAACAGAAGAAGAAGGAATTAAATATTCTACTTCTTTATTAATAGATTTAGGAAAAATGTATAGTAAAAGACAAATGGTGATGCAGCTTCATATAGGAGCATTAAGAAATAATAATTCAAGAATGTTTGAAAAAGTTGGAGCTGATGCAGGTTTTGATAGTATAGATGATGGTGAAATTGCATATTCACTTTCAAGAATATTAAATGAGTTAGATAAAAATGAAGAATTACCAAAGACAATTTTATATTGTTTAAATCCTAAAGATAATGAAGTAATAGGAACAATGATTGGAAATTTCCAAGATGGAAAAACTCGTGGAAAAATTCAATTTGGTTCTGGATGGTGGTTCAATGATCAAAAGGATGGAATGGAAAGACAAATGATGGCTTTATCTCAATTAGGATTGATTAGTCAATTTGTTGGAATGGTAACAGATTCAAGAAGCTTTTTATCATACACAAGACATGAATACTTTAGAAGAATACTTTGTAACTATATAGGAAATTTAGTAGAAACAGGGCAATATCCATATGATGAAGAAATACTAGGAGAAATAATAGAGAGTATTTGTTATAGAAATTCTAAAAACTATTTTTTAAGTAAATAATTCTGCAATTAAGAGGGGGATAACTATGGAATTATTAAACGTTATTGAGAAAAAGAAAGATAAATTAAAAGAATTTGGAATGGGTGACAAAATTGGATATGCTTTAGGAGATGTTGGATGTGGAGCATTTTTCCAATTTATTGCAACATACTTAATGCTATTTTATACTGATGTATTAGGAATTAGTGCAGTAGCTGTTGGGACTTTATTTATAGTAGCAAGAGTTTGGGATGCTATAAATGACCCTATTATGGGAATTATAGTTGATAGAAATAAGCATACTGAACATGGAAAGTTTAGACCTTATATAATTTTATTTGGTATACCAATGACTTTAGTAGGAATACTAGCATTTACAAAATTACCAGGATTACCTGAAAGTATGAAATTACCTTATGCTTATGTTACTTATATTTTATTTGGAATGTTATATACAGCAGTAAATATACCTTATGGTTCATTATCATCAGTTATGACAACAGATCCAGTTCAAAGAACATCACTTTCTACTTTCAGAAATATAGGTTCAGTTATTTCAGGAGTTATAGTAATGGTATTAGTTCCAAAACTAATATTCAATAGTGAAAATGCGGTAACTGCAAATGGATTCTTAAAATGTGCAATTATATTTGCAATAATTTGTTCAGTGTGTTTCGTATTAACTTTTAAATTAACTACAGAAAGAGTTGTGCATAACACAGCTAATCAAAAGAAAGCTGGAATTGGATCAACAGTAAAAACTTTATTTAAAAACAGAGCTTTCATTGGTATAACTTTAGCTTCATTTGCAATGATAACTAGTATGTTTATAGGAACTTCTTTAAATGCATATTTATTTAAAGAGTACTTCAAAAATTCAAATCTTATAGGTGTAGCAGGATTAGCAGGAATGTTACCAGCACTTTTAGTTATTCCTTTCGTTGGAATATTAGTAAAACGTTTTGGTAAAAAAGAAGTTTCTGTAGCAGGAACAACTTTAGCTATGGTGGTTTATGGAATATTATTTGTAATGCCAATACCAAATCCATATGTATATATAGGATTAACTATGGTTGCTGGACTTGGAACTGGAATAGTTAACGCAGTTACATGGGCATTAATTGCAGATGCAATAGATTACCAAGAGTATATTAGTGGAGAAAGAAACGAAGGAACAGTATATTCAGCTTACTCATTATTTAGAAAATTAGCTCAAGCTATTTCAGGAGGAGTTGGAGGATTTGCTCTTGGAATGCTTGGATATCAAGCTGGTGCAGCAGAGCAAGTAGAGGCTGTTGGAATAGGAATAAAAAATATTATCTGTGGAGCTAACTTTGTTGGTTTAGGATTATCATTATTAGCTTTAATATTTATCTTTAACTTATCAAAGAAAAGATTAGAAGAAGTAAATAAACAATTAGAAATAAATAGAGCAAAAGCAAACTAAAAATTAAAATAAAGAGATGTAGAAATTATTATCTACATCTCTTTTTATATATTGAATATTCCAATTAAGTCTCAAAATTAAATAATTTAGTAACATAATTCCTAAAATGTAATATATTATACTATAAAGAAAATTTAATAACACAGGAGGAATTTCAATATGTCAAATTATTGTTATGAAGAAGAAAAAGTAAGAGAATATGAATCATTAGTATTCAATGGAGGAAATATAAATGATGGTACTGAAACTGAACCAGATACTATTCCATTAGGATCTGCTAATTCTAATCTTAGACTTTTAGGATGGCTTTTACCTCAAGGAGATACAGATGAATATTCATTAACATTTAGTGTTCCAAAGGATGCAGTTAATAGAAATCAAAGAGCTAAAGTTTTTGTTCATTTATTAACTGATAACTCAAATACTCCAAATGGAAATAGATTTGCAATTAGACTTTCATCTTTATTTGCTAGAGCTAATGGTGTAGTAAATGCAGCTAATATAAATGTATATAATAGTGGAAATATTTCAATTCAAAACTCACCAGGTAATTTCCAATATAATCATTATGTTATAGAGTTTGACCTAGATGATATTATTAGATCAGAAGACTTTGCATTACTAAGTGTTGCTCGTACTTCAGTAACTAATGACTATGCTGGTGCATTATTTTTATCTAGTATAGAATTTAGATATGTAAGCAAATAAATATAAAAATTAATTAAAAGTAATACAAGCTAATTAAAGTTAGATAAAAATAGCAAAAAGTATTTTATTTAATTTTGTATAGAGAATAAATCAGAAAAAAATATAGAGAATTAAATAAAATACAAATAATTAAACTGTATGGTTAATATATATTTTAAAATATTTTTAACTATACAGTTTTTATTTATATTAAATAAATTTTTAAGAATTATAGTATTTAACTATTTTAAAATATAAATTAAGAAAAAACTAAAAATTTTTAAAAGAAATTATTAATATTCAAAGTGCTAGACAAGATAGTCTTTAGATTAGATAAAAATAAAAGTGATATAATATGATTATAAAAATAAATTAAATAGGAGGAATTTACATATGAAAAAAGGTATTTTTAAAGAGTTTTCTTTAAAGAATTTAAATTTAAGAAATAGAGTAGTTATGGCACCTATGTGCATGTATATGGCTGAAAATGATGGAATGGTTAATGACTTTCATTATGTTCATTATTTAAATAGAGCTATAGGTGGAGTATCTGCTATAATTCTTGAAGCAACTGCTGTTGAAGCTAGAGGAAGAATAAGTGATAGAGATTTAGGAATTTGGGATGATAAACATATTGAAGGGTTAAAAAAATTAGCAGATGGTATTAAAAAATATGGAGCATGTGCAGGTATTCAATTAGGTCATGCTGGTAGAAAATGTGAGGTAAAAAGTGAAGAGATAATAGCACCATCAGCTATCCCTTTTAGTTCAGAATATAAAACTCCTATAGAAATGAGCAAGACTGAAATTGAAGAAGTTAAAATTGCTTTTAGAGAAGGAGCAAGAAGAGCTTTAGAAGCTGGATTTGATTTTATAGAAATTCATGGAGCACATGGATATTTACTTTCAGAGTTTTTATCACCTTTAGCTAATAAAAGAGAAGATGAATATGGTGGAAGTATAGAAAATAGAGCTAGATTTTTAGTTGAAGTAATAAGAGAAATTAAAAAGGTTTGGCCAGAAGATAAAGCACTTTTACTTAGAGTTTCATCAAAAGACTATGTAGAAGGTGGAAATACTAAAGTTGAAATGGCCCAAATAGTTAATATAGTTAAAAAAGAAGGCGTAGATTTAATTAATGTAAGTACTGGAGGAGTTGTTTCAGATGCTGTTATAAATGCTTATCCAGGATATCAAGTTCCAGATGCTGAATATATAAAAGAAAAATGTGATATTCCAGTTATGGCAGGTGGATTAATTACAACAACAGCTCAAGGAACTGAAATAATAGAAAATAATAGAGCTGATTTAGTATTTTTAGCTAGAGTTTTATTAAGAGATCCTTATTGGGTTTTAAATGAAGCTAAGAAGAGAAACGTAGAGTTAGATTATTTACCTTCAGCTTATATGAGGGGGATATAAAGATAAAATTTAAGACTAATAAAAATTTTATTGTTTATAAAAATTAAAATAAATATTATTAAAGGATGTAGAAGAGGTTCTACATCCTTGTTTTAATTATTTTGAAGTCTTAATAAGTAGTTTTAGACGAAATTGAATAGGTAACTACTTTACGTGTAAACATTCCTGTAACGATTCTAACATAATCATTACTATCAAAATAAGGATAAGTTGGAGAATCAAATACTATTTGTCTTCTATTTTTATAATCTATAATAGTTATTCTCCAGTAATCTGTGCCTTTGCGAGGAGAATATTTAATTTCTGTACAAAATCCTTTTGTTTCTACGTATAGACTAAATATATACTCTGTAAAAAATATAAATAAGTAACATAAAACTAAAAAAGCAATTAATGGTATTCTATCAATAGAAAAAATAATTAAAGAAAAGAAAAAAACATTATAGCCTTTAAGTAGAGGTCTCTTATTTCTAGGTATTATTACTCTAGGAGAAAACCATAATTTAAAGAACCAAAATATATTTGGGTCCTTTGAATCATCATCTATTCCGGAATTCTTTTTTTGCCAACGAATTTTATAGTCATCATTATATCTTTTAGCAAATCCAAGTTTTTTGAAGTGAGTAATAATAAAAAATGAATGAGCCATTATTAAAGCTGACATAGTTATTTCTCTATTTTTGAAAAGGAACATAGTAATAACTGAATATGTAAGTAAGGAAATTGTAATTATTTTATATGGTAACACTTTTTCTTTAGCATAAGCTATGCATGTTTCATTAAATTTTTTTAGTGATGAAAAAGGAATAAATGTTGTTGAGGTAAATGCAATAAATAAAGTAAATTCGATTATATTTTTTGTATCAATTATAGGTGTTTCATATCCTAAAGTATTAAGTATATAGAATAGGTTAATAAAGAAATTTGGAATAAAAGCAACAAAGGAAATAACACAGGAGCTATTTTCATCGCTTAAACTTTTCATAAAAATACCCTCTCATAATATAAAATGTAAATACATTATAATACAAATTTAGAGTAAAAAGTATATTTGAAAGATTTAATTTATAGATTTTCAGAATAGATATTAAAGAAATAATAAATAGAAAATTTTATGAGTAAAAATAATTAAAGTGTAAATATTTG
>NZ_LTAY01000037.1 GCF_002050515.1 Clostridium thermobutyricum DSM 4928 | reverse complement strand
TACTTATATTAATAATTTTATCTTGTTTTTCTCTTTTTATAGGAGTAAAAGATATTGGGATAAAAGATATATTTAATTTGGATATAGAAAAATTAAATATTTTATTTATAAGTAGATTTCCTAGATTAATTTCTATATTAGTAGCAGGAGTTGGAATGAGTATTGCAGGGGTTATAATGCAACAAATTAGTAATAATAAATTTGTATCTCCAACTACATCAGCAACAATAGATTCAGCAAAACTTGGAGCATTATTTTCAACAATATTTTTTGTACAAGTCGGGATATTAGGAAAAATGTTAATATCATTTATTTTTTCTATTTTAGGAACTTTTATTTTTATGAAAATAATGAAAAAAATAAAAGTAAAAGACAACATTTTTATACCATTAATAGGAATAACTCTTGGAGGAGTAATAGGAGCAGTTACAGATTTTATAGGTTATAGATTTAATTTAATTCAAAATATGACAAGCTTTCTTCAAGGAAATTTTTCAGGAGTTATAAGGGGAAATTATGAATTAATACTACTTAGTATACCTCTTCTCGTTATATCAGGTTTATATGCTAGTAAATTTACAGTAATAGGAATGGGAGAAAATATATCAACTAATTTAGGAGTAAATTTTGAAAGGACATTAAATATTGGAGTGGTTATTGTTTCTATAATATCATCTCTAGTAGTAATTACAGTAGGAAGTATTCCTTTTGTTGGGCTTATAATACCGAATATTGTATCAATTAGAAATGGAGATAATTTAAAAAATAATATTTGGGAAATTGGAATTTTAGGAGGAATTTTTCTATTAACATGTGACATAATTGGGAGATTAATAATATATCCATATGAAATCCCTATAAATTTAATAGTTGGAGTTATAGGAAGTTTTGTTTTCTTATATTTGATTTTTAGGGGAGAGAAATAATGAGAGATTTACATAAAGAAGATAAAAGAAAATTAAGTATTTTATTTTTTACATTAATAGTAGTTGTTATTATGTTTATTTTTATAGGATTAAATAAATTAAATTATGATTATAGTTTAAATTTAAGATTAAAAAAGATATTTGCTATATTTTTAACTGGAATTTCTATAGGCACATCAACTGTACTTTTTCAAACTGTTACGAATAATAGAATTTTAACTCCAAGTATTATAGGATTAGATTCTTTATATAATATGATACAAACTTTAATAGTATTTTTATTTGGAATAAATAGTTATTTCTTTATTGATAAAAATATTAATTTTGCTTTAAGTACAGCAGTTATGGTTTTATTATCAGTAATATTATTCAAAGTATTATTTAAAAATGATAAAAATATTTATTTTTTATTGTTAATTGGAGTTGTATTTGGAACACTTTTTAAAAGTTTATCTATGTTTATGCAAGTATTAATAGATCCAAATGAATTTGATGCACTAACAAATAAAATATTTGCAAGTTTTAATAATATAAATTCAAATATATTACTTATTGCAGTAATAGTATTACTACTTATTATTCCTTTTATATGGGATGATTTAAAAAAATTAGATGTTATGCTTTTAGGAAAAGATATATCAATAAATTTAGGAGTAAATTACGATTATTTAGCAAAAAAGATTTTAATTATTATAAGCATATTAATATCAATATCTACGGCTTTAGTGGGTCCAATAACTTTTTTAGGATTGCTTTCAGCAAATATTACATATACAATTTTAAAAACTTATAAACATACATATATCATTTTAGTTTCTTCTATTGTAAGTGTAATCGCATTATTAGGTGGACAATTATTTGTAGAACGAATATTAAATTATAAAAGTACAGTAAGTATAATAATCAATTTTATAGGAGGTATATATTTTATATTTTTATTAGTAAGGAGTAGAGAAAAATGATAAGAGTGGAAGGATTAAATAAGTCTTATGGAAATAAAAAAGTTGTAAATAATGTTTCTTTTAATATAGAAAAAAATAAAATAACTTCTCTTATAGGTCCAAATGGTGCAGGAAAAAGTACAGTATTATCAATGATATCTAGAACAATAAAAAAAGACTCAGGAAAAATTTTTATAGATAACAAAGAATTATCTTTATGGAATGACGATGATTTATCAAAAAAAATAGGAATTTTAAAACAAAGTAACAATATAATAATGAGATTAACTATACAGGAATTAGTTGAGTTTGGTAGATTTCCTCATTCTAAAGGTTATATCAATAATGAGGACAAAATTATAGTTAAAGAGGCATTAGAATATATGGAGTTATACGAGATAAAAGATAAATATATAGATGAGCTTAGTGGAGGACAATTACAAAGAGCTTATATTGCAATGGTAATTGCACAAGATACAGAATATATTCTTTTAGATGAACCTTTAAATAATCTTGATATGAAGCATTCAGTTAATATGATGAAAAGGCTAAAAAATTTAGCTGAGGAAAAAGATAAAACTATAATAATAGTTTTACATGATATAAATTTTGCATCAAAATATTCAGATAATATAATTATCTTTAAAGAAGGAGAAGTGATAATAAATGAAACTAAAGAAAATGTTATAAAAAAAGAAATCTTAGAAAATGCTTATGAAATTGATTTTCACATTCATGATATAAATACAGATAAAATATGTGTATATTTTTAAAAAGGGGAGATAGAATTTGAATAAAAAAATATTAATAGGAATTTGTGCAGTAATTATAGGAACTTTAGGAGTAGGATTTGGAATAAAAAAAGCAAATGCAAAAAGTGATATGGAGTTATCAGGTGCATCTAAAAAAGTTGAAACTATTGAAGTAAAACATAGATATGGAACTACAAAAGTTCCAAAAAATCCTGAAAAAGTTGTTGTATTAGATTATTCATCTTTGGATAATATGAAGGTTATGGGAAAAGAAGCAATAGCAATTCCAAAAGAAAATTTACCAACATATTTAAGTGAATATAAAGATGACAAATATGTAGATTTAGGTGGTCTTAAAAACTTTAATATAGAAAAAATAAATGAGCTTAAGCCAGATTTAATAATAATAGAAGGTAGACAAGGAAGTTTTTATGATGAATTATCTAAAATAGCACCTACAATAGGATTAGGAACAGAAAATAATGATCACTTCAAATCATTAAAAAACAATGTTAAAATTCTTGGAGAAATTTATGACATGGAAGATTTTGCAGATAAGCAATTAGCTGAAATAGATAAAAGTGTTCAAGAAGTAAAAGAAAAGGTAAAAAAAGAAAATAGAAATGCTTTAGTTACTATGGTTTATAATAATGAAATTACAGTGTTTGGTGAAGTATCAAGATTTGGAAGCATTTATGAGCAATTTGGGTATGGCACAGCTGACAAAGATATAGATAAGGCTGATCATGGACAAACTATTTCATATGAATATCTTTTAGATAAAAATCCAGAATATTTATTTGTAGTAGATAAAGAAGTAATAGGAAATAATAAAAATGCTCCTAAAGCTAAAGATGTTTTAACTAATGATTTAACAAAAAATATGAATGCATTTAAAAATAATAAAATTGTATACTTAGATACAAATGTATGGTATTTAGGGGGACCAGGAATATTAACAACTAAGGAAATGATAAAAGAAATGCAAAATATATAGTTTATAAGGAATAATCATTTAATGGTTATTCCTTATTTATATTTACTAAGGATAAAATTGATGTAGAAAATAAATATAATATTACTAAAATGGAAAATAAAAATAAATAATATATATTATTTAAAAAGTTATGATATAATGGAAAAAATAAAAATATGTATTATTTAGAAATTTATAGTTAAAAAGAAGGTTTACTTATGAGAAATAAAAAATATGTTTTTGAAAAAATAAGATATATGGAGAATTCGAATAGATTTAGTAAAAAATCTGTTGAGCAATTGCCAAACTTATTAGGAGAAGAGGAAGAACTTATTTTTTCAATAGATGGATTTTATGAGAACAACAGATGGTTAATAAATTTAACAGATAAAAGATTATTATTTGTATATAAAGGTTTAATTGATCTTAAAACAAAAAATATAAGCTTAGATAAAATAGAATCTGTTGAATTTGATAGTGGGTTAGTTTTAGGGAGTGTAAAAATTTGGATAGGTGGAGAATTTATATTAATATCAAATGTTTCTAAGCCTTCAGGAAGAAGCTTTGTTGAAAAAGTAAATAATCAATTAGAATATTTTAAACAACAACTTTATCAACCTAAAGTAGAATATAAAGAAGAGGAAGCTCCTAAAATTAAAGAAGATTTAGTTGAGAAATTATTACAACTTTCTAATTTAAAAGAAAGTGGAATTTTAACAGAAGAAGAATTTCAAATAGCTAAACAAAAAGTATTAAATAGTTAAATATCTTTTGAAAGAGAGAGGTTATTAAATGATTCATCTAAAATTTATTTATATGAAAATGTAAATAAATTATAGATGAATTTATTATTATAGTTAAAAGGAGAGAATAATGAGAGAAAAAGAAAAAATGATTTTAGGTGAATTATATGATGCAGGAGTACAAGAATTAGCAAATGATAGAGAAAATGCAAAAGAATTATGTTTTGAATATAATAATTGCAGACCTAAAGAAAAAGATAAAAAGGAAGAAATAATAAAAAAACTTTTTGGAAAGGTTACAGGTAGTTTTTGCATAGAGCCTAACTTTTTTTGTGATTATGGTTATAATATAGAAATTGGAAATAATTTTTATTCAAATCATAATTGTGTAATTTTAGATTGTGCAAAAGTAACTTTTGGAGATAATGTGTTTATTGCTCCAAATTGCGGATTTTATACAGCTGGACATCCTTTAAATAAAGACATTAGAAATAGTGGATTAGAATTTGCAAAAGAAATAAAAATTGGAAATGATGTATGGATAGGTGGAAATGTGGTAGTTTTACCAGGTGTTACAATAGGAGATAACGTGGTAATAGGAGCAGGTAGTGTTGTAACAAAAGATATTGAATCCAATTCAATAGCAGTGGGAAATCCATGTAAAGTAATAAAAAAGTGTCCATAATAAAATGTAGATAATTGTAGTAAAAAAATTTGAAATCAACAATTATGAACGAATATGATTATAAATGAATAAAAAAGAAGGAAGAAAATGATTTCAAAGTCATAGATTAAATAAGGTGGTTAATATTTCTAAAAAAATTCTAGTTAAAATTTAAATAAATAATATTTAAGAGAAGAATCTCAAGTATTGATTATATATTGAGTTTTAAATAATTTTTAGAATTAGAATATTAAGAGTAGGAGGGATTGTATATGAAATTTTTTATGCCAACAGAAGTTTTAATAGGTAAAAATATAGTAAAAGAAAATAGTGAGAGATTTAAAGCTTTTGGTAAAAAAGCATTAATAGTTACAGGAAAAAGCTCATCTAAGAAAAATGGATCACTAGATAATATAATAGAAGTTTTAACTTTTAATAAAATAGATTATATTATATTTGATGAAGTAGAGGAAAATCCTTCAGTTGAAACAGTTTGTATAGCTAGTGAACTTGGGAAAAAAGAAAATGTTGATTTTATTATAGGAGTAGGTGGAGGGTCACCAATAGATGCATCTAAAGCTATTTCTATAATGATTAAAAATAGAGAGTTAACTAAAGATACAATCTTTACAGAGGAAAAATTAGATGGAATTCCTCTTATAGCAGTTCCAACTACTTGTGGGACAGGAACAGAAACAACACAGTATTCAATTTTAACTGATAACAAAGAAAAAATAAAAAGAAATTTAGGACAAGAAGTCTTTCCAAAATTATCTTTGTTAGACCCATTATACACAATGAATATGCCTTTAGAAACTACTAGAAATACAGCTATGGATGCCCTTTCACATATTATTGAAGGATATTTAAATACAAATAGTACAATAATAACTGATGGAATAGTGAAGATTGCATTAGAAGAATTTTCTAAAGCTATAGATGGACTTATAAAAGGTAATTTAAGTTTTGAAGATAGAGAAAGTTTAGCAATAGCTTCTAATTTAGCAGGAATAATAATTGCTCATACAGGAACTTCATTGCCACATGGTCTTGGATATGCACTAACTTATAATAAAGGAGTGCCACATGGACTTGCAAATGGTTGTCTTTATATAGAATATTTGAAAGTATTTAAAAATAGAGAAAAAGTAGATAATATATATAAGCTTTTAGGATTTAGGAATGAAAATGAATTAGAAGACTTTTTAAGAATAATTGGGAAAGCTGAAGTAAATGTAATAGAGGGAGAATTAAAAAGTTACACAAAAGAATTTCTAAAAAATAAGTCTAAGCTTAAAAATCATCCAGAAGATATAACAGAAGAAGAAATATATTTAATTTATAAAAATAGTCTTTTATAAATAGAAGGGAAGAGAGAATAAAATATTTTTATTCTCTCTTCTTTTTTGTATAATATTATAAAAGATTAAAAGAGGGGTGGTTATTTGAAAAAATATAGTAGTGCATGTACATTAGATTGTTTTGATTGTTGTAAATTTAATGTTTATAAAAATGAAGATGGAGAAATAAAAATAGAAGGAGATAAAAATCATCCATTTACAAAAGGGATAATATGTAAAAAAGGTCTCTATCATAAAACTTTTTTGAATCATCCTAAAAGAATTAAAAAGCCAATGTTAAAAAAGAATGGTGAATGGACAGAAATATCTTTTGAGGAATGTATAGATATTTTTGTTAGTAAATTAAAAGAATATAAAAAAGAAAATATTCTTTATTATGAACAGTACGGAAATGGTGGAGTTTTAAAGAGTATAGGAGATATTTTCTTTAACTTTTATGGAGGAGCATTAAAACAAAAAGGTGGTCCATGCTGGAGTGCGGGAATAAAGGCACAAAAATTTGATTATGGTATAGCTTTAAGTCATAGCTTAAGTGATATGAAGAATAGTAAAAATATTTTTGTGTGGGGAAAAAATCCAGCAAATACAACAATACATACTCTAAAAGAGATAATAGAAGCTAAAAAAAGTGGAAGTAAAATAATAGTTATAGATCCAATAAAAAATGAGACATCTAAATTTGCTGATATTTACATTAGAGTAAAACCCGGTGGAGATTACTATTTAGCTTTAGCAATGGGAAAAATAATATTAGAGAAAAATTTAGAGGATAAAGAGTTTATAAAAAATAATACAAAATATTTTGAAGGCTATAAAAAATTATTAGAAAAAACATCTATTGAAGAATTATCAAAAATGTCAGGAGTAAGTATAGAAAATATAAATTTACTAGTAAATCTTTATGTAGAAAAATATTCTTCAATACTTTTAGGATATGGTATTCAAAAATATAAAGTTGGAGGAAAAGCTGTAAGGGCTATTGATGCCCTTTGTGCAATTACTGGACAAATAGGAAAAAGTGGTGGTGGAGTAAGTTATGCAAATAAGCTTTATTCTGGAATATTAAATACTGATCCTTATTCAAGTGAAAAGTTTGCTAAGAATGAAGAATTTTTTGTAAGTGATTTAGAAGATATTATAGAAGAAAAAAATGTTAAAATGGCTGTTATAACTAAAAGTAATTTACTAAATCAGCTACCAAACTTAAATAAACTAACTAATTCCTTTAAAAAAATTAATTTTAAAGTTTGTTTTGATATATTTATGACAGATACAGCTAAGCATTGTGACTTATTTATTCCAAGCACAACAACTTTAGAAAGTGAAGATATAATATTTAGTTCTATGACTAACCCATATATTACTTATATAGAGAGAGTAGTTGAACCAGATAATAAGTTTATGGATGAATATTACTTTTTTCAAGAGGTAGCTAAAAGATTAGATATTAAAGATTATCCTTTTGTATCTAAAAGAGAGTATATAGAAAAAATAATAGAAAATTTAGATGAATCTATTGAAGATATAAAAAATGGTTATATAACTAAAGAAATAAGAGTGCCTTGGAGTAGTTTGAAGTTTAAAACGCCTTCTGAAAAATTTGAATTTGGAGAATTTTTTATTTCTGAAGAAAAAGAAGAAAAAGGATTTAATTTATTAACAACTCATACAAAAGATAGTTTGTTTAGTCAACATTTTATAGATGTAGATGAAATAGCAATTTGTTATATAAATTCTTTTGAAATGGAAAAATTAGATTTAAAAGATAATGATATAGTAAAGCTTCAATCTAAAAATGGTGAGATAAAAGTAAAAATACAAAAAGATGATAAAGTTTCTGATAATACAGTTATGATGCATATTGGTTGGTGGGAAAGAAGTGGAAATCCTAATTTTTTAACTAATTCTGATATATCTGATATAGGTGGGCAAGTGGCATATAATGAAACAAAAGTATTTATAAAAAAATAAGAAAATTAAAAGCATAATGTCTATGTTTAAGAGGCGTTATGCTTTTTTTGTTTGAGAAAATAAAAATCAATTGAAATTTACTTGCAATTACAAAATGAAAATGTTAATATAAATTCATAAAAAGTTAAAAAATGGAGGAGAAATGATAAAAGAAATATTAAATGATTTAAAAAAGAATGGTGATTTTTCTTCTAAAGCAATTAGTAGGAATTTAAATATTCCTAAAGAAATAGTTGATGATATGAAAGATAAACTTATTAAAATGGGGTATTTAGAAAAGAAAGAATGCAATGAAAGTATGTGCAAAGGATGTTCTTGTGGATGTTCAAATAGAGAATTAAATAAGAGCTTAGAATGGATTATAACAGAAAAGGGAGAAAAAATTATTAATAGGGGGAAATAGAAAATGACAAGTTTAGATAAGTTATCAATAGGTGATGTTATGACAGTAAAAGGATTAGATAAAAATAGTAAGGTTAGAAGAAGACTTTTAGATATGGGTATTACAGTAGGAGCTATGATAAAAGTTAGAGGAAAAGCACCTTTAGGTGACCCAATAGAAATAGGAGTTAGAGGATATAGGCTTACTTTAAGAAAAGAAGAAGCAAGTATAGTATTAGGAGAGTAATTTTTTTTGAAATTTTATTGATAATGATAATCTTTTAAATGAGGGGGATAAAAATGAAAAGTATAGCTTTAGCTGGAAATCCTAATAGTGGAAAAACAAGTTTGTTTAATACATTAACAGGGTCAAAACAGCATGTAGGAAATTGGCCAGGGGTAACTGTTGAGAAAAAAGAAGGAATTTTAAAATATAAAGGAATAGATTATAAAATAATAGATTTGCCTGGAACATATAGTTTAGGAGCTTATTCAGAAGATGAAATTATAGGAAGAAATTATATTTTAAGTGGAGAATCAGATGTAGTAATAAATGTAATAGATAGTACTAATATAGAAAGAAATTTATATTTAACTTTGCAGCTTCTAGAGATGAATATTAAAGTTATATTAGCTTTAAATATGATGGATTTAGCTAAAAATAAAAATATATTTATAGATAAGAAGAAATTATCTAAAGAATTAGGAATTCCAGTAGTAGAGACTATTGCTTTAAATTCAAATGGAGTAAAAGATTTAATAGAAGAAGCAGTAAAAGAAAATATAAATGGAAAGCCAATAGATATTTCTTATGGCGAAGATATTGAGAAAGAATTAGAAATTATATCAGAAAAAATAGATATTAATCTTGTATCAAAAAGATGGCTTGCATTAAAATTAATTGAGAATGATAGCTATATAGAAGAAATAACAAAAGTTTCAGAAAACAAAGATTTAAAGAATACCATTGAATCTGCTAAAAAAAGAATTGAAGAAAAGCTAGGATTTGAAGGTGAAATGGAAGTAGTAAATAAAAGATACGATATTATTTCTAATATAATTTCAAAAGCGGTAAAAAGAGAAGAAGAAAAAGAATCTTTAAGTGATAAAATTGATAAAATTGTAACAAATAAATATTTAGGGTTACCTATATTTGCTGGAGTTATGTTTATTCTTTATCAATTAACTTTCTTTATAGGAGCTGGATTACAAGAGTTTGTAGATGGAGCAATATCTACAATAGGGGAAAGAGTAGCTGAATATTTAGTGACTTTAAATACTTCAGAAATTTTTATTAATATTTTTGTAGATGGAGTTTTTGGTGGTGTAGGAGCTGTATTATCATTTTTACCTTTAATTATGACAATGTATTTGTTAATTGGACTTTTAGAAGATAGCGGATATATGGCTAGAGCAGCTTATGTTATGGATAGACTTATGAGAAAATTAGGACTTCATGGAAAAACATTTGTATCTATGCTTGTAAGTGTAGGATGTAATGTTCCAGGTATAATGGCGACTAGAACATTAGATAATAAAAAAGATAGAATGATTGCAATATTAATAAATCCATTTGTGTCTTGTGGAGCAAGATTACCTATATATGCTCTTTTTATAAGTGCATTTTTTGAAAAAAATAGAGGATTAATATTATTTAGTATTTATACACTTGGAATAATTATGGCACTTATTATGGGAAAACTATTTAGTAAAACATTATTTAAAGGAGAACCATCTTATTTTGTTATGGAACTTCCAAATTATAAAGTTCCATCAATAAAAAATGTTTTATTATTAATGTGGGATAAAGCAGGAGCATTTTTAAAGAAGGCAGGAGTTGTAATTTTGCCAATGATGATTGTTTTAGCCGTTTTATCAAATTTCCCAATTTCTATTGAAGGAAGTGAAGTTGATTCTTTATTAGGTTTAATAGGAAGTTTTATAGCACCAATATTTGCTCCAGCAGGATTTGGAACATGGCAAGCTTCCATTGCTCTTATAACAGGAATTTTAGCAAAAGAAACTGTAGTAGGAACTATGGGATTAACTTATGCAGGAGTTGAAGAAGGTGCAACAGTAGTTGCAGCAATTCAAGGTGCATTTACACCATTATCAGCTATGTCATTTATGGTTATGTCACTTTTATATACTCCATGTTTAGTTGCTTTAGGAGCAATAAAAAGAGAAACAAATTCTTGGAAATGGACTTTGTTTGCTGGTGGATATACTTTTTTAATAGCATGGGTAATGTCAGTTTTAATATATCAAATAGGTTCTTTATTAGGATATTAAGATGTAATGTAAAAATTCTACAACTTTTAAGTCGTAGAATTTTTTTTATAAATAATTATGATTATAAGTAAAGTAATTATTTATAAAATAATAAGTTGAAGAGCTATTATAAAAAGATATCAATATTAAATTTTTAGATAATAAAGAATATTAGTACTTAATTGAATATGAACTTTTATTTTATATCATATTCTTATAACTTTTTGAGAGTAATTCTAATATATTCTCTTACAATTTATTGATTAAAGTTTCCTTGAAGGATATAATTGTAAAAAAAGGGGGTTATTATGAATACAGCGCTTTTAATAATAGATGTTCAAAACGCATTAGTTTTAGATAAGCCATTTGATTTTGAAAAGATTAAAAATAATATAAAGTTGTTACTTAAAGCTTCTAGAAAAAATGGGTTAGAAGTTATTTATGTCAGACATAATGATAAAGAAGGAGAATTAAAATTAAATTCTTATGGATGGGAAATCTATGATGAAATAAAACCTAATAAAGGTGAAGTTATAATAGAAAAAAGTTATAATTCAGCTTTTAAAAATACAAATTTAAAAAATTATTTAGAAAGCAAAAATATAAGAGATTTAATAATTACAGGTATGCAAACAGAGTATTGCATAGCTACTACTTGTAAAGTAGCTTTTGAATATGGTTTCAAAGTTATTATACCTGAAAAAACTAATACTACATTTGATAATGGAGATATATCAGCAGAATTTTTATATGAATATCATAATTATAGTATTTTAAATAATAGATTTGCTAAAATTCAAAATATAGAAAAAGTTTTAAAGTTTATAGAAAATTATAAAAATTAAATGTTAATATATTACTGTTGGAGCTTCACAAAGCTTTATTATTAATGAAGGTAATATTATATTAGGAATTTGGCAAGAAATTTATTTTTGTGAATTTGATGGACCAAGAAATAGAAATTTTTATGTGAAAATAATAGAAGGATAATAGGAAGTTTAATATAATATAACAAAGATAATTTTATTAATATACTTAGCCATGAAATTAGAGGTATAACAAAAATTTTAACATTAATATACATAAAGTATTTAATTATAGATAAAAATACCTATGTTAATATAAAATAATTTAAAAGGAGAGAGGTTTATGAATTTTTTTATTGGAATAAACTTTGTTCTTGGATTAGCATGTATATTTTTAGGATATCAAATAAAATTTAAACATCGAATTAAACTTATTAATGGATACAAAACTAAAAATCTAATTAATAAGAATTTATATACTAATTGGGTTGGAGCATCAGAACTTGTGATTGGATTTTTAATTTTAGTGACAGCTTTTATTACAATTTCAATTAGGTCAGTTGCATTTATTAGTATTACTGATATAACTCTTATAGGTATATTAATACTATTAATAATGGATGGAGAAAAAAAGTATTCAAAATAAAAGATATACTAAAATCTATTTTTCCTTAAAGAGATTTATATAATTAGTGAGTATATAAAACTAATTATAGTATAAACTATAAAAAGATAAATTGATTTTAGGAGTGGATTTAAATGATTACAAGGATTTTAAAATTTGAAAAAGAAGAAGTAACTAAGATAAATAATCTTTTTAAAAATAGCAGTATAAGTGATTATACAAATAAAGGAGAAGGCGGAAATATAATTTTAAAAGAGTATGAAATTGAGGATACTGATATAAAAGTTATTTTTAGAGTATATGTAAAAGATGAGCGTGTAATTAGCTCTTTAGAAATAAGTGAAAATGGAAGTTCAGATTTTGAAGAGATTTCTTATATAGAAGAAAAAAGTTATGATATGAAAGTAAATGGAAATTCAATAAGAATTAAATTTGAAATTGAATAGTAAAATAGGCTGTATTTTTTATAAATACAGTCTATTTTTTATTAATTTAAAATAAAAATTAGTTATATTTTAGAAAAAGATGAAATAAGAATTTTATTTAATAAAAAGTGAAAAATTTATATTATAATATTTTTATATGAGAATATTATGGAAGGAATAGATAAAAATGAATAATAAGAAGCTAAGCCTTACTTTATTAAAAGAAAAGTATTGTGTATGTAGATTAAATAAAGATGATGAAATTCCAAGTTGGGCTTTAAAAGGAGAATTTTATTCTATAACAAGAACTGAAGATGAGTTATCAATAGTTTGCGTACAAGATAATTTAAAAAGTAAAATTAAATGTGAGAAAAATTGGAAGATATTAAAGATAGATGGACCATTAGATTTTTCTTTAATAGGAATTCTATCTAAAATAAGTGTATTAATGGCAGAGAACGAAATAAGTATTTTTGTAGTTTCTACTTATGATACTGACTATATACTTATAAAAGAAAAAAATTTAGAAAAAGCTATAGATATATTAAAAAATGATAATTATAAAGTAATAAGATAGTTATAAAAAAATAAGTACATTTTAAAAATGTGCTTATTTTTTATTTTTAGTATACAGATATTTATAATATAAAAAATTTATATTAATTTTTTTGAGGTGAATAAATTTATCTTTTAATATGGATTATACTAATAATATATATTTATTTTACAAAGGAGAAATAATATGGATACAGTTCTTATAACAGGTGGAACAAGTGGAATAGGATATGAACTTAGTAAAAGATTTGCAAAAGATAATTTTAATATAATTTTAGTGGCAAGAGATGAAGAGAAATTAAGAGATACTAAAAGTGAATTAATAAATATAAATAATAATATAAAAGTTTTTACTATAAAAAAGGATTTGTCTAAAATTGGAGCAGGAAAAGAAGTTTATGATGAGGTTAAAACTTTAAACCTTGTTGTAACTCATTTAGTTAATAATGCTGGATTTGGGGCTATGGGAAAATTTAATGAAATTAAATTAGAAAAGCAACTTTCAATGATAAGATTAAATATTTCAGTATTAACAGAGATAACATATTATTTTTTAGAAGATATGAAAAAATTAAAGAGAGGAAAAATATTAAATGTGGCTTCTTTGGCTTCATTTACGCCTGGACCATATATGGCAGTTTATTATGCAAGTAAATCTTATGTTCTTTCTTTTTCACAAGCACTTAAAGAAGAATTAAGATTTTCTGGAATAACTGTAACAGCACTTTGTCCTGGACCAACTAAAAGTGAATTTAGTAAAAGAGCTCATGCTAAAAAATCTATATTATTTGTTATGCCTATGTCAACTAAAAGAGTTGCTAGAATTGGATATTTAGCTATGAAAGCTGGAATTTCATTTATTGTTCCAGGGTTAATAAATAATGTTTTTGCCTTATGGCTTAAATTAACTCCATCATTAATAAATTCTCAGTTAGTAAAAATTACATCTATTAAAACGGGAAAAGAATAAGAATATAATAAAATATTATTTAAATAAATAATATTAATAAAAAGGACTTATTTTATGAAAAAAAAGTCCTTTTTATATTATATTTAAAAAAATATGGAATAAAATCTATCAATAACATTCAATAATCATTCAATAATATTCAAAAATGTGGATAGTAAATACAAAAAAAGGATATATTATGTACAAAATTAATTCGAAAATATATTAATTAATAAATTGACACAGAATAACAAAAAGCTTGATAATTAAAGGTATTTAAGTTTTAAGTAAAGATTTAACATAATAAAGCGTTAAATAAAGTTTTGGTTATAAAATATATCTAGTATAATAGATATAAAAGTTGACAAGAAGGTGATTAAATGAAAAAATTAGATTTTTCTTTTTTAAAAGGAGAAGTATTCTATAAAGATACAAATACATATGAAGAAAAAAGAATGGCATGGAACAGAGCTATTGATAAAAAACCTACAGCTATTGCTTATTGCGAAAATATAGAGGATATAAAAGGATGTATAGGATTAGCTAGAAAAGAAGAATTAAGTTTTAGAATAAGATCAGGAGCTCATCATTATGAAGGATTTTCTACAGGGGATGATGTTTTAGTAATTGATGTAAGCAAAATGAATAATATAGATATTGATTTAGAAAAAAACACTGTAACAATAGAAGCTGGTGTTAGAAATAGAGAATTATATGAAGCTATAGGAGAGCATGGAATTCCATTTCCAGGAGGAGGATGTCCAACAGTTGGAGTAGTTGGATATACTTTAGGGGGAGGATGGGGATTCTCATGTAGACATTTAGGACTTGGAATTGATAATTTAATTTCATTAGAAATGATAGATTACAACGGAAATTTACTTTATGTAGATAATAATAAAAATAAAGATTTATTTTGGGCTTTAAAAGGTGCAGGTGCAGGAAATTTTGGAGTTGTAACTTCTATGACTTTCAATCTACCTAAAAAAGAAGAAAAAGGAACTTTAATTGTTTGTGAAATAAAAAACACAAATTTAGATATATTAAAGAATGTCTTTAAAGCATGGGATAAAAATATAAAATCTCTTGATGAAAGATTAAATATGAAAATAGCTTTTTATAATGATTTAAATAAAGGTATAGGCGTTAAGATAACAGGAATTTTTTATGGAGAAAAAATAGAAGCTGAAAAAGAAATTAGAAAATTATTATTAGATTATAATTGGGAATTAGATTTAAGGGAAATGAGAATTTTAGATATAAATAGATGGATACAAGATTCCCATCCAGATTATGAAAAATACAAATCATCAGGAAGATTTGTAAAAGATTATTATGAGGATTTTGAAATAGAAAATATATTAAATATATTAAAAGAAAGAGCAGAAGGTTCTGTTTATACAGCAATTTCTCTTTATGGATTAGGAGGAAATGTATTAAAAGAAAATAAAGAAGATTCTGCATTTTTCTATAGAGAATCTAGAGGAATATTAGGATTTCAATCTGTTTGGGAAGAAGATAAATTTGCAAATATAAATAAAAAGTGGATTGTCGAAAACATAAAGATAATAAAAGAATTAACAAAAGGATCTTTTGTGAGTTTCCCTTTAGCAGAGTTATGTAATTATGAAGAAGAATATTTTGGAGAAAATTCTAAAAGATTAAAAGAAATAAAGAAAAAATATGATCCTTTAAATGTGTTTAATTTCGAACAGAGTATAAAATTATAAATGTTAAATTGGGACAATCTAAATTAAAAGATTGTCCTTATTTTATATATAATTTTGTTAAATTTTTATAAAATGTTTGTGATATACTTGATGGTAGAAATTATTAATCATAGGGGATAGTAAAATGAAAAAAGATTTATTAAGAGCTTTACCTAAAACAGATAAGCTTTTAGAAAATGAATGTTTAATTGAAATAATAAATAAGTTTGGACGAGAAAATGTATTAATAGAGATAAGAAATATTTTAGAAAATTATAGAAAAAATATTTTGAATGATAAATTAAAAACATATATTTCTGATGAAATAATAATAAAAGATATATTTATGAATCTAAATAATAAATATGAATCTACAATAAAAAAAGTTATAAATGGAACTGGAGTTATAATACATACAAATTTAGGACGTTCTCTTTTAAGTGATAATGCAATAAAAAATTTAAATAAAGTGATGTATAGCTATAATAATTTAGAGTATGACATAAAAAAAGGTGAAAGAGGTTCAAGATATTCTCATGTTGAAGAATTATTAAAAAATTTAACAGGAGCAGAGGGCGCTTTAGTTGTAAATAATAATGCAGCAGCAGTATTACTTGTTTTAAATGAATTTGCAAAAGAAAAAGAAGTTATAGTTTCAAGAGGTGAATTAGTTGAAATTGGAGGTTCATTTAGAGTTCCTGATGTAATGGAGATGTCAGGAGCTAAATTAAAAGAAGTAGGAACAACTAATAGAACACATAGAAGAGATTATGAAAATTCAATAAATGAAAATACGGCAGCACTTTTAAAAGTGCATAATTCTAATTTTAAAATAGTAGGATTTACTCATGAAGTTTCTTCAAAGGAAATTGGAGAAATAGGAAAAGAAAATAATATTTTAACTATTGAAGATTTAGGAAGTGGAGCATTAATAGATTTAAATGAATTTGGAATTGAAGAGAAAACAGTAAGTGATGTTATAAAATCTGGAATTGATATAGTTACATTTTCAGGAGATAAGCTTTTAGGAGGGCCACAAGCAGGAATAATAGTTGGAAAAAAACAATATATAGATAGATTGAAAAAAAATCAACTTTTAAGGGCATTAAGAGTAGATAAATTTACTCTTGCATCATTAGAAGGGACATTTTTCAGTTATTTAGATAAGAAAAAAGCTATAGAGGAAATTCCTACTTTAAATATGATAAGTATGTCTTTAGAAAAATTAGAGGAAAGAAGTATTAAATTAAAAGAAGTTATTCAAAACTCTAATAAAGATATAGAAGTTAAAATAGTTGAGGAAAATGATTATATTGGTGGAGGAACATTACCTATTCATAAATTAAAAAGCTATGCTATAAGTTTATCTAAAAAAAATACAAATGCTGAAGAAATAGAAAGAAAGCTTAGATTTTATAAAATTCCCATAATAGGGAGAATTCAAAAAAATGAAGTTTTAATACATTTGAGAACTTTAAAACTTGATGATTTTGATATAATTGGTGAAGCTTTAAAGGAAATTTAGAAAGAGGGGATTATAATGAAGCATATAGTATTAGGAACATCAGGACATATTGATCACGGAAAAACATCACTTATAAAATGTCTTACTGGGTTTGATACAGATACATTAGAAGAAGAAAAAAGAAGAGGAATAACAATTAATAATGGATATACAAATCTTAAGATAGATGATGAATTAAATATTGGAGTAATTGATGTTCCAGGGCATGAAAAATTTATAAAGAATATGGTAGCGGGAGTATCATCTATAGATTTAGTTCTTTTTGTAATAGGAGCAGATGATGGAATAATGCCACAAACAAAAGAACATTTTAGCATATTAAAAACTTTAGGAGTTAAAAATGGAATAATAGTATTAACTAAAGTAGATTTAGTAGATGATGAATGGATTAACTTTATAATAGATGAAATAAAAGAATTTACTAAAGGTTCTTTTTT
Organism: Clostridium thermobutyricum DSM 4928; assembly: GCF_002050515.1. Taxonomy (GTDB): domain Bacteria; phylum Bacillota; class Clostridia; order Clostridiales; family Clostridiaceae; genus Clostridium; species Clostridium thermobutyricum. The sequence goes on along the minus strand of NZ_LTAY01000037.1, from coordinate 210,625 downwards.
AGAAAATGCAAAAATAGTAAAATTTTCTTCTAAAACAGGAGAAGGTTTAGATACTCTTAAAAGCGAAATAAAAAATATTTCTAAAAATATTGAAGAAAAAGATAGAGAGGCCCTTTTTAGAATGGGGATTGACAGAGTTTTCACAATCAAAGGATTTGGTACTGTTGTTACTGGAACTGTTTTGGGTGGGCGTGTTTCTATAGGTGATAATTTAGAATTATATCCTGGAAAAATGAAATGTAAAGTTCGTGGAATACAAATTCATGGAGTAGATAAAACAATTGGAGAAGCTGGAGAAAGATGTGCCATAAACTTAACTGGAATTGAAAAAGAAGATGTTAAGAGAGGACTTATTCTTGGAGAAGAAAATAGAGAAGTGAGTAGTTATATAATAGACGCAAAAATCTATTTATCAGATTATATTGAAAAAAATATAGTTAATAGACAAAGAATAAGACTTAATCATGGAACAAAAGAAGTTATAGGAAGAATAATTTTATTAGATAGAGATGAGCTTAAAAAAGGAGAAGAAGCTTATTGTCAAATAAGATTAGAAGAAGAAATATCATCAAGAAGTGGAGATAAGATAGTCATAAGAAATTATTCACCAATAGAAACATTAGGTGGGGGAAGCGTTTTAGATGCAAAGGCTAATAAATGTAAAAGATTTAAAGAAGAATATATAGAGAATTTAAAGATAAAAGAAAGTGGTAGTTTAAATAAAAAAATTGAAAATTTAATAAAGGATTTAAACACTATAGTTTCTCTTAATGATATAAAAAATGAAATAAATAAAGAGGAAGAAGTTATATTAGATTCATTAAAAGAGTTAGAAGAGGAAAAAAGAATAATAGCTTTAGATAATATGTATATTCACAATAGATTTTTATTAGATAAAAGCGAGGAACTAGTACAACTTTTAAATAAATTTCATTTAGAAAATAGTTTAAAAATAGGAATGAAAAAAGAAGAAATAAAATCTAAGATTTTTAATAAAAAAATTAAAAAAGTTTACTTTGAAGAGTTATTAAAATTAATGGAAAAAAGAAATTATATAAAGATACAAAATAATTATGTAAGTAAATATGATTTTGTTGTTAAGTTAAATTTAGCACAGAAAAATATGAAAAATGAACTTTTAAATTATTTTCTAGAAGATGGATTTAAAACAAGAAAATTAAAAGAAATATTAGATAAGCAAAGAGATAGAAAACTTTGTTTAAATATATTTGAATATCTAAAGGAAGAAGGTGAGCTTATAGAGTTAAGTGAAGAAGTTATTTATACAAAGGTGTATTTAGATAAAGCTTTAGAAGAGGTTAAAAAGTTTTTAGAGAAGAACACTTATATAAATTTAAGTGATCTAAAAGAAATATTAAATATTCCAAGAAAATATTTAATAGCAATATTAGAGTATAGTGATAAAATACTTTTAACAGAAAGAACAGAAGAAGGAAGAAAGCTTTTAGAATAAGCTTTAAAATGACAAAATAGAGGTGCAAAAATGAATAAGAGCTCCGTATTAAGAAATGGTGGAATATTTCTTTTATCAATGACGGCGATATTAATTTCAATATTATTTTTAGGAAAAGACAATTTAATGGTAGGAGCAAATGCAGTATTTTTACTTGTCGGTATACTAAATAAAAATTTTTCAAATGCTCCAATAAAAAGTATAATAAAGGTTTCTGTACTTATGATGTTCATAGGTGCATTACCATTTTTCGTTAACATAAATGTATATTCAGGTTTATTTATCAATTTTATAGGAATTTTTATACTTTTATATGCAATAGTATATAATCTAAATAAATCTATATATTATCCATTTTTATTTGGATATACACTTCTTTTAACAAGTAATGTAGAAGGAAGGGAACTATTATATAGAGTTTTAGCATTAGGTTTTTTAGGGATAATAGCAGTTTTATTCCAGCTGTTTTATTCAAAGGTTTGTGAAAAAAATCCTATGAGTGGCCTTAAAAGAAGCTTAGACTTTTTAATAACATATATAGACGATAATGATATAAAGAATTCAAATAAAAATTTAGAAGCTTTTAAACAAGTTAATGCTTCTTGGAGTAGAGAACTTTTAGAATATAAAGGAAGAAGCTTCTATTTAAATTATAAAGAAAATCTAGAACTTAACTTAATAGCTCTTTTAGATAAGTTAGAAGATATAAATAGTAAAATAATAAATAAAGACATATATTATAATATAAATAACATAGAAGAAATACATAAAGATTTGAGAGATATATTAAAAAATATAAGAAGTTTTATATATGGAAATATATCTGAAGAAAAATTGGAATATTACATAATTAATTATTTAGAAAAATACAAAGATAAAAATAACATTTATATTTTTGAAATAGCAAGTACAGTAGAAACATTTAAAAAATTAGTAGTGGATCTTTGGCAAATAGAGCAAGGTGAACTAAAAGTTAAGAAAAAACTTAGATATAAAGACATAAAAGAAAGTATAAAATTAATAAAAGAAGATTTTAATACTAAATCTGTAAGATTTGTATTTTCATTTAGGACAGCTCTTATTATTTCTATAATTTATTTTATAGTAGAGTACTATCATATAGAATATGGTAAGTGGATAATATTCACTATAGCATCCGTTTCACAACCATATAATGAGACAGTAAGAAATAGGGCAAAAGAAAGAATACTTGGAACTCTTATAGGTGGAGCAATTTATTACATATTATCTTTAATATTTGTTCATGAATTTGAAAGAATAATTATTATTTTAATAGCAGTTTATTTATATATTCATTTTAAGAAATATATGCAAAATGTTATTATGATAACAGTTATGTTTTTAGGATTAGCAACAGTTAATATAACTAATGCAACAGTTGCAACAGAATGGAGAATAGTATTTATCCTTATTGGAAGTTTAGTAGTTTTACTAGGAAACAAATATATATTCCCATATAATCTTAAAAAAGAAACAGTTGTTTTATTAGAAAAATATATAAAATGTTGTGATGAAGCTTTTAGAAGTGTTGTAAATATATATGATAATAAAGATGAAAGAGAAAAAATAAAAAATATAATTCTTCATGGAAGAGCTTTAGAAAACAAAATTATTCTAAATAAACTTTTAGTTAATAATACAGAGATTATGAATTTAATGGATAATGAAAGAATAATAATAAATAGCATACAAAATACTTTTAATTTAGGAGAATATTTTGATATAAGATTAAAACTAAATGGTAAAATTAGAATGAAGTGTATAAAATCTTTAATAGAAAAGCAAATAAATAAAGAGGATATAAATTTAAATAACTATTTAGAACTTTCAGATAACAATTCAGAAAAGCTTATATATAAAAATATGTATGAAATGGCTAGAGCAAAAAGAGAGATAATTGATATTGAGAAAGATTTAGATATTAAATTAACTTTAAATAAATAATAAAATAAGGTAAAATTGGAATGGGATAATTTATAAGGGAGGCAAAAGAAAAGGATATGGACGAAAAAAATATAGATTTATATATAAAAGAAAATGAAGCATTAAGAAAAGATATAATGAATAGATTAAAGAGAATTGAAGGGCAAGTAAAAGGCATTCAAGGAATGATGGAAAAAAACACATGTTGTGGTGATGTCCTTGTACAAATATCAGCAGTAAGATCAGCCATAAATAATGTTGGAGGACTTATTATAGAAAACTACGCTAGAAATTGCCTTGGTATAGATGAAGGAACAATTGAGCAAGAAAATTTAAAGAAAATGATAAAAACTATAAATAACTTTGTAAAATAATATTTTTATATGAGAGAGTATATTGAAAAATTAATTAAAAAGCTACCTTTTTAAGGTAGCTTTTTTTAATATTAATTCTTTATTAAAAAGTTTATTTAATAAAAAAAGTTATAATATAAAAGTAAGGATGGAGGAGATATTATCGGAAATAAAGAAAAAGGAATATTACTTCTTTTAATTTCATGTTTTTTTGGAGCAATAACAATAACATTAATAACTCTTGGAGGGAATGTTCCTGTTTATGAAAAAAGTTTTTTAAGAAATGTTACTACAATTATAGTTTCTATAATTGTAATAAAGAAAAGTGGAGGAGTATTTTTTGGACACAAGGGAAGTAGATGGATTTTGGTTTTAAGAGCTTTATGTGGTACTTTAGCAGTATGGAGTAGTTATTGGTCTCTTTCACATATGATGATTGCAAACTCAACAATACTAACTAAAATAAGTCCAATATTTACTGTAATATTTGCAGCAATTTTCTTAAAAGAAAAAATAAAAAAAATACATATTATATCTTTTATAATTGCATTTATTGGAGTTATATTAGTAGTTAAGCCAACAGGAAGTAGTTATGCACTATTGCCTTCATTAGCAGCTATATTATCTGCATTTTTAGGAGCAGGAGTTGCTACTTGTATAAGAACTCTTAGAAAAAAAGAAAATCCAAATACAATAGTTTTCTTTTATGCATTTTTCTCAATGTGTTTATCTATTCCATTAATGATTATACATTTTCAAATGCCAACAGAATATCAATTAATAGTTCTTCTTTCAGCTGGGATATCATCAACAGTAACACAATTTACTCTTACTTTTGCTTATAGATTTGCAGCAGCTAAAGAAATATCTGTTTATAACTATTCAAGTATAATATTTGTTACACTTTTAGGATATGTTATATGGGGAGATATGCCAGATAAACTTGCATTTTTAGGATATGCATTTATAATTGGAGGCGCACTTTTATTATGGTTTGTAAGTAGAAAAGAAACAGTAGAGGAGAAAAGAATATAAATTAAAATTATTGGTATAATAGTATATATTAATTAAAATTATGGTGGTGAAGTAGTGTTAAATAAAAATTCAATAAATGAAGTTAATAATAGTAAAATAGGTGAATTTACTATTCCTTTATATAATTCATATTGCTTTTCAAATATATTTGGAACTATAAAAAATTTATTTGGATTAGAAGATGAAAAAAGTCTTCCAAAGGATACTATTAAAAAAGGAAAAGAATGCAATAAAGTAATATTTTTTTTAGTTGATGCATTTGGATGGAAATTTTATTCTAAATATAAAAATAAATCAAAAGTATTAAAATTATTTGAAGAAAAAGGTATAGTATCAAAATTGACAGCACAATTTCCATCTTCAACTTCTGGAGAAATAACAACTGCTTTAACAAATCTTGATGTAAACAATCATGGAATTGGAGATTGGTATTACTATGAGCCAATGGTTGATGATAACATAACTGCATTTTTATTTAAATCTACTTTTTTAAAAGGAAATGAAAATTTAAAAAATTTAGGAATTAAACCAGAAGATTTTCTTCCAAAAGAAAGTTTTTTTAGTGAGCTTTTAGATAATGGAATAAAAACTATAGCATATCAAAATACTAATTTAAATAGTAGTACGTATAGTAAATATATGTTTAGAGATGCAAATTTAAAAAATTTTAATAGTTATGAAGATCTAAAAGAAAAGCTTTTAGAAGATTTAAAAAGAAATAATGAAAAAGAATATTATTATATTTATCTTCCTAAAATAGACTCTATAGGGCATGAGTTTGGAGATACTTCTAAAAATTTTGAAGAAGAAGTAGAAAACTTTTTAATATTTTTAGACAGCTTTTATGAAGAAATAAAAGATTCTATTGAAAATTCAGTAATGTTGCTTTCAGCAGATCATGGTCAAATAGAAAGTGATTTAGATGATATTATATATTTAAATTTAGAGATAGAAAATATATATAAATATTTAAAAAGAAATAAAAGAGGTGACATATATTCCCCATGTGGATATTATAGAGATGTATTTTTACATGTTAAAGAAGAATATATAGATGAATTAAAAGAAATATTAAAAAAGCACTTAGAAGGAAAAGCCTTGGTTTTTACAATAGAAGAATGTGAAAAATTAAATATATTTAAGAATTTAACTAAAAAAGCTAAAAAAAGAATTGGTGATATTATAATATTACCATTACGAAATAAATGTATATGGTTTTATGAAGAGGGAATGTTTAGTGTAAATGTGAAAGGAGTCCATGGAGGACTTAGCAAAGATGAAATGGAAATACCTTTTTTATATATTGATGTTTAAAGTCAAAGAAAACTTTCTTTGGCTTTATTTTTTTTCAAAAAATGATAAAATTAAAATGGAAAAATATTCTAGGGGGATTTATGAAAAAAATAATAATAACATTATTAATAGTAATAACTTTTTTTATTATTTTAGGAGATAATGTAGTATCTGAAAAAAGAGAAATAAAAAATGATAAGAAGATAGCAAAAGTATATATTCCTGATGGTACACCAGCTATTGGAATGGCAAAAATGGTATCTTCAAAGGAAAGTATAAAAGACTTTTTAATGAAATATGAAATAGAAGGGACACCTGATACACTTGTAGCAGAAGTTATGAAAGAAAATCCGGATATCTCTATAGTTCCTTCAAATTTAGCAGCACAAGCTTATAATAAAGGGCTTGATTATGAAATAATAGGAACAGTAGGATTTGGTTCTTTATACTTAATTTCTACAGAAGGGGAAGCTAAATTAGAGGATTTAAAAGGAAAAGAAGTGTTTGGAATAGGAAAAGGATTGACTCCAGATTTAGTTTTTAAAACAATTTTAAAAGAAAAAAATCTTATAGATAAGATAAATTTAAGCTATGTTGGTGGTGGAACAGAAATTTTACCAGCTGTTTTAAGTGGAAAAGCTAAATATGCAGTTGTACCAGAGCCAGCATTAAGTACATTAATGAGTAAAAATAAAAACATAAAAATAATTCTAAATCTAAATAAAGAGTGGGAGAAAATATTTGGTGTAAAAGAAGGATTTCCACAATCAACTATTATAGCTAAAAAAAGCTTAATAGAAAATAATAAAGAATTTATAGATTTATTTTTAGAAAAAGTAGAAAAGAGTATTTTATTTTCTAATGAAAACAAAGATGAAGTAGTAGAGTTATTTATTAATAACGGTGGAAAAATAAATAAAGATATAACTTCAAAATCAATAGAAAATAGTAATTTAAAGTTTAAAAAAGCTAAAGAAACAAAAGAAGAATATATTAAGTATTATGAAATTTTAGAAAAAGAAAATTCTAAATCAATAGGAGGAAAAGTTCCAGATGAAAAAATCTTCTATGAAGGATAGAAGACTTATAACTATATCAGTTCTTATTTTAGGGCTGATATGGTTTTTAGTTTCTAGAAAAATAAATAATGATATATATCTTCCAACTTTAAAAAATATTTTAATAGAAATTTATAATATTTTATTTACTAAAGAAGTAGTATACTCAATAATAAGTTCAATATTAAGAGGACTTATAAGTGTGTTAATAGCCATTTTAATAAGTGTTATATTAGGAGTTATAAGTGCCTTTAATAAATACATATATAATTTTTTATATCCAATAAATTTACTAATAAAATCAATTCCAACCATTGCATTTATAGTTATAGCATTAATTTGGGTAGATAAAAGTTTTGCTCCATTTTTAATAGGGTTTTTTATTTCATATCCTATTTTTTATGATGTAATAATTTCATCTATATTAAATATTGATAGAGAACTTATAGAAATGTGTGATACATTTAAAATTTCATTTTTAAGTAGGATAAAAAATATATATGGACCTAAAATTATTTTTTCTTTATTTAATATATTAAGTTCAACTATTTCTCTTACTTTAAAAGTAGTAATTGCAGGAGAAGTTTATGGACAACCTGATTATGGAATAGGAACATTAATACAAATGGATAAAATGAATTTTAACACAGTAGGAATTTTTGCATGGATAATAATAATAGTTTTTATAACTTTTATAATAGATATAATTTTAAAAATAATAAATAAAAATTTTATTTTATATGGAGATAAAGATGATTTTTAAAAATATAAATTTAGCCTATAAAAAAGAAGTGTTTAAAGATTTTGAAATAAATATAAAAGAAAATGAATTTAATTTTATTACAGGAGAGTCAGGAGTAGGAAAAACATCACTTTTAAACATAATAAAAAATAGACTTTTAGAATCTAATAAAAAAGTTTCTTATGTATTTCAAGAAGATAGACTTATTCCATGGATTACAGTAGAGAAAAATCTAGAATTAATTTTAAAGGATAGGAAAGAGATAGAAAAATTATTAATTGAAATGAATTTAAAAGATGTTTTAGAAAAATATCCTTATGAATTAAGTGGTGGAATGAAAAAAAGGATTAATATAGCTAGAGCAATTTTATATTATGGAGATATATTTTTAATGGATGAACCTTTTAATGGACTAGATAGAGATAATAAAAAAAATATAATTGAAATAATTAAGAAAAAAACTAAAGGAAAAACCTGTATAATAATAACTCATAATAAAGAAGAAATAAAAGAATTTAATGGAGTTTTTATAGAATTTTATGGGAATCCAGTAAAAATAAAATATAATTATTAAGATAAAACTAAAGATTTCTTAATTAAAAATTAAATAGATAAAATAACAATTTAAAGATGATATAATTATAAAAAACACTAGAAAAAGGAGTGATTATTTATGAAACGTAAAAGTTTAATAGTAAGTTGGGTTATTGTTGGAATTTTAGTAGTTATTATAATTGCTTGTGGAGTAGAGATATATAATAAAAATAAGAGAATAGAAAATTTAGAAAAAGCTCAAATACAAAGTACGCTTCAAGCTAATAATGAAAACAATAATAGTGATACTTTAAATGCTTTAGGACAAAAATTGTTTGGACAAGATTTTGATAATTTAAGTGTAAATATAAATCCAGATGGTAAAAATGAAAAAATGGATTTAAAATATAAATTAGCAGGAAAAGACCAAAAAGAAGTAACATTAAATAATATAGAATTAGTTAAAGAAAATAATCAATGGACAGTTTCAAAGGATTCAAAATTAACTAAAGAACAAATAGAGTTAGTAGAAAAAATAGCTAATAATGAAAATAAAGTTGGAACAGAGATAAGACATAATATAGCTGAGCAAATGCAAGCAGAAAATAAAGTTATGGAACAAATACAAAACAATATGAATAAACAAATAAATGAAATGAATAATCAAATAAATAGTTTATTTAATAATTAATTTTAATAGTAGAGACAGTATAAATTTATATTGTCTCTATTATTTATATAAAATATAATATTTATATAAATTTATTTAAGGGGAGTTAGAAAATGGGAAAATTATTAGTAGTTGTAGATTATCAAAAAGATTTTGTTAATGGATCAGCTGGCTTTGAAGAAGCTAAATATTTAGAAGAGGGGATATGTAATAAGGTTTTAAAATATTTAGCTAGTGGAGATAGAGTTATATGTACTCTTGATACTCATGGGGAAAATTATTTAGAGACTAGAGAGGGAAAAAATTTCCCAATAATCCATTGTATAAAAGGAACAAAAGGACATAGTCTTTATGGAAAATTAGAAGATATAGTAAAAAATAATAAAGAAATATTTTTATTAGAGAAAAAAGCTTTTGGAATATCTCCTAAGTCACTTTGTGAAATCAAAAAAGATTTTGGATATATAACTGAAATTGAGATAATAGGAATAGTTACGAATATGTGTCTTTTAAGCAATGTAGTAATGTTCCAAAATGCATATATAAATAGTGATATAATAGTTGATGCTAAATTGTGTGCAAGTTTTAATAAAGAAATGCATGAAAAAACTTTAGATATATTAGAAGGTATTCATATAAAAGTGTTAAATAGATAATAAGTTTTGTTTCAAATTTTCACATAAATTTAACTTGAAATATCATATAGATAATTTTAAAATTAAAAGTAAATAAATAAATCTTTTATCAAGAAGGTGGAGGGACTGGCCCTATGAAGCCTAGCAACAGCTCAAATTTGAGAATTGTGCTAAATCCTGCAGAAAAAATTTTTCTGAGAGATAAGAGTATGGTAATTAGGAATAATTTAGCTATCTTTTGTCTGAAAAATCAAAAGATAGCTTTTGTTTTTTCTCCTTCTTGATTTAAGAAACAAAAGATAAAGGAGAAATTAAAGGTGAATAAAAAAAATTTAAGTATGTTTGGATTTTTATTTCTTACAAGTTCAATATTAATAGAAATTTATGAATATCCAACATTTGCTACTAGCGGATTTAATTCAATATTTTATTTATTAGTTGGAGGACTATTTTGGTTTTTGCCAGTTTGTTTATGTGCTGCAGAAATGGCAACAGTTGAAGGATTTCAAGAAGGAGGAGTATTTACTTGGACAAGTAATACATTAGGAAAAAAATTAGGATTTGCTCATATATTTTATCAATTTATAGTCTTTACAATAGGAGCTGTAACAATGATTTATTTTATAGTTGGAGCTATAGCCTACGTTACAGGAATTGAGGCGATAAATTCAAATCCAATATTAAAGTTTTTATCTGTAATAATTATATTTTGGATTATTACTTATGTACAGCTAAAAGGAATAAATAAAACTGCATTAATAGCCAAAATTGGTTTTATTGGAGGAATATTAATTCCAGCGTTATTTTTATTTGTTCTTACAGGAATTTATATATTTAAAGGATATCCTATACATTTAGTTATGGATAAGAATACATTTTTCCCAAACTTACATAATAAGAGCTCTTTAGTTGTTTTGGTATCATTTATGCTTTCATATATGGGACTTGAAGTTTCGGCAACACATATTAATGATATGAAAAACCCTAAGAGAGATTATCCAAGAGCAATAATAATTTTACTTATACTTGCTGTACTTTTAAGTAGTATGGGAGCATTATCAATTGGAATGGTTGTACCAAAATCAGAGTTAAGTTTAAATCAAGGTGTTTTTCAAGCTTTTTCAAGTCTTTTAAATCATTTTGGAAATTTTAATATAGTAGTAAAAATATTAGCTATTTTACTTTGCCTTGGCTCAATTGCAGAAGTTAGTGCATGGATAATAGGTCCAAGTAGAGGACTTTCATTAGCAGGAGAAAAAGGACTTTTTGATAAAAGAATAGCTAAAAGAAATAAAAATGATGTAGCATCATATATACTTATAATACAAGGAGTATTAGTGACTATATGGGCATTTATAATTACTTTTGGGGCAGGAACTTCAAATAATTCATTTTTTATGGCAATGACTCTTACAGTTATAGTATATCTTACAGCATATTTTTTATTTTTCTTAGCGTACATAAAACTGACATTAAAATATGATAATTTAGAAAGAAAATATAGAATATCAAAAAATAAATTTATTAAATTATTTATAGGAATTATTGGATTAATTTTTACAGTTATAGCATTTATAATTTCATTTATTCCTCCAAGTGGAGTAAAAGAGAGTCAAGTTACTTCTTATACAAGTTTATTAATAATAGTATTTATAATTATACTTTTACTTCCATTTATAATAATGACTATTTCTAAAAAATTAGCAAAATAAAAAAGACCGATAAATTCGGTCTTTTTTTATTTTACTATTTTTCTTTAACTACAACACCGTTGTTTCTTGCATCATCTAAAGCAAAAACTTTCTTTCTAACTGCAAGTGATTTTTCGATTATTGTATCTAAGAAGTCTGAAACTTCAATTCCAGCACCTTTTAAGCTTACTGGGTAAAGACTGTTTTTAGTCATTCCTGGTAATGTGTTAACTTCAAGAACATAAGGAACACCATCTTTAACTAACATATCAACTCTTGTGTAAACGCTAGTTTTTAAAGCATAGTAAGTTCCAACAGCCATTCTTTCAACTTCTTCGTGTAATTCTTTTGGAAGGTCTATAACATATCTGTCAGCACCTTCAGCAGTATATTTTGATTGATAATCGAAGAATTCTCCTTTTGGATCTATTTGAAGAACAGGTAACATTTTACCATCAAGTACTGGACAAGTTATTTCAGTAGCACCTTCGATAAATTGTTCTATCATTATTTCTTCATCCCAAAGAAGACCTTCTCTTACAGCTTCTTCAACATCTTCTTTTTTCTTAACTATGAAAGTAGCAACACTTCCACCACCACTTACTGGTTTAACCATTACTGGGTAACCAAATTCTTCGATTTTATCATAATCGATTTCTTCAACTGACTTAACAACGAACCAATCAGCTGTTCTTATATTGTGGTATCTTAAGATTTGTTTACTTATATCTTTATCTACTCCTAATCCACCAGCTAAAACTCCACATCCTGAATAAGGAATTCCATAAGTTTCTAATATAGCTTGTACTCTACCATCTTCACCAAATTTACCATGAAGCATAAGAAGAGCAAAATCTAATCCTTTAACTTTTTCAAATACATCTAGTTTGTCATCTATTACAACAGGAATAACTTCATATTTTGATTTGTCTAAGTGTTCAATAACATTATTTCCACTATCTAATGAAACTTCTCTTTCTGAAGAAATTCCTCCCATAAGTACTCCAACTTTTAACATGTAACTAACCTCCAACTAATCTAATTTAATTTTTAATTCCTCTTAATTATATCAATGCAGGTTATGAAAAAATTACAAAAAGGTTAAAAATGAACTGGAAAAATGTAAAAAAACTTTGTACATATATATTATTTGTAAACAAATGAGAGATATATATAAAATTTTTATTAAATATAAAATAACATTATTAACTGTTTAATAAAGATTCCTATTAATATTAATTTAAAAGATAAAGAAATTAATTCATTAGAAGCTTTTTTATTGAAAAAAGTTCCAATTTTTGAACCTACTAAAGCACCAGGAATCATAAAAATAGCATAGGTTAAGTTATGATATCCTCTAAAATAATAATTACTAACTGTTATAAATGTACTTATAAATATAAGTGAAAGTGTTGTTGCAGATGCTCCTTTTTGATCAAAACCATAAAAAATTAAAAGAATTGGTATAAGCATTATAGCTCCACCAAGACCAAATAACCCAGATATAATTCCAATAGAGAGTCCAACGAAGGGTTTAGTCCAATTAGGAAGAATTATTTTAGGTAATCTTTTTTCAAAAAACATAAGTAATATTAAAATGAATAATAATATTATAAAGAACAAATTAAATATATGTACTGTTATAAAGCTATTTATATATACACCTAGAGATGCTCCTGGAATAATACCAATAGCAATCAATACAGCTGTCTTAAAATCTCCTTGATGCCTTTTTCTATATATAAATGTAGACATAAATGTCATAAAAAGCATTGTTAAATCAGTATTTATAGATATTAATGCTTTAGGTACACCAAGTGAAAGTAATAGGGGGATTATTATTATGTCTCCACCTAATCCAACAAAACTTCCAATTGAACATGAAAGTAATGCAATTAAAAAGTAATTCATATTAGGGCTCCTTAGTTTTTATTAAATATAATAAATAAAAATTATTAGTGTATAAATTTTTATTTACATAAATATTATACAATTAAAATAAATAGTAAATTGTAATAAATCTGTTAAATAAGAATGATTTGCATATAGAAGAATTTGAAATCCGAGTAAAATGGTAGTATTATATAGTTAATAAATTACATGAAGAAAGAGAGAAAAGAAATGGAATTAAATTTAACAACTTATAAATTAGGAAAATTATTAAAGGATGTATCTGAAAAGTATCCAACAACATTAATGACAAAAATAAAATTAAGTGGTGGATTTATGACTATGTTTGGAGAGGTAAAAGTAGAAAAAATACCACAAAATGCTTTAAGTTTTAATAAAGGAAATAATATTATAGATATAAATATAAAAACTGATGATAAAGAAGGTGCAACTTTAAAAATAACTGGAATGAAAGGTGGATTTAATGTCCAAATTGCAGATACAAGATATAAAGAAATTTGCAAAGGAAAATTTTCAGATGAAATAAAAATAAATTCAAAAGAATGCAAAATAAAAATTGATAGTGACATGATATTTACTGTAAAAGCTACAAAAGAAGAAGTTATGGAATTAGTTGAAAAATAAAAATTAAAGGCGAATAGAAATATTCGCCTTTAATTTTTTTATTATTATTTATCAAAATTGCTACAAAAAGTTTCTGTATAAATTTTAGTGTCAGTATTAGTTTTTACAGTTATAGAAGAAAGTGAGCAAAGTTTATTTTTGTTGTGTTCACAAGTTTCAGCAGAACAAACAAGTGCAGGTTCTCCTGTAAATCTATTTGTACTATTAGTTAAATCACCATAATGTTTATTATCTAAAAAAGATCCGCAACAAGTAGCAGAAGCTTCATTAGCTAATGCACCTCCAATATCAACTCTATTAGCTTTACAATTACCACTAGCATTATGAGAACAATTTAGAACTGTACAATTTATCATTTTGAATCACTCCTTATTTTATTTAAAATATATTTTTAAACACATGAAAATATTAAATATTTCTTTTTTATAATTCCCTAAAAATATAAATTTAATAGAAAAATAATAATAAAATTAAAATATTTATTTTATAATCAAGGCTAGAAATATTAAAAAATTTAACTGAAGTGAGGAATATAATGGATTTAATTCATATGATAATAAAAAATATAATGGGACTAGTTCATACTTCAGGATACTTTGGAGTTTTTATTGCATCTGGAATTGAATATGCATGTGTTCCAGCTCCTCCAAGTGAAGTTATAATCCCATTTATAAGTGCTATGGCAGCTAAAGGAGAATATAATTTAATAGTAGCCTATTTAACTACAATATTTGGAGGTGTAATAGGATCATTAACAACTTATTTAGTGGGATATTTAGGTGGAAGAAAAATTTTAAATTTTATAAAAGTTAAAATAAAAAAATCAGGACCTATCATAAACAAAATAGGAATTTTATTTGAGAAACATGGAAATATGGTTGTATTAATTGCTAGAGTAATGCCATTTACCAGAGCATATATATCTTTAGTAGCTGGAGTTGAAAGATTAAATATAAAATATTTTATTATTTTTACTTCTATAGGAATTGGAATATGGAATGGAATATTATTTATTTTAGGATACTTTTTTGGAAGTAATATAAAATATATATTTGAAATTTCTAAAAAATATATTTACATTATAGTCATAATTTTTGTTATATTATTTATTGGATATATTTTATATAAGATACTAAAGAAAAAATATAATAATTTATAATAGAAGATATTTAATTGTTTTTATAAGAAATAAAAAGTTTTAAAGATTATTTAGTTAAAGTAAAGGAGTAATGAGTTTGAGTAAAAATTTTATAATGGCATATAGTTGTGGAAAAGATAGTACATTGGCTTTATATAGAATGATAGAAAGGGGATATAAACCAGTTTGTATTTTAGTGACTACTGGAGATGGTGAAGATTCTTGGTTTCATGGAATAAATAAAAGTTTAGTTAAGAAAGTTTCTGAAAGTCTAGGAATAGATTTATTATTTGCAAATTGTAGTGTAGAGAAATATGAAGAAAATTTTGTTTCTGCTTTAAAAGAAGCAAGAGATAAATATGATGCTAAAATATGTGCTTTTGGAGATATTGATATAGAGCTTCATAGAAAATGGGATTTAGATATGTGTAAAAAAGCTGAGATTGAAGGTATTTTACCATTGTGGAATGAAGATAGAGAAAAATTAACTTTAGAATTTATAAAAAGTGGATTTAAAGCAGTAATAAAAAAAGTAAGATTAGATATATTAAATGAAGATTTTTTAGGAAAAATATTAGATGAGGATTTAATTATTGATATAAAAAAAGCTGGGTCAGATGTATGTGGCGAAAATGGAGAATATCATACATTTGTATTTGATGGGCCTATATTTAAAGAAAAAGTCCAATTTAATGTTATAGAAAAGAAAACAAATGAAAAATATGGTGAAATAACTATAAATTAAATAAAATCAAAGTTATAATCCATAAATATAGACAAAAGTCTAGTTTTAAAATATAATCTATTTATAAATAAAAATGAGATATATTGAAAAATTATGGCTGGAATTTTTAATTTACTCATAATTACGGTATAATTAAAAAGTAAATTATTCAAAGTAGAGAGTTATTTTTTAAATAGTCGTAAAAATTTTTGAAAGAAGGTATTATTAATCATGGAAAATATGAAAGTATTTAACAAGAAAATTCATTGGGATGGATTAAATTTATCTTGTGTTATGGAAAGATATTTAGATACAAATAATTTAGCATTAGAATTATATGATGAAGATGGTGAATTTTATGAGTGTGTTACACTTGACTATAGAGAAAGCTTACCAAAGATTAATAATGCTATAATAAACAACAGAGAGCATTATGAGGGAATCTTAAATGTTTTAACAGCAGCAAGTTTAGTAAGAGTTGTTGGAAAAATAGATGTAAAAATGATAATGAGAGATTTAGTTGTAGTTAATAGTAGAGCGTTTATTGAAATTGATGAGGATACATTCCAAGAATTCGCTAAAAGTTCATACAATGACTTAAATGAGTTCTTAACAAAGGCTGATGAACCATCAGAAGTTGAAGAAATATAATGAGAATAATTTATAGTATAAAGAATAGTAAAAAGCGCTAAATGGTGTTTTTTACTATTTTTTATTATGAAAAAGAATATTTATATGATATAATCAATATATAAAAATTGTAAACAAATGAAATTTATTTTAAACGACTAAGGAGATTTTTAATGATTGGAAGAGAAAAAAATAAATATATAAAATTGAAATTTTGTATATTTTTGGTTTTAATAGGTTTAGCATTATTTGTTTTATTTGAAAATAGACATGCAATAATGAATATTAAAATTGAACAAGTACTTAATTTTATTGAGCAAAGAGGTACATTTTCAGCACTTATATATTTAGGAATATACGTTATTAAACCATTTTTCCTTATTATACCTACAAACATTATAGCAATAGCAGGAGGAATGATGTTTGGTCCTGTTAAAGGATTTATACTTACAATGATAGGATTTTTTATAACAGGAACAATAGCATTTTTTATTTCAAGACTACTAGGAAGAGATTTTGTTGAAGGACTGCTTGGAAAGAGAATGCTTAGACTAGATGAAAATTTAGAACATAATGGTTTTAAAATATTATTTTTACTAAGATTACCACCAATTTTACCATATGACCCATTAAGTTATGCTTGTGGATTTACAAAAGTATCTTATAGAAGTTTTATAATAGCTTCTCTATTAGGTGTAATGCCTGAAACTATATGTTACTCTATTCTTGGTAAAAATTTTGATAAGCCTTTTTCTCCAGAATTTATTATACCTATAATAATATTAATTATTGGTTTATTATTTTCAAAAAAAATAATGAATAAAAGAAAGAAAATAGATTAAATTTTATTAAAGATAATTTAAAATAAAATATTTTAAATTATCTTTTTTATTTTTCAATTTTAAATATTTTATTTATTTAAAATTGACATAATTTTGTTAATTTCAAAATCACATAAATAAGGTATAATAAAATTAAATAATTAAATAAATTTAATGTGAGATTATATAGAATAGTTAAGGAATTGGAGGTATACATATGAACAGAGAAAATATGATGATAAGAGAAATAAGAGAGCAACTTCTAAATGCATTATTATGGAGCGGAAATGAAGCGCAATTAAAAGAATTAGAACGTAAAGCAGTTGAAAATGATGTATTTGATGAAGATAATGGTGATGAAATAAAAAGAAAGCCAAAAGAAAGCTTAGGAGTTTATATAGAGAGATGTAATACATCACTTATGAAGAATTTTTCAAGAAAAAAATATGAGTTATTAAAAGCTCTTTATACTGAATACAATAATTTCGGAGATTCTACAATTGAAATGACAGAAACAGTTATTAAAAAGAATCCTGTAACAAAGAAAAAGGTAGCAATTGGAGTTGGAGTAACAGCAGCAGCTATAGGTATTGCTGGATTATTTAAAAAATTCAAAAATAAATAATAAAAAAAGCTAGCAAAATAAAATTTGCTAGCTTTTTAGTTAGAAAATAATTTTTTTATTTCATCCATTCTAGACATAGCTAGTTTATAACCATTATCGTAAGCTTCATGAAGTTTTTTAACATCTTTTTCAAAGCTTTCGATTTTTTCTTCTTCGCTAGGTCTAAGAATTATTGCTTTACCTTCTTGTTCAAGTTGTTCACAGAATTTTACTGTTTCATTGTATTTTTCATGTCTATTTAAAAATACAGGTGTAAGTTTTGGATATTTTCTCTTAAGAAGTTTTGCAGTTATTTTTACACCTCTACTTATTTCTTTTTTATAACTTTTAGGTCTAGTTAAAATTATTAAGTGCTTATCTGCTCCATCTTCTATTGCTTTTCTTATAGGAATAGGATCACAAAGTCCACCATCAAAATAAGGTGTTCCATTTATCATTATGCTAGGAAAAGCCATAGGAATAGCACATGTAGCTCTTAACATAGTACATTTTTTATCAAGTTCCATTCCATTTAAATATTCAGATTTTCCAGTTAAAGCATTAGTTACACCTACTAATACTTTTCCAGTGTATTTATTGAAAGTATCATAATCAAATGGATTAATTTCATTTGGTATAGTATCAAAAACAAAATCTAAACCAAATATACTTCTACAATTAAATAGATTTCTAAAACTTAAATAACGCTTATCATTTCTAAAGTTTTCTAATACCTCTAGATTTCTTCTTTTTTGTCTAGAAAGATATGAGAAAGCATTAGTAATTCCAGCAGAAACCCCAATGCAATAAGGTGCCATAATATCATTATCTAGAAGAGCATCCATAATTCCAGCACTAAATATAGGTCTAAATGTTCCGCCTTCTAATATTAAGCTTGTCATAATCATCTATCCTTTCATATTGAATTGTTATATAAAAAGTATATATTTAAATCTTTTATAAGACAATAGCATAGAATTTTAATTTAAAATAAATAATAAGAATGAGTTGAAATAAATAAAAAAAGAGCGTATATTATTATTTAATAATAATTATTAAATGAGGGGAGAAACAAATGATAAAAGAAATTAAAAAAGAGTTAAATGAAATGTTAATAGGACAAGAAGAATTAATTAATGAAGTTTGCAATTATTTTTATGATAAGATAGATAAAAAAGAAAAAAGTGTAATTTTCATTCAAGGTGAAAAAGATACTGGAAAGAAAGTTTTAGTCAAAAAGTTATTTGAATTATTACATAAAGAAGGAAAAACTAAATCATCAAAAATAGATACTATAGATTTAGGTTCATATAATTTTAAATTTGGATATAATGCATTTTTAACAGATTTATATAGAAGTTTAAATAGTGAGTCAGAAGGAATAATTTTTAAAAATTTGAAAAAAGGAAGTAAAGATATCTTAAATTTAATAAATAGCATATATCCTAATAGTTGTTTAAACTTAATGGATAATTACATAATGAAAAATGATATTTTAGTAAGAGCAGAAAATGATGAGAAATCAGATTTTAATCAAATTGTTTGTCACAGCAAATTTTTTATTTTTGTATCAGATGATAGAGAGTTAGATATAGAAAAATTATTTGGTAAAGATTATCTAAATAGAGTTGATAGAGTTTTTAAAAGTAAAAGTTTAACTCTTAAAGAAAGATACGAGATAATAAAAAGAATTCTTTCATCAAATATAGAAATGATAAAAGAAAACTATAAAATTGATTTATGGATAAATCTAAATGAAAATATAGAAGATGGAAAATATGATTTAAGTAAATTTATTTATGAAAGTTTTAGATCAGATGAAGAATTAGATATAAAAAAATATGTAAATTATACAGTATTAAAGCCAGTTAAAAATCTTATAGTTAGAGAAAGACTCGAAGAAGGAAGTAATCTAATAGTTTATAGAAAAGAAGATAGTATTTATTGCAGTGATGGAAGTGAAGAATATAATTTAAGTAACTATTCAGACACAACATTAGAAGAAGCTAAATATAAATTGAACTCTATAATAGGAGTTAAGGAATTAAAAGATTTCATTGAAAATGTTGAAAATAATGTAAAGGTACAAAAAATAAGAAAAAAATTAGGCTTAAAAGTAACTTCTCCTTCATTAAATATGATTTTTGCAGGTAATGCAGGAACAGGAAAGACAAATGCAGCAAGAGTAACATTTGAATATTTTAATGCATTAGGTCTTTTATCTAATGGAGTTTTTAGAGAAGTAAGTAAAAGTGATTTTGTTTCTGAAAATGTAAATGATGCTTCTAAAATAACTATGGACATTATAGATTCAGCTATGGGAGGAGTATTATTTATAGATGAAGCTTATTCTTTATGTGAAAGTGAAGATGATAAGTGGGGAAAAGAAATAGTAGATGCTTTATTAAAAGGAATAGAAGATAATAGAGAAAATCTTATTGTTATAATGGCTGGATATGAAAAAGATATGGAAAGATTCTTTTCTATAAATCAAGGATTAAAGTCAAGATTCCCAAATACAATTCATTTTTATGATTATACTCCAGAAGAAATGTATGATATTGCTATAAATATTGCAAAAGCAAAAGGTTATGAAATAAATCCAGAAATTAAAAATGAAATAATTGAATTATTTTATAAAAACCAAATATCAGGTAAAAATGATTTAGGTAATGCTAGATTTGTAAGAAACATAGTTGAAAATGCAATAATGGATGCTTCTAAAAAATATATTAGTGGAGAAGGAAAAGGCATAGATGTCCTTGATTTTGAAAACTTTAACTTTAAAGTAAAAACTAAATTTGATTTAGAAAAGAAACTTTCAGAAATTATAGGGCTTCATAGCGTTAAGAGACTTTTAAGAGATCAATATAAATTAATTATTGCACAAGAAAAAAGAAAATCAGTTGGAATTCATACTGAAATAGACCAAAACTTAAATATGGTATTTGCAGGTAATCCAGGAACAGGAAAAACTAGTATAGCTAGATTAGTAGCAGAAATGCTTAATAGTATTGGGCTTCTAAAAACTGGTCAATTAATAGAAACAGATAGAAGTAGCTTTGTAACTGGAGAAAAAGGAAGTACTGCAAAAAGAACAGAAGAAGTGTTTAAAAAAGCTATTGGAGGAGTATTATTTATTGATGAAGCTTATACTCTTGCAAATGATGAACTTGGAATAGAAGCCATAGAAACTTTATTAAAGCTTATAGAGGACTATGGAAACAGCGTAGTTGTTATTTTAGCAGGATATGAAAAGGAACTTGAAGATTTCTTTGATGTAAATATAGGATTGAAATCAAGATTCCCATTATGGACTAAGTTTGAAGATTATAATCCTGAAGAGCTTTTAGATATGGCCGTAAAAATAATAAATAATAAAGGCTTTAAGTTATCTAAAAATGGATATGTATGGCTTAAAAAGAGCTTTGAAAATATATATGAAGAATCAGATGCTCAATCAGGAAATGGGCGTATGGTTAGAAACTATGTAGAGAATTTAATTAGAATTCAAAGTATAAGAATTTCAGAAACTGACATAAGTACTTATGATATGAATTTAATAACTGCTAAAGATATAGAAAGTGTTGGAGATTATGCTAGAAATGTAATAGACTTTGATAAGTTAACTTTAAATATAATAGGAAGAGAAAAAGAAAAAAGAATATTTAAAAACATAGCAGAACTAATAAAACTTAGAGAGTTTAGAAGAAAAAAAGGTATATCTGTATCGGCTCCTAAAGACTTAAATATAATTCTTTCAGGAGATGAAGGTTCAGGAAAAAGTATTTTTGCTGAAACTATAAGTGAAGAATTATTTTCTTTAGGTTTAACAAAAACTAAAAATTTAGTAAGAATAAAAGGAATAGAGTTAAGTGAAAAATTAAAAAATAATTCTGTTGATAGTATTTTAGGAAAAAATATAGGAAAAACAGTTTATTTATATAATTTGGATAGCATAATAAAAGATAAAAATGGAGTTTATTATATAAATGAATTAATAGATTTTATGAATAAAAATAGTGGAAAGATAGTACTTATTTTAGGAGGAAAAGAGAAAGAGATAAAAGAGCTTCTATATAGAAATACAAAACTTGGTGGAATATTCTTAGAATATATAAGACTTAATGATTATTCAGAAAATGAAATAAAAAATATAGTTATAAATAAATTATCAATTAAAGGATTCTCATTTGATAAAGATGAAATAGAAGCTTTAGAAGATTCATTAAGAGAAATTTATAATAATAAAAAGATAAAAATAAAAAATGGGGTATTAGCAGAAAATTATATGGATATTATAACTAAATTACAAGGAATAAGAGTTGGGAAGGATAAGATAACTAATTACTTAAATTCTAAAATAGAGAAAATAGATATACTAGAAGCTAAAGAAGAATTTTTAAACAAATTTACAATTGAAAATTTAGATTATGAAGAAAAAGGTTATGATTTAGAGAATTTATTAAAATTAAAAGAATTATTAGATTTAAATTTAATAACTAAAGAAGAATTTGTTAATATGAAAAAAGACCTTTTTTAATAATTAAAAATAATAGTATAATATATTTATAAAAAATTAGTTGATTTTATGCGATATATTTAGAAATATGTATGGGAGGTAAAAGCATGGAGGGGTTAGAAAAAGAAATTATAGAGAAAAAAGAAGATATATTAAAAAATATAAGCAATAAAATAAATTTTTTAGAAAGTAAAATACAATATTTAATAGATGAAAATGCAGAATTAAAGAATAAATTAAGGGAAAACAGTTTGGAAAATAAAAAATTAGATTTAATTTTAGAGAAATTAGATAGCATTAAAGAATTAAAAAAAGAAAATTACAATAATATTATAAATAAACCATCAGAAGAGCTTTCTTTAGAAAAACAGAATTTAGATAGGAAAGAACCAAAAGAAATAGATAAAAGAGATATAAATGGATTATTAAAAGAAGGAGAATATTATTTAGATAGATATAATAATCATGAAGATCTTATTATATCTATGGATTATTTAGGAGAAGCTTCTGATTTAGGAAGTATAAAGGCAAGTTATATATTAGGAAATATATATTATGAAAATGAATTTTATAAAGATATAGATTTAGCAATTGAATATTATAAAAGAGCAAGTTTTGGAAGATATGAAGAAGCTATAGAAAAACTAATCCAAATATATGAAAATAAAGGTAATGAAGGAGAGTATATTTATTATCATTATCTAGGAGATATATTCTTTAATGGTGACTTTGTTGAAGAAAATAAAGAAAAATATATGGAATACTACATGATAGCAGCTGAAAAAGGTGTAGAAGAAAGTATAAATAAACTTATAAATATATATATTGATTTAGCTACTCAAAATGACCCAGAAGCTTCATTTATGCTTGGAGAAATATATAATATTGGGGAATGGGTAGAAAGAGATGAAGAGGAAGCTTTTGATTGGTATAATAAATCTGAAACTGATGGTAATGAAGAAGGAAGAGTTAAAGCTGGAGAATTAGCTCTTGAAATAGGAGACATTTTATATGAAGAAGAAGATATAAAATGTATTGAATGGTATAGTATTGCTTCAGAAAAAGAAAATAGAGAAGCACAGTATAAACTAGCTCAATTATTTGAAAAAGGCAACTTTGTTGGAAGAGATGAAGAAAGAGCATTAGAATTATATAAACGTGCTGCTGAAAATGGATATATAAAGGCTTTAACAAAAGTAAAAATAATTAAACCTATGAAAAGTTTATTTAACAAAGAAAGAGATTAGTATGGAAAGAAGTAGAAATTTTAAATTTTTACTTCTTTTTTTTATTAAAATTTATGAACAAAAATTGACAAAAGTCACGAATTTGATACAATTACATTTGTGAGAAAAAGAATAAAAACATAGGAGGATTAGATGGAGGACAGAAATTTAAAAAAAGAAATAAGTCTTTTTATGGCTACCATGCTTGTATGTGGTAATATGATAGGTTCAGGAGTATTTATGTTGCCAGCAACTCTTGCTAGTGTTTCAGGACCATTATCTACAATAATAGCTTGGATAATAACAGCAGGAGGTTCTATATTAATAGCCTTATCATTTGCAAACTTAGGTACTAGATATCCTGAAACAGGAGGAGCATACCAATATACTAAAACAGCATTTGGAGAATTTACTGGATTTCTAAGTGCATGGCTTTATTGGAATGGTTCTTGGATAGGAAATGCAGCAATAATTGTAACGCTAGCAAGTTATAGTGCAGCTGTTATTCCAGTTTTAAATAATCCTCTTGTATCAATAATATATACAAGTGCTATACTTTGGATTTTTACAATAATAAATATAGTTGGAGTTGAAAAAGCAGGAAAATTACAAAGTTTTGCAACAGTTTTTAAAATTTTATTTTTCCTTGTATTCATAGTTATAGCTTTTTTAAATTTTGATTCAGGAAATCTTTTACCATTAATACCAGAAGGAAAAGGATTTAGCACAATTCCACTAGCAGCTACTTCAACTTTATGGGCATTTGTTGGGATGGAAAGTGCAACAGTTACAGCAGGAGAAATAAAAAATCCTAAAAAGAATGTAAGAAAAAGTACAATATATGGAATACTTATTGCATCTGTAATTTATATATTAATAAGCTTAGCTTCTATGGGAGCAATGCCAAATAGTGAGTTAAGCCAAAGTCAAGCACCGCTTACAGATATTCTTTCAAAAATTTTAGGAAGTTCAGTAGGAAAGCCAATAACATTCGCAGTTGTTATTTGTATTTTAGGGACAACTATTGGATGGCTTCTTTCAACTGCACGTGTTGCTTATGCGGCAGGAGAAGATGGAGTATTTCCAAAGTTTTTTGGAAAATTACATCCTAAATACAAAACACCAGCAAATTCATTAATAATTGGATCTGTATTAGTTAATATACTTCTTATAATGAATTATCAGCAAAGTATGGTAGACGCATTTACTTTTATAACAATACTTGCAACACTTTCATTTTTACCTATATATCTTTTAACAGCAGCTGCTGAAATAATGCTTATGTTTAAAGTAGGAGAAGAATTTAATTTAAAAATATTTATAAAGAGAGCTATAGTTCCTCTTTTAGCTTTTGTATATTCCATTTGGACAATATATGGTTCAGGGGCAGAAACAGTAATGTGGGGATTCATACTTTTATTATTAGGAGTTCCATTTTATATTTATAATTATCATAAAAATAAAGTGTAGTTAAGAAGTCTATCCATTTAGGATAGACTTTTTTGTTTACGTAATAAAATTAATTAAAACTATTCTAATATAAAATAAGTTTGCATAATTATAGATAACATTAAATTTTTAGTTTTGGAGGAGAAAATGGGGAGAAAAAAATTATCTTTATGTATAATAAGCAAAAATGAAGAAAGTTTAATTAGGAATGCAATAGAGAGTGTAAGAGAAGTTGTAGATGAAATAATATTAATTGATACTGGTTCAAAAGATAAAACAATAGAAATAGCTAAAGAACTTGGAGCTAAAATTTATAATGAAGATTTTTATTATGATTTTTCAGATATAAGAAATAAAGGAATTGAAAAAGCTACAGGAGATTGGATATTATTTTTAGATTGTGATGAAAAAATACAAAATAAATATGATATTTATAAAGTGTTAGAAGAAGTTAAAGATGAAGTTTGTATATCAATGAGAGTTTGTAGTTATCTAGATTCCGTAAAAAGGAATGAAAATAATATAATAAGATTATTTAAAAAAGATGAAAGGATAAAATTTGAAGGAAGAATACATGAAAGTATAGAAAAATCTGTAATAGAAAATTTCGGAATAGATAAAATTAAATATACTGACTTAGAAATACAACATTATGGTAGTGATAAAAATATAGTTGACGTAAAAGAAAAACTTAGAAGAAATTTAAAAGTATTTTCTTTAATGGGAGATGAAGAAAAAGACTGTAAATACTATTTTGATATAGGAAATGAATATGGTAGAATGTTTGATTTTGAACTTGCCTTAGAAAATTATGATAAAGCATTTGAAATATATGATTCTAATAAGTTATTTAAAGCTAGTCTTATTTTGAATAAAGCTAAAGCTATGCATAAGCTAGGTTTATTTGATATGGAAATAGAATTTTTAGATAAAAGCATAAAAGAATATGAAGATTTTAAAGATCTATATTTTTTAAAATGTCTTTGTGAAGTTCAATTAGGTAATTTTAAAATTGCAAATGAAAGTTTAGAAAAATATATGGAATTAGAGAAAAATATAAAATATCCATCAAGTGAATTTGAACGAGTTATTGATATTAAAAGCTTTTATGACAATATAAAAGAAATATCAGCTGTTGTTAAATTTTAAAAAAATAAGTCTTAAGAATATTAAATTCTTAAGACTTTTTCAAATTAATACAAATTTATCATAAATTTTTAAAAAATATATTTTTAAATTCAATAAATTTGAAAAAAGTGGTATACTAATAATGAACAAAAGGTAAATAAAAGATGAATAAGAGGTAAACGTTATGGGGAAGAAAAAGATATTGGGAATACTTATTTCTATTGGTTTGATTGGTAGCTTTACATGGACTTATATAAATAGAGTAAATGAAAAGAATACAAGAGAAGTAGAAACTAATAGAGAGACAGCAGTATTAGTACAAAAAATTGGACAATCATCTTATGGGGATAAAATAAAATATTCAGGAAAACTTTCTTATGGAGAAGAACAAAAAGTAATGTCTATATTAGATTCAAAAGTAGTTTATGTAGGCGTTAAGGAAGGTGACTATGTAAAAAAAGGTGACATAATATTAAAATTTGATTCTTCGGATATAGATAAAAACTTAGAAAAAGTTAAATCTAATTATTCAGAAGCCTTAAATAAAGGAAAAGAAAGTTTAAAAAAATTAGATGGATTAAAGGATAATCTTAAAACTAATGAAGATGAATTAAAAAAATTAAAAGAATCTAAGGAAAAATTAGAATCTGAAATAAAAGAATTAGAAAATAGTTTAAATAATTTAGAAGAGAAAAAAGATGAAATTTCAATAGAAGAATATGAGAAGTTAAAAGAAGAAAAAAATAAAGAAAATATAAAAAAGAAATCTGAACTTTTAAAAGTTTCAGCAGAAATTAAAACAAAAGAAGTAGAAATATTAGCTCTTAAAAAATCTGTAGAAGGAATAGATAAAATAGATTTAGGAGCTTTAGAAGGTAATGGAAATAATAAAGTTTATGAGCAAATGGAAAAGCTAAAAGAAAGTTATACAATTAAAGCCGGAATAGATGGAAAAATAACTAATTTAAATGCTTTTTTAAATGAAAAAATAGAAAATAAAATGCTTCCAGCAGTTACTATTTCTAATGAAAATGTTTTAGAAATGAAGTTTGGAGTTGATGAAGAATATCTATCTAATTTTAAAGTTGGGGACAAGATAGAGGTTCAAATAGAAGGAGATAAAGGAAAGTATAAAGATATTGGAATTGTAAAAAAGATTGATAAAAAAAGTGATCTTAGAACAGGACAATATAATGTATATTTAGAGATAAAAAATAATGGTAATTATAAAATAAATGATTATGTAAGCTTCTTTTTACAGAATAATTCAAATGTATCAAATGATATGATAAGTAAAAACTGTATTATTAGAGAAGGAGATAAAACTTTTGTTTATGTAGTAAAAGATAATATAGTTAATAAAAAAGAAGTAAAAACTGGAGAAGAAGGAACTCATAAAATAAGAATAAAAGAAGGACTTTCCACAGATGATTTAGTTATAGAAAAAGGAAAAGAATATGTAAAAGAAGGACAAAAAGTAAATATTGTGGAGGGGGAAAAATAATGAAAATTTCTGAATTTAGCATTAAAAGACCAATCACAGTATTTATGGGAATAGTAGCATTACTTATATTTGGGATAGTTTCATATTCAAGATTAAATTTAGATATGTTACCTACTATGGATGTGCCTATAATACTCGTTAATACTCAATATATTGGAGCTGGACCAACTGATGTAGAAGGAGAAGTTACAAAGCCTTTAGAAAATGTAATAAGTACAGTATCAAATGTAGAAAATGTAAAATCAATATCAAGAGAAGGAATGTCAACAATAATAATTCAATTTGCAGATGGAACAGATATGAATTTTGCTTCTTTGGAATTAAGAGAAAAAGTTGATATGATAAAAGAAGCATTACCTAAAGAGATTATTCAGCCTATGATAATGCAAATGGATCCTTCTATGATGCCAATAATGAATTTAGGTGTAAGCTTTAAAGGAGATAGAAACGATAAAATAGGAAATTTTGCTGATGAAGTTTTGAAAAATTCTATTGAAAGTGTAGAAGGAGTAGCTTCAGTAGATATATCAGGAAATGTGAAAAAAGGAATAAAAATAGAAGTAGACAATGATAAGTTATCTTCAAACGGAATAAACATACAAAGCTTAATAGCAGCTATAAAAAGTGAAAATGTCAATATTCCTATAGGGAGTATTGTTGAAGGTGATTATGGTGTATTAGTAAGAACTTCTAATAGTATAAAAAATTTAGATGATATAAAAAATATAAGAATAAAAACAAATTCAGGAGAAGTAGTAAAACTATCAGACATAGCTAATATAAGTTATGAAGATAAAAAAGAAGAATCTTTTTCAAAAATAGATGGAAATGATGCATTAATATTAACTATACAAAAGGAAAGTACAGCAAATACAGTTGATGTATCTAGAAAAATAAATAAAAAATTAGAAGAATTAAAAGAAAAGAATAGTGATTTAGAAGTAATAAAAATTATTGACCAAGGTGAAATAATTGAGTACATGGTAAGTGCAGTAAAGAAAAATGCAGTTATAGGTGGTATCCTTGCAATAATAGTATTATTACTTTTCCTAAAGGATATAAGAACTACAATAATAATGGGAATATCAATTCCAATTTCTATAGTTTGGACTTTCGTTATGGTTTACTTTAGTGGATTGACACTAAATATGATATCTCTAGGAGGTATAGCACTAGGAATTGGAATGCTTGTTGATAACTCGATAGTAGTTATAGAGAGTATATATAGGTATAAGAAGCTAGGATATAATAATAGTGAAGCTGCTTTATATGGAACAAAAGAAGTTTCAAAGGCTATTATAGCTTCCACAATAACATCTATATGCGTATTTTTACCAATTGTATTTGTTCAAGGAATTGCAGCAGATATATTTAAAGAAATGGCGTTAACAGTTACATTCTCTTTAATATCCTCTTTAATAGTATCATTTACATTAGTGCCTGTATTAGCAAGTAAACTTCTTAAAAATGATTCTTTAAATAAAGAAAATAAAACAGTAGAAAAATTAAAAAAATTATATGAAAAAGCATTAATATACTCTTTAGATAAAAGAAAAAATATAATAGGATTAGTTATTTTATTTATAATATTAGGAGGGATAGCATTTTCAGGTGTTGGAATAGAATTTTTCCCAACATCAGATCAAGGGATAGTAAATGTAAAATTAGAAACTCCAAATGGAACTTTAAATAACATATTAAAAGAAGAATCCTTAAAATTAGCTAATGAAGTAAAAGAAGTAGATGGAGTAGCAAATGTTTCTTTAAAAGGAAAAGATAATACTGCAAATATGTCTATTTTATTAGATAAAAATAGAAAGAAAAGTGATAAAGAAATTGCAAGAGATATAAGAAAAGTAATATCTGATGTCCCAGGATTAAAAGTTGAAGTTAGCACAGGAGGAACTCAAATGTCACAGAGTTCACCAATTTCAATTAGTGTCAAAGGTGCTGATTTTAATGTATTAGAAGAAATATCAAATGAAGTTTTAAAAAGAATGGAAACTATAAGTGGAATAGAAAATATAAAATCAACTAATAGTGATAAAGCCGAAGAAATAAAAATTTCTATAGATAAAGAAAAGAGTGCTAAATATGGATTAAATGCTTTAACTATATCTCAAAGTATAAGTGGATACTTTAAAAATACAAGAGTTATGAATTTAAGAATAGATGACTCTAATTATGAAGTATATATATCACCAATTTCTAATAAAAATCCTGACTTAGAATCATTAAAAGAAGTAACAGTAACTTCAATTACAGGAAGTAAAATCCCACTTCTACAGATATGTAAAATAGAAAGAGGGGAAGGATTTTCAGAAATATATAGAACTGATGGATTAAGAGAAGTTACAATTAGTGCAGGATTAGATGGAAAACCACTTAATGAAGCTGTAAAGGAAATAAAAAATAGTTTAAATGATTATAATATTCCACAAGGATATGAAATAGTTTATGGTGGAGAAATAGAGCAGATGAAAGATGCATTTTCTCAAATGGCATTAGCTTTAATTTTAGCTGTATTATTAGTTTATATGGTAATGGCAGCTCAATTTGAGTCTTTAATAAATCCATTTATAATTATGTTCACAGTTCCTTTAGCATTTATAGGAGCCATATTTGTATTATTTTATACTGGAGTAACAATAAGTATTCCAGCTATGATTGGATTTGTAATGCTAACAGGGATAATAGTAAATAATGGGATAGTTTTAATAGATTTTATAAATAAAGAAAAAGAAAAGGGAATAGAAACTAGACAAGCTATTATAAACTCAGGAAAAACAAGATTACAACCAATATTAATGACTGCATTAACTACAATAATTGGATTACTTCCAATGGCTCTTGGAATAGGAGAGGGAAATGAAATTCAATTACCTCTTGCTATGACAGTTATAGGTGGACTTACAATAGGAACTTTACTAACTTTAATAGTAATTCCAGTTGTATATTCTATATTTGATCAAATAGCTAAAAAATTTAAAAGAAAAAAATAAAAAATAAAACTCTACAACAATAAAAGTTGTAGAGTTTTTTTATTGATTAATTTCTATTTAGTATTAGAAATATTTTGTTTTTTTAATAATTTTTTATGTTTTTTAGAATAATAATGCCTTGTTATAGTTGATACAAAAAGTATTCCAAGAGCTAAAGAACCAGCACTTGATAATGTATCAATAGCTAAATCTAAAGCCTTTAATGTATCTCCAGTTACGGCTGCGTGCATTGTATAATACATACCAGAACCAGGAACAAGTGGAATAAGAGCACAAATAACTAGAGTAGTTACTGGAGTTTTTAATTTCCTTGCTAAAATTTCTGAATATGTACTGAAACAAACAGCTGATATAAACATTGCAAAAGATGTAGAAGGATCAAATAAAAGACAAAATTTATATACAAACCAACTTAATCCTCCGGCAATTGAAGCAAAAAATAAATTTCTTCCTTTTATATTAAATACCACTCCAAATCCTATTGTAGAAATAAAAGCGAAAATACTTTGAACTATTACATTTTCCATCTAAATCCCTCCAAATATCCTAATCCAAAGGCTAAGAACCATACCTGTTCCAACAGCTATAGAAACAGCAACTAGTACAGCCTCAAAAGCTTTTGTAATTCCTGCTAAAAAATCACCAGCTATTGTATCCCTAATAGCATTTGTTATTGCAAGACCGGGAACTAATAGCATTATACTACCTATTATAGTTTTATCAATTTCATTTACAAAACCTAAGTTCATAGCTATTATAGCTAATAAAGCTGATACACCAGCACAAATTAAATTTATGAAAAAATCATTTATTTGAAGTTTATAAAATTTAATAGACAGTATTTTTATAAATCCTCCAATAAAAAATGTAACTGCAAAATCATTCCAATTTCCACCAAATAGCCAAGAAAAACAAGCAGCGGCTAAAGCTGAAAAGAAAATAGTTATTGGATCTGAATATCTTTTTTCCTCGCTAATTTTTTCTAATTCTTTCTCTATAAAATCAAAGTCTGGAGAATTACTTGTTATATATCTTGAAAGTGCATTAATTTCTTCGATTCTATGCAAATTTACTCCTCTAGAAGAAATCCTTGTAACTAATGAATATGTTTGATTATTTGCACAAATTGAAACCATTATTCCTGTTGGAGTAACAAAGCTTTCAGCAGAATCTATATCATATGAATTACATATACGGCATATAGT
Source organism: Clostridium thermobutyricum DSM 4928 (assembly GCF_002050515.1). Taxonomy (GTDB): domain Bacteria; phylum Bacillota; class Clostridia; order Clostridiales; family Clostridiaceae; genus Clostridium; species Clostridium thermobutyricum. The sequence goes on along the minus strand of NZ_LTAY01000037.1, from coordinate 178,708 downwards.
TTCTTCGACTCTATAAGTTTCAGCTCCACTTTGAAGCATTAATGTTCCAGCTCTAATAGAAAGTTTAAGCAATTTATTTATATCCATAATAATATACCTCCAAAATTCATACACTTTTAATATTACAACATATAAATACATTTTCATAGAAAAATAAATTCATTTAAAAAAGAATTAGTTAATATAAAAAAAATAATATAAATTTTTAAAATATATTGAAAGATTTAACTTTAACAACTATAATTTTATAAAAAAAGTATATTTTGGGGTGATAAAATGAATTTTGAAAAAATAATTAAAACTGATAAAGAAATTTACAGTTTAATAGAAGAAGAATTAGATAGACAAGAAGAGGGAATAGAGCTTATAGCTTCAGAAAATTTTACTAGTGAAGCAGTTATGGAAGCAATGGGGTCATATTTAACTAATAAATACGCTGAAGGATATCCAGAAAAAAGATATTATGGTGGATGTGAAGTTGTAGATAAAATAGAGCAAATAGCTATAGATAGAGCAAAAAAATTATTTGGAGCAGAACATGCTAATGTTCAACCACATTCAGGATCACAAGCTAATATGGCTGTTTATTTTACAGTTTTAAATCCAGGAGATACGGTATTAGGAATGGATTTAAGTCATGGTGGTCATTTAACACATGGTTCAAAAGTAAATTTTTCAGGAAAATTATTTAATTTTGTTTCTTATGGAGTAAATAAAGAAACTGAAATGATAGATTATGAAGAAGTTAGAAAAATAGCTTTAGAAAATAAACCGAAGCTTATAGTAGCAGGGGCTAGTGCATATCCAAGAGTTTTAGATTTTAAAAAGTTTAAAGAAATAGCTGATGAAGTAAATGCTTATTTAATGGTTGATATGGCACATATTGCAGGATTAGTAGCAGCTGGAATTCATCAATCTCCAATACCATATGCAGATTTTGTAACAACTACAACACATAAAACATTAAGAGGACCTAGAGGTGGACTTATTTTATGTAAAGAAAAATTTGCAAAAGATTTAAATAAAAATATATTCCCAGGTATGCAAGGAGGTCCTTTAATACATGTAATAGCAGGGAAAGCAGTATGTTTTAAAGAAGCTTTAGAACCTAGTTTTAAAGAGTATGCTAAGAATGTAGTTGAAAATTGTAAAGTTCTAGGAGAAGAATTAGTTAAAAAAGGTTTTAAACTTGTATCAAATGGAACAGATAATCATCTTATTTTAGTTGACTTAACTAATAAAAATGTTACAGGAAAAGAAGTTGAAAATCTTTTAGATAAAATAGGAATAACTTTAAATAAAAATACTGTTCCAAATGAAACAAGAAGTCCTTTTGTAACTTCAGGAGTTAGAATAGGAACAGCAGCAGTTACAACAAAAGGATATACAACAGAAGATATGAAAGAAATAGCATCAATAATAAATGATGCAATAGAAAATAAAGATGGTGATTTAGAAGAATTAAAGATTAGAGTAAAAAAATTAAGTTCTAAACATCCAATGTATAAATAAGTTTAAAAAGGCTGATCAATTTTTGATTGGTCTTTTTTTATAGCAATGTTCCTAAAATAAGAAAAAGAATATATTATATTATAAAAATTTATAGGAATGAGGTTATGAGCGCTAATAGACTTTTAAAATTAACTAAGACTTGTAAAAAAATAAATATAGATAAAGAAAGTAAAATTGTATTAATGAGTGATGTGCATAGAGGAGACGGAGGAAGTAGTGATAGTTTAATAGGAAATAAAAATATATATCTTTCAGCACTTAGATATTATTATAAAGAAGATTATACTTTAATAGAAATAGGTGATGGAGATGAATTATGGAAAAATAAAAATTTCGTAGATATAGGATATATTTATAAAGAAGTTTTTAGAATGCTAAATAGATTTAATACAAAAAATAAATTATATATGCTTTATGGTAATCACGATAAGAAAAAAAATAGTAAAAGATTTATAGAAAAACAAAAAAAACTTTTTAGAAAGATAGATAAGGATTTTGGAAAAGACTGCTTAAATTTAATAAATAATATTGAATTTTTAGAAGCCTTATCTTTAAAATATATTCATAATGGAAAAGAAATTTTTTTAACTCATGGACACCAGCTTGATTTTATGAATGATGAATTAGAATTAGTTAGTAGATTTTTAGTAAGATATTTATGGAGATTTTTAGAAGGGGTAGCAGGTTTTAAAGAGCCAATATCATCTGCTAAAAATTATAAAAAAGGAAGTAAAGTAGATAAAAAATTAAATGATTTTGCTAATAAAAATAAAAAGATGATTATATGTGGACATACTCATAATGTAAAATTTCCTGAAGTAGGAAAAGGTCTTTATTTTAATGATGGATGTTGTGTAAATCCAGGTATAATAACTAGTTTAGAGATAAATAATGGTCTTATTACACTTATTAAATGGAGTATAGAAGTAAATGAAAGTAACAATCTTTATATAAAGAGAGGAATCATAGATGGACCTGAAAGAATTGGCGATTATTTGAAATATACAGATTAAAAAACTATAATAAATTAAAAGAACATATTTATAGGAGGAAAAAGATATGAAGTTTATAGATTTACACTGTGATACAGCTAGTAGATTATTTTATGAAAAAAATTTAGAGTTAAAGGATAGCATATGTAAAGTTGATATAAATAAATTAAAAAAAGGGGACGCTTTAATGCAAATGTTTGCTTTCTTTATAGATTTAGGAGAAATAAAAAGAAGTCCCTTGGATGAATTTTTAGCTATGTATGATAACTTCAAAATTCAATTAGAAAAAAATAAAGATAGCATAGAATTATTTGATGGAAAAATAGATTTAAATAAATTATATGCTTGTCTTACAATAGAAGAAGGAGAAGTATTAGAAGGAAATCCTTATAATGTAGAAAAGATAAGTGATATGGGAATAAAAGCGGTTACACTTACTTGGAATTATGAAAATAGTATAGGATATCCTAACTTTAATTTTGTTCATAAAGATAAAGGGTTAAAGAAGACAGGCTTTGATATTGTTGATGAATTAGAAAGATTTAATATAATACCAGATTGTTCTCATTTATCAGATAGAGGATTTTGGGATTTAATAGAGCATTGTAAAAAACCATTTATAGCTACTCATTCTAATGCAAGAGCTATTCAAAATCATCCAAGAAATTTAACAGATGAAATGATAAAAGCTTTAGGAAATAAAGGTGGAATAACAGGAATAAATTTCTGTAGTGATTTTGTTGCTGATTCAGAAATAACAAAAGTAAAAGATTTAGTTCGTCATATGAGCCATATAAGAAATAAAGGTGGAATAGATATTTTGGCTTTAGGAAGTGACTTTGATGGAATAGAAAATGAAGTAGAAGTTAAAGATTGTAGTTATATGGGAATATTAATAGATGAAATGAAAAAAGAAGGTTTTACAGTAAATGATATAGAAAAAGTATTCTATAAAAATGCAATGAGGATCTTTAAGTAGGAGAGCAGAATGGGAAAATTAACTGGTAAAGTAGCTATAATAACAGGAGCAACAAAAGGGATAGGTTTAGGGATAACTAAAGCTTTTTTAGATGAAGGAGCTATGGTTTTAGGAACTTATTCTAAAGATGAAAAGAGTAAAATTAAAGCTGAACAAGAGTTAGAAAACTTTAAGGGAAATGTAAGGTTTTTTAAAGCTGATATAAGTGATTTTAGCTTATCAAGTGAAATATGTAATAAAGCAAAAGAGTATTTTGGGAAAATAGATATCTTAGTAAATAATGCAGGAATAAGCAAAATAGGTCTTTTTATGGATTCTACAAAGGAAGATATAGAAAATTTATTTAACATAAATCTTTTAGGTCCTATATATTTAACTAAAGAAGTAGTAAATCATATGATATCTACTGGAGGATCTATTTTAAATATATCATCTATATGGGGAGACTGTGGAGCATCTTGTGAAACTTTATATTCTGCTAGTAAAGGTGGAATAAATCTTTTTACTAAAGCATTAGGAAAAGAACTTGCTATGGCCAATATAAGAGTTAATGCTATTGCCCCAGGAGTTATTAATACTGATATGAATTCTTTTCTAAATGAAGAAGAAAAAGAAGAATTAAATGAAGAAATTCCAATGGGAAGGTTTGGAGATGTATCTGAAATTGGAAAGCTTGCAGTATTTTTATGTAGCGAAGATTCTTCATATATAACTGGTCAAATAATAAAAGCAGATGGTGGAATGATATAAAAAAATAAGACAAAAGTATAAATGCTTTTGTCTTATTTTTTTTTTATAATTTTATATTTTAAATATATTAATCAACTTGCTCTAAAGGAGCTTTAATAGTAAATAAAACACCTTCTTCTATACTTCTTAAATCATATTCAAATTTGTGCAAATCTAATATATTTTTTACTATTGCTAATCCTAAACCAGCACTATTTTTTTCACGATTACCTGATTTATCTAGTCTATAAAATTTATTGAAAAGATTGTCATATTCATTTTCAGGAATAAAAGCATTTGTATTTAATAATTTAATAATAACAAAATTGTCATCAGTAGATTCAATAGAAAGCTTTATTTCTGAATTTTCAGGAGTATATTTTATTGCATTAGACATTAAATTTGTTAAAACTTGATTTAATTGAAGAACATCTCCTTTTATATATGAATACTCATTTTTAGGTATAAACTCTAAAGATAAATTTTTTTCTAAACATTCTAAAGAAAAAGTATTAATAATTTTTTTGGCTAATCTATTTATATTAAATATTTCAAATTGTGGAGTAACTGCACCAGATTCTAATTTTGATAATTGGAGCATATTAGAAACTAATTTACCCATTTTTTGTGATTCATCTATTATTATTTGTAAATATTCATCTCTGTCTTCGCCTTTTACTACTCCATCTTTTATTCCTTCTGCATAACCTTCAATTATTCCTATTGGAGTTTTAAGTTCATGACTAACACTTGCAATAAAATCTTTTCTCATAACTTCTAGTTGTCTTTCTTTTTCAATATCTTTTTCAAGCTTTAAATTCTTTTCTTTTAATTCACCTAAAGTAGATTCTAGTTTTTCAGAAAGAAAATTAAAAGTTTTAGCTAAGTTTCCAATTTCGTCTTCTTTTTTTATATTGCATCTTTCAGAAAAATCCATTTCGCTCATTTTTTTTGCAACATTATTTATTTGGATAAGTGGGCGAGAAATTTGTCTACTATAACAATAAGATAAAAGTATAGAAAGTATTATAGCTCCTATAAAAATATAAATATAAAATTCACTAATAATATTACTAGCTTCTAAAATAGGTTGAATTGATGCTACACAAAGTATTATAGAATCATTATTAGAATTAGTGGATATAGCAGAAGCAATTCCTATATTTTGACCTTCGATACCAGAAAAATGAGTTGAAACAGTTTTATTTTGTGAAAGTATATTATAAAGAACAGATTTATTTTTTAATATATCTGAACAAAAACTTTTTAATATTGTTAAATCATGTTCATCAGTATAAGATTCACCTGGTATAAATTTTAATTCTCCATTAAGCGAAAATATTGCAATTTTGGCTCCATTTACATCTTCAAAATTTTTTAAAGCAGAATATAATTGCATATTATTGGATAAATGTCCCGTATACTCATATTTAAATTTATTTATTGCTGTTATTAAACTATCTGTTTTCTTTTTTTCATAAAAGCTCTCAAATATAAAAGTTTGAGCTACAAGGATTAATATTAATAAAGTTACTAATATAAAAAAAGTTATAAAAAATATTTTTTTTGATAAAGAAAGCTTTTTAGATAATGAGAACTTCATTATTTCACCTCAAATTTATAGCCACTGCCACGAACAGTAACTATAGAAGAAGATTTATCAGATAATTTTTCTCTTAATCTTTTAATATTAGTATCTACAGTTCTTATATCTCCGTAATAATCAATCCCCCATACATGATCTAATATATTGTCTCTTGAAAGAGCAATTCCTTCGTTATCAGTTAAATAAACAAGAAGTTCATATTCCTTTGGTGAAAGTAAAACCTCTTTATCATGTATATAAACTTCATGAGACAGCTTGTTTATAAGAATGCCATTAAAATTTTTAGTACTTGAATCAACTTGTGTACTAGTTCTTTTAAGTAAAGCCTTAGCTTTAGCTAATAATACTTTAGGACTAAATGGTTTAGTCATGTAATCATCTGCACCAAATTCATATCCTTGAAGTTTATCTTCCTCTTCACTTTTAGCAGTTAATAAAATAACTGGAATAGTTGAAACCTTTCTTATTATTTCTAAAAATTCTAGTCCATTCATTTCAGGCATCATAATATCTAATATAATAATGTCTACTTTGTTTTCTCTAAAAAGTTTAAGACCTTCAGCACCATTATTTGCTTCTAAAACATCAAAGTTTTCACTAAGAAAATAGTCGCGTATTAAAAATCTAATTTTTATTTCATCTTCAATTATTAGCACTCTATTCCCCATAAAAAAACCTCCTAATTAAATATAGTATTAATTACATTATATATAAAAAAAATACCTTGTAAAACATATGTTTTTATAAACTGCTTTAGGTTTTATCATTTTTGTAGTAAAATACATAAAAAGATATTATATTTAAACTGACAATAAAACTGTAATGGGAGTGGGATATGATTAAGTTAAATTTTGATATAAAAAAACATAAATTGGAGAATGGATTAGAAGTAATAACAGTTAAGAAAGACACGCAAATAGGTGCTATAAATATAGGATTTAAAATAGGAGCAATGTTTGAAAGTATAAAAGAAAAAGGAATAAGTCATTTTGTAGAACATATGCTTTTTAAGGGAACTAAGAATTTAAACAATGAAGAACTTAATAGAGAATTAGAATCTTTAGGTGGGGAGTATAATGCATATACAGATTATGATGCTACTGTATATACTATAGGTTGTTTAGAGGAAGAAATGGAAAATGCAACAAAATTATTAGGAGATATGGTTATAAATTCTGTTTTTGAAGAAGAAGAAATAGAAAAAGAAAGAAGTGTTATTTTAGCAGAACTTAGAACTGGAAGAGATGATATAGAAGATTTAAGTTTTAAAAAGACAAATGAAATAGCATTTGAAAAGGGATATTTAAAATGGGAAGTTATAGGACTTGAGGAAAATGTCAAAGCTTTTAACAGAGATGATATAGTAAATCATTTTAATCAATTTTATGTCCCAAGCAATGCAATAGTTACAATAGTTACTTCACTTGAACATGAAGATGCATTAAATATGATAAAAAGATCATTTTCAAATTGGGAAGACAAAAAAGTAAATAAAATATCTCCTATAAAAGAAAAAAATAAATGTATAAGAAAAATAAGTTATAAAGATGACATAGAGCAAAGCACTATAATTTATTTATATACTTTTGATGATTTATCAAAAGAAGATGAATTACCTCTTAGAATTTTAAATCATAGATTAGGAGAAAGTTCAAATTCAATTCTTTTTAGAGAAGTTAGAGAAAATAGAGGATATGCTTATGATATATTTACACATTTAGATATAAGCAAAGATTCAAAAAGCCTTTATATTTATACTTCTGTAGGAGATGAAGATGTTGAAAAAACAGAAAAAGTAATAGATTCTATTATAGAAGATATTACAAATGGTAAAATAACTTTTAATGATAGAGACTTAGATATAATGAAAAAAGTTCATAAAACTGCTGTAATAAGCACTTTAGAAGATTCATCAGAGCTTTGCAATTATATTCTTCATCAAGAATTATCAGAAGAAGATTTATTAGAATTTGTTAAGGACATGAATAGATTAAATCTTATTAAAAAGGAAGAAATACAAAAGGTTGGAAGTAAAGTGTTGAAAAGTCCAACAGTTCATATATTAAGAAGAAAAGAGGACTAAACTTTTGGGAAAAATAACAAAATTAGAAGAGGGAAAAAGAAATAAAAATAGAGTAAATGTATATATAGATAATAACTTTTCATTTGCTATGGATTTAGAATTAATTTATAAAATGGGTTTAAAAGTAAATTCTGAAATAAATGAAGATGAAATTAGAGAAATAGCAGTAAAAGAAGGTTTTTCAAAATGTAAGGAAAGTGCTATTAGGACAATAGAGAGAAGTTATAAAACAGAAAAAGAACTTAGAGATAAATTACATGAAAAAGAATTTTTAGATGAACAAATAGACTATGCAATAGATTTTCTAATAAAATATAATTTTTTAGATGATGTAAAGTATGCAAGAATGTATGTAAAAGATAAACTTTTTAATCAAGGGAAAAATAAAATAAGATTTTCACTTGAAAGAAAAGGTATAAGCAGAGATATAATAGAAGAGATTTTTCAAGAATTTGATAATGGAGAAGAATTAGAAAGAGGTTTGTATCTTTGTGAAAAAAAATATAACTTATTAAAAAAGAGAGAGACAGACAAATATAAATTAAAAGACAAATTATTTAGATATTTAGTAGGAAGAGGTTATGATTTTTCAACATCAAAGGAAATAATAAATAAAATACTAAATGATAATGAATACTAAAATGGAGGAATAATGGAAGGAAATATACCGATATTAATATGTTTAATTGTAATATTATTACCAGCATTAAAAGCCGCATACAATTCCTTAAGAATAAAAGAATTTGATTATGTATTAAATGAAGTTACAGGAAGTTTTTCATTAATAGTATCTATATTTATAATATTTAATTTTTTTAAACCATTAAATAATTGGATAAATACTTTTGTATCTAGTTTAAACTTAAGTCATATTATAGAGTATTTATTAAAAATGGGACTACTTATAGGAAGCTTTTTAGTAATTAATTCAATTTTATATAATCTTTTTAGAATAATAAATAGATTTTTAATTTGGAAACAGATAGAATTTTTAGAGGACAAAGGTGTTTTTAGATTTATAATATCTACTTTTCTTGGAGCTATAAAAGGTTTTTTAACATTAATTCTTATATTTATAGCGGTTATCTTTATAAATAAAAGTGGAGTAATAGATAAACAGATAAATATCTTTAATAATATAAAAGTTTATAATATATTAGAACAAAATGTTGATACACAAAAAATAAGCGAAATAAAAAGTGGGCTTATAAAAGATTCTAATATTCCTACAATTGTTTATTATAATGGAGTCACATTATCACAAGGAGTAAAAAGTGATTCGGCTATAAATGAAAAAGCACTAGAAATAACTAGAAATGCAAAAACAGATTTAGAAAAAGCGAGAATAATTTATGCTTGGATAGGAAGTAACATAACTTATGATGACAAAAAAGCAGAAGAAGTTATGAATGGAGATAAAAATGTTAAAAGTGGAGCAATAGTAGCTTTTAATACAAGAACTGGAATTTGCTTTGACTATGCATGTCTTTATGTAGCAATGGCAAGAGCTGTAGATTTACCTGTAAGACTTATTACTGGAACAGCATTTAATGGAAAAGAATATATAAGTCATGCATGGAATCAAGTATATATAAAAAGTTTAGGTAAATGGATAAATGTTGATCCAACTTTCTATAAAGCAGGAGATTACTTTAATAATAGTAATTTTAATGAAGATCATAAAGAAGAAAGTATAGCAGGACAATGGAATTAAAAAAAGATTAGGAGAGTTTTATTTAAAAACCTCCTAATCTTTTTTATATTTTGAAATTAAAAGTTTTATTGCCTTTTCACATTCTTCATCACTATTATTTAATGCCCAAGCCATATTAAAGTAAATTAAAGCCTTTTTATGAATATCTTGCATAGCGTAGCAATATCCAAGATTGAAAAAATATTTACTTTCCCTTTGGATATCAATTGCTTTTTTTAACATATCAATTGCAGAAGAATATTCTTTTAACTTTATAAAACATACACCTGCATTATAATATGAGCATGCTTGATTATCATTAGATTTAACAGCTTTTTTGTAAAAATCAATAGCTTTTTTATACTCATGAGTATTATATAATCTGTTACCTTCATTAAAATAATTCAAAATATAACCTCCTAGATAGAATGTCTGTTATAATTATTTACATTATGGGCATTATTTGTATATTATATACATAAAATAAAAAAATATGATATTTTAAATTAATTTTAAATTTTACAATTATAGTTGATTTAGAATTAAATATTATATAATATCAATATATGCGATTTAATTTAAAAATAAAGAGGTGTAAACAATGGAAAAATTTAAACTGGGGCTAGATGTAGGGTCTACAACAGTTAAAGTTGTCTTATTAGATAAACAAGACCAAATGGTTTTTAGTGAATATAGAAGACATTTTTCAAACATAAAGCAAACCATAATAGACATTATGAAGGAATGTTTTGAAAAATTTGGAGATTTAAAATTATCTGTAACTATAACTGGATCAGGAGGACTTTCTATGGCCAATTGGTTAGGAGTAAAGTTTGTTCAAGAAGTTATAGCATGTACAGAAACTATTGAAAATGTAATTCCACAAACAGATGTAGCTATAGAGCTAGGGGGAGAAGATGCAAAAATAACTTATTTAAAAGGTGGAATAGAACAAAGAATGAATGGTTCTTGTGCTGGGGGGACAGGAGCTTTCATAGATCAAATGGCATCACTTTTAAATACTGATGCTACAGGGTTAAATGAATTAGCTAAAAGCTATACAGTTATTTATCCTATTGCTTCAAGATGTGGTGTATTTGCAAAAACAGATGTTCAACCACTTATTAATGAAGGTGCTAAAAAAGAAGATATTGCAGCATCAGTACTTCAAGCAGTTGTTAATCAAACAATTGGTGGACTTGCTTGTGGAAAACCTATTAAAGGGCATGTAGCATTCTTAGGAGGACCTTTATATTTCTTATCAGAATTAAGAAAAAGATTTATAGAAACTTTAGAGCTTACTGATGAGGAAATAATATTTCCAGAAAATCCTCAGCTATTTGTTGCAATGGGAGCAGCTCTTTTATCAAAAGAAGAAGATCCTATAGATTTCGTAGACTTAATAGAAAAAGTAAATGGAATGAGCGATGCTAAGGATGATGAAGTATTAAGATTAGACAAATTATTTAAAACTGAAGAAGAGTTTAATAAATTTAACGAAAGACATAATAAAGCAAAAGCTAAGAGAGCAGATATAAAAGATGCAAAAGGAAAAGTATTCTTAGGTATAGATGCAGGATCAACAACAACAAAAGTAGTTTTAATAAATGAAAATGATGAAATAATTTATTCATACTATGGTGGAAATGGAGGAAATCCATTAAAGAAAATCGTAGATATTATGAAAGAATTATATTCTGAATTACCTAAAGAAGCAAAAATAGCAAAAGCTACTGTTACAGGATATGGAGAGGCTCTTATAAAATCAGCTTTACATATGGATTTAGGAGAAATAGAAACAATAGCTCACTATAAAGCAGCAGATCATTTCTTGCCAGGAGTAGACTTTATTCTTGATATTGGTGGTCAAGATATGAAGTGCTTAAAAATAAAAAATGGAGTAATTGATAGCATACTTTTAAATGAAGCATGTTCATCAGGATGTGGTTCTTTTATAGAAACTTTTGGAAAATCTTTAGGGTTAGAAGTTGAAGATTTTGCAAAATCAGCATTAGATTCAGATAGTCCAGTTGACTTAGGATCAAGATGTACAGTGTTTATGAATTCAAAAGTTAAACAAGCTCAGAAAGAAGGAGCTTCAGTAGGAGATATTTCAGCAGGTCTTTCTTACTCAGTTATAAAAAATGCTTTATATAAAGTTATAAAAATTAGAGACCCAAAAGAAATGGGTGAAAAAATAATAGTTCAAGGTGGAACTTTCTACAATGATGCAGTTTTAAGAACATTTGAGTTGATTTCTGAAAGAGAAGCAGTAAGACCAGATATAGCAGGACTTATGGGAGCTTTTGGAGCAGCTATAATTTCTAAGGAAAGATATGTAGAAGGAGAAGAATCTACTATATTAAAAGAAGATCAATTAAAAGATTTTGATATGACATCTGAATTTAGAAGATGTGGTCTTTGTGGAAATAACTGTCTTTTAACTATAAATAAATTTACTACTGATGAAGAATTTATTTCAGGAAATAGATGTGAGAGAGGATTAGGTATTCAAATAAAGAAAGATACAGTACCAAATCTTTATAAATATAAATTCAAGAGAACTTTTGGATATAAACCATTATCAGTTGAAGAAGCTAAAAGAGGAACTATAGGATTACCTAGAGTATTAAACATGTATGAAAACTATCCTTTATGGTTTACACTTTTAACTGAACTTGGTTTTAGAGTACAATTATCACCTGTATCATCTAAATCACTTTATGAAAAAGGAATAGATACAATACCGTCAGATTCAGCTTGTTATCCAGCTAAATTAGTTCATGGTCATGTTGCAGCACTTATTGAAAGAGGATTTAAAAATATCTTCTATCCATGTATATCTTATGAAAAGAAAGAATTTAGCGATTCAAATAATCACTATAATTGCCCTATGGTAACTTCATATCCAGAAGTTATTAAAAATAACATGGATGCAATAAAAGAAAAAAATATTAATTATATGGCTCCTTTCTTCTCATTAAATGATGAAAAAGTTCTTGCAAAAAGAATTGTTCAAGAATTTAAAATGTTTAATGTAACATTAGATGAAGCTAAAATGGCAGTCAAAAAGGCATTTGAAGAAAGAGAAGCTTATAAACGTGATTTAAGAGAAAAAGGTGAAGAAACTCTTAAATATTTAAAAGAAAACAATATGAAAGGTATTGTTTTAACAGGTAGACCATATCATGTTGATCCAGAAATAAATCATGGTATACCGGATGTTATAGCCTCATTTAAAATGGCTGTAATACCAGAAGATTGTATTTCTCATTTAGGAAAATTAACAACTAAATTAAGAGTAGTTGACCAATGGACATATCACGCAAGACTTTATAGAGCAGCAGCTTTTGTAAGAGATTGTGATGAACTTGAAATGATACAACTTAACTCATTTGGTTGTGGACTTGATGCTGTAACAACAGATCAGGTAAATGAAATATTAGCTGAAAAAGGTAAAATTTATACAGTATTAAAGATAGATGAAGGAAATAACTTAGGAGCTGCGAAAATAAGAATAAGATCTCTTAAAGCTGCTATTGAAGAGAGAGATAGAAATAACTATAAACCAGTATATGAAGATAATTCATACAAAAATATAGTATTTACAAAAGAAATGAGAAAAACTCATACTTTACTTGTTCCACAAATGTCTCCAATTCACTTTGATAAATTAGAAGTAGCAGGTAGAGCAGCTGACTTTAATATAGAAATATTACCAGCAAATGATACTCATGCAGTTGATGAAGGATTAAAATTTGTTAATAATGATGCATGTTATCCATCAATAATAGTAGTTGGACAAATAATTGCAGCTTTAAAATCAGGAAAATATGATTTAAATAATACTTCAGTTATAATAAGTCAAACTGGAGGAGGATGTAGAGCAACTAACTACATTGGATTCTTAAAACTTGCTCTTAAAAATGCAGGTTATGAAAATATACCAGTATTATCATTAAATGCTGTTGGACTTGAAAAACAACCAGGATTTAAGATAACTCTTAAATTTGTTAAGAAAGCCCTTATGGCACTTATATATGGAGATTTATTCATGAGAGTTTTATATAAAACAAGACCTTATGAAAAAGTTAAAGGATCAGCAAATAAGTTATATGATAAATGGAATGAAATTGCAAAAGAAAATATAAAAAATGGTGGTAAAAAAGAATTTAATAATATTATCAGAGGAATAATAAAAGACTTTGATAATTTAGAATTATTAGATATTAAGAAACCAAAAGTAGGAGTAGTTGGTGAAATTTTAGTTAAATATCATCCAACTGCAAATAATGATATTGTAAACTTATTAGAAAGAGAAGGAGCAGAAGCAGTAGTTCCAGATTTACTTGATTTCTTCTTCTATTCAGCATATGATAGCGACTTTAAGCAAAAATTCCTAGGAACAGGAAAACTTGAAAGAAATATAAGTATGCTTGTTATGAAATATATGGATAGCTATAGAAAAGTTATGAAAGCTGAACTAGATAAGAGTAAGAGATTTGAAGCACCTAGAGATATTAGAGATTTAGGAAAGCTTGCATCAGAAATACTTTCATTAGGACATCAAACTGGAGAAGGTTGGTTCTTAACAGGAGAAATGATAGAACTTATAGAGTCAGGTTCAGAAAATATAGTTTGTATGCAACCATTTGGATGTCTTCCAAACCATGTAACTGGTAAAGGGATGATGAAAGCTTTAAAAGCTAAATATCCACAAGCTAATATTGTTGCAGTTGACTATGATCCAGGAGCTTCAGAAGTAAACCAAGTAAATAGAATTAAGCTTATGCTATCTGTAGCATTTAAGAAATTAAAAGAAGAAAAATAATATTTTTAGTAAAAAACAGAAATATTGACAAAAAGAAAATTATAATATAACATATTATATAAATTATAATTGTATAAAAAAAGGCTTAGAAAAAGAGGAGTAAGAATAAGAAATATTAAAGAGAGAAGGGATTAGGTGAGAGCCCTTTATAGGAATTATTCTGAAGGTAGCTTTGGAGCTTTCCTTGTGAAATAATAGTAGCTAGGAACGGTTTTAAATCGTTAATTAATTAAGTGCATAGAAAATAGTATAATTTTCTATGAATAAAGGTGGTACCACGAGCTTTCGTCCTTTCATAGGATGAAAGCTCTTTTTATTTTATAAAACTAGGAGGAATTTAGATGTCAGAAATAAATAACCTTCAAACTACTTATAGTCCTAAAGAGTTTGAAGATAGAATTTATAAAAATTGGGAAGAAAAAAAATATTTTACGCCAAAGGTAGATAAGAGTAAGAAACCTTATTCAATAGTTATGCCACCACCAAATATAACTGGTAAACTTCATTTAGGTCATGCACTTGATAATACACTTCAAGATATGCTTATAAGATTTAAAAGAATGCAAGGTTATTCAACTTTATGGTTACCAGGACAAGATCATGCTTCAATTGCAACAGAAGTTAAAGTTGAAAATGAACTTTTAAAGCAAGGTCTTAAAAAGAAAGAAATGGGTAGAGAAGCTTTCTTAGAAAAAGTTTGGGAATGGACAGATGAATATAGAGAAAGAATAAGAACTCAACTTAAAAAAATGGGTTGTTCTGCTGATTTTACAAGAGAAGCATTTACAATGGATGAACATTTAGATAAAGCAGTAAAACATGTTTTCGTTAAGTTATATAATGAAGGACTTATATATCAAGGAAATAGAATAACAAATTGGTGTCCTAAGTGTCAAACTGCTCTTTCAGATGCAGAAATAGAATATGAAGAAAAAGAAGGACATTTTTGGCATATAAATTATCCTTTAGCTGATGGTTCAGGATATTTAGAAATAGCAACAACAAGACCAGAAACTTTACTAGGAGATACAGCAGTTGCAGTAAATCCAGCTGATGAAAGATTCAAGCATTTAATAGGAAAAACTCTTATACTTCCACTTGTAAATAGAGAAATTCCTATAGTTGGTGATGATTACGTTGATTTAGAATTTGGAACAGGAGCTGTAAAAATAACACCTGCTCATGATCCTAATGATTTCCAAGTAGGAAAGAGACATAACTTAGAAATTATAAGAGTTATGGATGATAAAGGAATAATAAATGAAAAAGGTCTAAAATATCAAGGTATGGATAGATATGAAGCTAGACGTGCTATGGTAAAAGATCTTGAAGATTTAGGACTTTTAGTTAAAGTTAAACCTCATACACATAATGTAGGAACACATGATAGATGTGGAACTGTTGTTGAGCCAATAATCTCAAAACAATGGTATGTAAAGATGGAAAGTCTTGCAAAACCAGCAATAGAAGTTGTAAAAAATAAAGAAACTAAGTTCATACCAGAAAGATTTGAAAAAACTTATTTTAACTGGATGGAAAACATTCAAGATTGGTGTATTTCAAGACAATTATGGTGGGGACATAGAATTCCAGTATGGTATTGTAAAGACTGTAATGAAATAATTGTTTCAGAAACAGAAGTATGCAAATGTTCAAAATGTGGAAGTGAAAACTTAGAACAAGAAACAGATGTATTAGATACTTGGTTCTCATCAGCATTATGGCCTTTTTCAACTTTAGGTTGGCCAGAAAAAACAGAAGATTTAGAGTACTTCTATCCAACAAATACTCTAGTTACAGGATATGATATAATATTCTTCTGGGTTGCAAGAATGATATTTAGTGGAATTCATAATATGGATAAGAGTCCATTTGAAAATGTTCTTATACACGGAATAATAAGAGATTCTCAAGGAAGAAAAATGAGTAAATCTCTTGGTAATGGAGTAGATCCATTGGAAGTAATAGAAGAGTATGGAGCTGATGCATTAAGATTTATGCTTGTTACAGGAAATGCTCCAGGAAATGATATAAGATATTATCCTGAAAGAGTTGAATCAGCTAGAAACTTTGCAAATAAAATTTGGAATGCATCAAGATTTGTTATGATGAATCTTGATAGAGAACTTATGGATGAATTTAAAGATTCAAAAGAATATACTTTAGCTGATAAATGGATATTATCTAAAATGAATACTCTTATAAAAGAAGTAACAGAAAATATGGATAAATTTGAACTTGGAATTGCACTTCAAAAAGTTTATGATTTCATGTGGACTGAGTTCTGTGATTGGTATATAGAACTTGTTAAACCAGTATTATATGGTGATGATAGAAAAGCAAAAGGTATAACATTTAATGTTTTATATACTGTATTAGAAACAGGATTAAAATTATTACATCCAGTAATGCCATTTATAACAGAAGAAATATTTACTCACTTAAATGATAAAGAAGAAACTATAACACTTTCAGCTTGGCCAGAATACAAAGAGGAATTAAATGATTCTAATGCAGAAGAAAATATGGCATATGTAATAGAGGGAATAAAAGGTCTAAGAAATGTAAGAGCTGAAATGAATGTACCACCTTCAAGAAAAGCAAATGTAATTTGCTATATTGGAGAAGAAGCTAAAGAAGCATTCTTAAATGGTAAAGGGTATATAGAAAAGCTTGCATCTGCAAATGAAGTAACATTTATAGAAGATAAAAAAGAAGTTCCAGAAAATGCAGTATCACTTGTAGTAAAAGGTGGAGAATTATTTATGCCACTTCTTGACTTAGTTGATAAAGAAAAAGAACTTGAAAGATTAAATAAAGAGCTTAAAAAATTAGAAGGCGAAATCGAAAGAATAGATAAAAAACTTTCAAATGCTGGTTTCGTAGCTAAAGCTCCAGAAGCAGTAGTTAATGGAGAAAAAGAAAAAAGAGAAAAGTATGTTCAAATGTTAGAAGCAGTAAAAGTTAGAATAAATGCATTAAATTAATAAATAAAAAAGGTAGATTTAAAATCTACCTTTTTTTATTATATTTCTCCAAACATTTTTTTAGAGAAATTTTCTCCGAATTCATTTAATTGTTTAATTTGATCTTCAGAAGCTCTGAATTTAATAGCAAATCCATCAGCTACTAGTTTCATTTTTAGTTCTTTTAATCTATTATCCATTCTAGGAACTGCTTCTCCGCTCCATCCATAAGAACCGAATGATGCTGCAAATTTACCACCATGAATAATAGGATTTAAATTTGCCATAAGAATTCTAATTGGAGGTAATAATTCATTAACTATAGTAGGAGAACCAAATAATATACCATCTGATTCTTCTATATCTTTAATTATATCTGCAGTTTCATGATAAATTACATCATATAGTTTAACTTCAACATTATGATTCTTCTTTATACCATCTGCTATAGCTTTTGCCATTTCAGCAGTATAACCATAAGCACTAACATAAGCTATAGTAACTTTTTTATCACCATTTATAGAAGGTTTAACTGGTGTACTCCATTCTTTGTAGATATTTACTATTTCCATAGGATTATCTCTTAATACTGGACCATGACCAGGACAGATAACATCTATATCTAAATCTTTAATCTTATTTATAGCTTTAAGAACAAATGGTTTAAATGGTCCAAAGATACAATCATAATAATATCTAAGAGCTTCTAAATAATCTTCTTTGTTTTCAACTAAATCATTAAATACATTTTCACTTGAGTAGTGGCTTCCGAAAGAGTCACAAGTTACTAATACATTGTCCTCTTTTATATAAGTATACATAGAATCTGGCCAATGTAAAAATGGAGCAGAAATAAATTTTAATGTTTTATTACCAAGAGATAGTTCATCACCATCTTTAGCTATTATATAATCAAAATCTCTATTTATAATTTCTTTTAAGTAGTTTATAGCTTGAGAAGAACCAACTACTTTAGCTTTTGGAGAAAGCTCTAATATTTTTCCAACTGATCCAGCATGGTCAGGTTCAGTATGATCAACAACAATATAGTCAATTTCATTTTCTTTTATTCCTAAACTTTGAAGAGTTTTTAAATATTCATCAAAGCATTTTTCTTTAACTGTTTCAAAAAGCGCTGTTTTTTCATTTCCTTTAACAAGATATGAATTATAAGTTGTTCCAAATTTTGTATACATTATAATATCAAATACTTTTAAGTTTGGGTCTAAAGCACCAACCCAATAAATATCTTTCTTTATTTCTTTAAACTTCATCCTAAACACCTCACAAATAATAATAATAAATTTTATTAAACAATAATACTTATTACTCAAATAAGTATAACAAATTTTATCAGTTAAGTAAACAAACTATTAAAGTAAAATTTAAATTAGATAAAAAAGCAAAAATATTTTATAGTATTATTATAAACCTTTATTTAGATAATATTTTGGTTTAAAATGTTAAGTAAGTTAAATTTATATTTGATATTTGTGAATAAAATACTAATAAAATGTGGAGGAGAAATTATGAATTATGTAGAAGCAATGAATTATATACATAAAGTTGGAAATTTTGGTTCTAATTATGGATTAGAAAGAGTAGAGAGATTATTAGAATTATTAGGAAATCCACAAAAGAATTTAAAAGTAATACATATAGGTGGAACAAATGGAAAAGGTTCTACTACAGCTATGATAACTAAGATGTTAATGGAAGAAGGATATAATGTAGGAATGTATACATCACCTTTCTTAGAAGAGTTTGAGGAAAGAATTCAAATAAATAGGAATAATATAGAAAAAGACAAGTTAGCATTTTATGTTGAAAAAATAAAAGATGTAGTTGATATTGTAAAAGAAGAAGGATTAGGCAATCCAACAGAGTTTGAAATAATAACTTGTATAATGTTTAAATATTTTTATGATGAAAAAGTAGATTATGCAGTAGTTGAAGTTGGATTAGGTGGAAGATTAGATGCTACAAATGTAATAAATCCAATAATATCAGTTTTAGCTTCGATTAGTTTAGATCATATGAATATACTTGGTAATACTATTGAAGAGATAACAAGAGAGAAATGTGGAATTATTAAAGAGGGAATAAAAGTTATAACATATCCTCAGATTAAAAATGCTATGGAAATAATAGAAGAGACTGCAAAGGCTAAAAATTCAAAATTAATAAAATTAAATGCTGAAGATAGTAAATTTATAAATATAGAAAAAATAAATGGTAGAGTATATCAAAAGATATTAATTAAAGGATCTATTAAGGACTATATTTTGAATATGAGTTTATTAGGAAAACATCAAATTTTAAATGGATTAGTAGCAGTTAGAGTTGTTGAAGAAGTATTAAGTTTAGAAAATAAAGAGCCTAAGAACATAGAGAGGGCTATGGAGAACGTAGTTTGGAATGGTAGATTAGAAACTCTAGGAGAAAGTCCAACAGTAATTATAGATGGTGCTCATAATATAGATGGAATATCTAGATTAAAGGAAAATATAGAAACATATTTTAAATATAATAAAAAATATTTATTAATTGGTATATTAGCAGATAAACAAGTAGAAGAGATGATAAAATGTATTGTTCCAGGTTGTGAAGAAATAGTAGCTCTTACTCCTCATAGTGAAAGAGCTGAACTTGCAGAAGAATTAAAGACAGAGATAGAAAAAATAAATAAAAATGTGGTAAGTTTTAAAAGCTATGAAGATGGATTTAAATATATATATGATAAAGCTAACAAAGATGATTTAATAATTGCAACTGGATCTTTATATATGATAGGAGAAATGAGAGGAATAATTAGAAAAAGTTTAAATAGAAAATAAATAAAAAGAGTTAACTTTTATATTTGTAAAGTTAACTCTTTTATTTTATTTATTTTTTAATTCCTTTAAAGCTATTGATAATTGATCTGGACAAGAAGTATCCTTATTTCCGCATTTAATACCTTGTAATTTTTCAATAGCAGAATCAATATTCATTCCTTTAACAAGAGATGATATTCCAAAAAGATTACCTGGGCAACCTTTTATAAATTCTACTGATTTTATAATATCTCCTTCAGTTTCAATATGGATTTCAGTTGAACAAACTCCTTGTGTTTTATATATAAACATTAGTACCCCTCCTAAAAATATTTACTAATATATTATAATTCTATATACAAAAATAATAAAGGAGAAAAATGGAGTATTTTGTTCCCATAAGTAATTTTTTCACATACAATAGATTAAATGAAACTTCCAAATTTTAAGGAGAAATAAATACTATGAAAAATATTATTGTGTGTAATACTGATAATGATAGTTTAACCAGAATTAATATTGATAGAATGAGTGTGGACACATTGCCCTTAAAGCTTGGGGGAGAGAAGATTGGGCCTATAAGTATTGATGTGAGAGGCGAAAGGGGGGTAACAGCAAATTGCTATTCAGATAGCATAACTTTTATAAATACAAGAAAATTTATAGAAGAAGATAATTTTTTAATAGGAAAATATCCTAATGATATTAAATGGAGAGATGACTATATTTATGTAACATGTGGAGATTCGAATTCATTAATAATCTTTAATGAAAAAGAAAAGAGAATAGATTTTGAAATAAAAGTTGGAGATTATCCAAATTCTATTTCAATAGATAGTGAAAAAAAATATGTATATGTATCTAATATGAATAGTAATAGTATAACTATAATAAATAATGAGACAAAAAAAGTTGAAAGAGAAATATATTTAAAGAATTCTCCAACAAAAATATATTTATCAAAAGATAAGAAAAACATATATGTCTGTGAAAATACATTTGAAGAGAATATGGAAGGAAAGCTAAAAATTTATTCATTAAATGATTTTTCTCTTTTAAATGAATATAATATCGGAGCGTTTCCAATTGATATATTTGAGAAAGATGGTTTTGTGTATTCGGCTAATTTTGGAGATGGAAGTATAAGAGTAGTAAATTTAAAAAATAAAGATAGTTATAAATTTATATTAGGAGGTATGCCCAGAGAAATACTTAAAATAGATGAAAATATTATTGTTTCTGATTATTATTCAGGAAGAATATTTATAATTGATGAAAATACTATGCATAAAAAAATCATTGCATTAGGAAATTAGCCTAGTGCAATGATTTCTATTAATTTTCTTCATTGAATAGAAGCTTAATTATTTGATTATAAATTTCAGAAGGATTTTCTTGCCACTTATTGCAAACATAAGTGGCTTGTTTTTTTGTTGGAACTGAAAGTTTAAGGTCAATTAATGGAGAATCATCCTCAAGAGCTTTTATATGAATTAAAAAATTATTATTTTTAGTTATTGTATAATCGCTATGTATGGTTAATTCTTTTTTTATAAGATCTATATGAGACTTTATATATTCAGTTATTGAATTTAATTTTGAAGCGGATATTCTATCTTTAAAAAATGAAAGAACATTTTCACCTTTTTCAGTTAATCTTATTAGGTTTTTATCTGAAACTTCAATATAATTTATAAATTGGGCTTCAAGAAGCTCACTTATATATTGCTGTAGAGTAAAATAATTAATGAAACTATTTTCTAAAATAATCTCAGTTAGTTGAGAATTAGTAATTGGTTGTTTAAGTACTTTTAATATATATAAAACCAATAACTTATTTTCAGCTAATTCTAAAGAACTTTCTTCATGCATACTAAAACCTCCACTTTATTTTGAAAATATATAGTAATTATAGCATAAATTTTTATATAGTGTAATTTAGTACTAAATAAAAATTTAGTTAATATAATGTAATATAGTAATTATATAAGAGGAAAATATGAAAATTATAAAAGGAATTAGTTTATTTTTTTGTATAATATTATTTTTAGTTATCGGAATAAAAGTAAAAAGTAATATAAAATTAGTAAACGATATAAATATAATAAAAAAAGAGCCGATATATAAAATAGATACAGAAAAAAAAGAAGTTTTTCTTACCTTTGATATAAATTGGGCAGAAAAAGATAATACTTATAAAATTTTAGAGATTTTAGAAAAGCATGATGTTAAGGCAACATTTTTTATCATGGGGAAATGGATAAAATATCCTGATGGAAATTTACCTAAACTAAAAGCTATAGTAGAAAAAGGACATGATATAGGAAACCATAGTTATGTTCATCCTGATTTTACTCAGATATCAAAGGAAAGAATGGAAAAAGAAATAAAAGACACAGAAAACATATTAAAAGAATCAGTAAATGTAGATACAAAATTATTTAGATTTCCAAGTGGAGCATTTTCAAAAGAAGCTGTTGAAAAGGTTTATAATTTAGGATATATTCCAGTTGGATGGGATGTTGATTCAAAGGACTGGTTAAATGAGGGGGCTGAGAAAGAGTATAAGAATGTGAAAAGTAAAATAACAAATGGTTCAATAATTTTATATCATAATAATGGAAAATATACTCCAGAAAATATAGAAAGATTAATATTAGAATTAAAAAATGAAGGATATGAATTTAACTGTTTATCAAAAAAGTTAACTAAATAGACATAAAAGAAATAAAAATGAAATAAATTTTAAAAAATATTGATAAATAAGTTCATGATGTATTATAATGGAAATATATTTGTGTTGGGGTTTATAAGAGCACAAATCTTTTAGTACAAAGGGAGAGAGGGGTTACAATGGATAATTTAATGTTAAACAATAAGATTTACTTAGAAGGAAAGATAGTTTCAGAAAAAAAATTTAGTCATGAAATGTATGGGGAAGGTTTTTATACTTTTGATTTAGAAGTTATGAGATTAAGTGATTCAGTAGATATATTAAATATAACTGTTTCAGAAAGACTTTTAACAGGAGTAGACATAAGTGTGGGAACTGAAGTAGTTGTTGATGGGCAGCTAAGATCATACAATAAATTTATGGATGGGACAAATAAGCTTATATTAACTGTTTTTGCAAGAAATATAGAGCCTTGTTTAGAAAGAAGTAAAAATCCAAATGAAATTTATTTAGATGGTTATATTTGTAAAGAACCAGTATATAGAACAACTCCATTTGGAAGAGAAATTGCAGACGTTTTATTAGCAGTAAATAGAGCTTATAATAAGTCAGATTATATTCCTACTATAGCTTGGGGAAGAAATTCAAGATTCTGCAAAATGCTAGAGGTTGGAGATAATATAAGAATTTGGGGTAGACTTCAAAGTAGAGAATACCAAAAGAAAATTTCTGACACAGAAGTTATAAAAAAGGTTGCATATGAAGTTTCTATATCAAAAATGGAAAGAGTTAGAGATTCTGAAGAGAGTACAGATGCAGTTCTTCAAAATAATGAAGAAGGAGCAGTATAAAATAAAGCAAGTACAATATTGTACTTGCTTTTTTATTATTTTCTTAAATCATCTAAAAGTTGTGTTTTATCTTTTGTTTTATCATCAACAGATTTTATTATTTTTGCAGGAGAACCAGCTACTACTACTCCAGCAGGAACATCTTCAGTAACAACAGAACCTGCTGCAACAACAGCACCATCTCCGATTTTTATTCCTTCTAGAATAACAGCATTAGCTCCTATTAAAACATTATCTCCTATTTCACATGGTGATTTACTTGGTGGTTCAAGAACACCAGCAACAACAGCACCTGCTCCTAAGTGAACATTTTTTCCTAGTTTTCCACGAGCACCTATAACAGCATTCATGTCAACCATAGTTCCTTCACCAATTTCAGCACCTATGTTAATAACTGCTCCCATCATAATAACAGCATTTTTACCAATTGCAACTCTATCACGAATTATAGCACCTGGTTCTATTCTTGCATCAATTTCTTTTATGTCAAGCATAGGGATAGCAGAGTTTCTTCTATCATTTTCAATTCTAAAATGTTTAATTTTATCTTTATTATCAAGAATTACTTCTGTAAGTATGTCTGATTCACCAATTAATATATAGAAGTTATCAGTTCCATACCATTCTATCTTATCTAAGTTAGCATCTTTAAGATTACCATTAACAAAAATCTTAAGAGGTGTAGATTTTTTAGTTTCTTTTATGAATCTTGCGATTTCATATGGATCAGTAAAATTATATTCCATAGTATCATCCCTTCTAATAATGTCGAATATTTATATATGTATTTAATTATAATAAAAAGTCAGCTTTATTTAAAGAGGTAAACGAAAAAAAATCGCATTTGCGAGTATAGTGGTAATAATGTAAAATAATCAAAAGGAGTGATAAATATGAAGTTAGAAAAAGGATTAGTTCAAATATATACTGGAAATGGAAAAGGAAAAACTACAGCTGCTATAGGTCAAGGAATTAGGGCTTATGGAAATGGGCTTAAAGTAAAAATGCTACAATTTTTAAAAGGTGGATATACTGGAGAATTAAAAACAATAGAAGAACTTGGAGAAAATTTTAAAATATATAGATTTGAAACTAAAAAAGATTTTGTTTGGAATTTAAATGAAGAACAGATAGAGCTTTTAAAAAAAGAAATAAGAATGGGGTATAATTTTATATTAGAAAGATTAGAAAAAAATGATACAGATGTCCTTATAATAGATGAAATTATGGGAGTTTTAAAAAATAAATTTTTAACTGAAGAAGAAGTACTATACATAATAGAAAATAAACCAGAAAATATGGAGATTATAATGACAGGTAGAAATGTTCCAGATAAAATAGCTGAAAAAGCAGATTTA
The DNA here is from genome assembly GCF_002050515.1 of Clostridium thermobutyricum DSM 4928. Classification (GTDB taxonomy): domain Bacteria; phylum Bacillota; class Clostridia; order Clostridiales; family Clostridiaceae; genus Clostridium; species Clostridium thermobutyricum. Next base: position 153,618 of record NZ_LTAY01000037.1, on the reverse strand, counting down.
GTTACAGAAATGAAAATGATAAAACATTATTATGAAAAGGGGATTCCAAGTAGAAAGGGGATAGAATTTTAATGAATGAAAATGTTAAATCAGTACAAATATCAGGAATAAGAAAATTTTATAATGAGGTAGTAAAAGTTAAAGATGCAATTTCATTAACATTAGGTCAACCGGATTTTAATACACCTAATTGTATAAAAGAAGAGATGAAAAAAGCTATAGATGAAGATAAAACAACTTATACTCCAAATGCTGGGATAATCCAATTAAGAGAAGAAATATCAAAATATTTAAAAACTTTAAATATAAATTATTCAAAAGAAGATATATGTATAACAGTTGGCGGAAGTGAAGGATTATATTCTGTATTTCAAAGTTTAGTTAATCCAGGAGAAAATGTATTAATACCTACTCCTGCATATCCAGCTTATGAAAGTATAGTAAAAATAATTGGTGGAAAAGTATTTAATTATAAGTTAAATGAAGACTTTTCTCTTAACATAGAAGAAATAGAAAGAAGTTTAGATGAAAGCAATTCAAAAATTTTAGTACTTTCTTTTCCAACAAATCCTACAGGTGCTATTTTAGATAAAGAAGGAAGAGACAAGTTAATTAAATTAATTAAAGATAGAGAAATAATAGTTATAACTGACGAAATATATGCATCTATAATTTATGATGACTATTATTCAATTGCACAAGAAGATGAAATTTTAGATAAAGTAATATATATAAGTGGATTTTCAAAGATGTTTTCAGCAACTGGACTTAGAATTGGATATGTATGTGCTAAAAAAGATTTAATGAATGAAATAATGAAAGTACATCAATATGGAGTATCATGTGCAACATCTATAGTTCAATATGGAATGATTTCAGGTTTAAAAAATGGAGTAAGTGAAGTAGAGAAAATGAAACAAGAATTTAAGAATAGAAGAGATTTTGTTTGTGAAAGACTTACTAAAATGGGGTTAGAACATACAGTACCTAAAGGAGCTTTTTATGTATTTCCATCAATTAAAAAATTTAATTTAAGCTCATATGAGTTTTGTATGAAATTGTTAAATGAAGAAAAAGTAGCTTGTGTACCTGGAGAGGCTTTTGGTGAAGGTGGAGAAGGATATATAAGAATATCTTATTGCTATTCAATAGAAGAATTAAAATTAGCTTTAGATAAAATAGAGGATTTTATAAAGAGATTATAATATATAAAATTATGTTATTAAAATAAGACTAGGATATATCCTAGTCTTATTTTAATTATTAGAAAGAGTAATAATGTTTGTACTATATGTACAAAAAATAAGAAGTGTAAGATTGGAATGGAAAAAGAAAAAATGAAAAAAATAAATATAAATAAGTAAAATTTTAACATTATGATATAAATTGAATATAGAATTTAATTCCATAAAAAGGATAAAAATCCTTTAGAATAGCAAATGAAAACGTAATCAAAAAATTTCGTTTAAAAAGTGAGTGAATTTAAAAAATGAACATTTTTTATTAAAATGTTAAAAATGAAGCGAGATATTTATCAAAGTAATTTGACATTAAGGTTGAATATAATATAATTATTAATAAATTAGCCAGTGTAAATGGCGAGAAAGAATGGAGGGGTTAATATGGCAAAATACATAGGAGAAAGAATATTAATAAGTATTGTTACTATATGGGTAGTAGTAACTTTAACATTTTTCCTAATAAGATTAATGCCAGGTGGTCCGTTTGATGGTGAGAAAGTAACGGCAGAAATGAAAGAAATTTTAAATGAAAAATATGGATTGGACAAGCCAATAGGAGAACAATATAAAATGTATATGAGCAATCTTCTAAAAGGTGATTTAGGAGAATCAATGCAATTTAGAGGAAGACAAGTTTCAGACACTATAAAGTATTCTTTCCCTAAATCAGCAAAATTAGGAATAGTTGCAGTTATTGTATCACTTATTACAGGAGTATTATTAGGAATAGTATCTGCTCTTAAATCAGGAAAGTGGCCAGATAGATTATGTATGTTTATAGCAACTTTAGGAATAACAATTCCAAGTTTCGTAATAAGCTCATTATTAATTTATGTTTTAGTAGTTAAATTAAAAATAATACCAACTGCTATAGGGTTAGATAAGCCAGTAAATTATATTATGCCAGTTATAGCTCTTGCGGGATCTTCGATGGCATTTATAACTAGACTTACAAGAAGTAAACTTATAGATGTTTTAAAATCAGATTATATAAGAACAGCAAAAGCAAAGGGGCTAAGTGGCAGAGTAGTAATATTTAAACATGCTTTGAGAAATTCACTTATACCTATAGTAACTTATATGGGACCATTAATTGCAGGAATTCTTACTGGATCATTTGTAGTAGAAAAAATATTTGGAATACCTGGACTTGGAAATGAATTTGTATCAACAATAACAAGCAGAGATTATACAATGCTTTTAGGAGTAGTGGTATTTTTTAGTACATTAATAGTTGTTTGTAACTTAATAGTAGATATTTTATATGTAATTATTGATCCAAGAATAAAATTATCAAACTTAGAAAGTTAGGAGGAAAAACAAATGGAAAATTTAAAAATTAGTGAAGATATGTTTACTCCTATTTCTAAGGAGGAAAAACAATTTGAGAAAAATGTTAGGCCAAGTGTTGGATATTGGAAAGATGCTTGGAGAAGATTAAAAACTAATAAAGTAGCATTAGGCTCACTTATTGTGATAATACTTTTAGTTATTATGGTTATTGTAACACCAATGGTTTCTCAATATGCTTATGATGCACAAGATATGGCAGCTACTAGCCAAAGACCTGGAGGATCACATATATTTGGAACAGATACTTTAGGCCGTGATTTATTTGTAAGAGTTATGATGGGGGCAAAATACTCTCTTATAGTTGGAGTAGGAGCAGCCATAATAAATCTTTTTATAGGTGTAATATATGGAGCTATTGCAGGATTCTTTGGTGGAAAAGTGGATACTATAATGATGAGAATAGTAGATTGTCTTTATTCAATACCAACAATGATATATGCTGTTTTAATAATGGCAGTATTAAAAGGATCAGAATTTGATAAGACGGGAATAATTAGTATAATGATAGCTCTTTCAATTTCTTATTGGGTAGGTATGGCAAGGATAGTAAGAGGAGATATTCTTCAATTAAAACAGCAAGAATTTGTACTTGCAGCAAAAGCTTTAGGAGCTTCAAAGAGGAGAATATTATTTAAACATTTAATACCAAATTGTATAGGGTCAATTATAGTAACTATGACTTTATTGATTCCACAAGCAATATTTACAGAAGCATTTTTAAGCTATATTGGGCTTGGAATAAATGCTCCAAGAGCATCACTTGGTACACTTTGTAGTGAAGCACAAAGTGTAATAACAATTCATCCTTATCAATTATTTTTCCCAGCTCTTGTTATATGTATAATAATTTTAGCATTTAACTTACTTGGAGATGGGTTAACAGAAGCATTAGATCCAAAACATCAAAGATAGGAGGTAAATGAAATGGAAAAAATTTTAGAGGTAAAAGAATTAAAGACTTCATTTAAGACTCATATAGGTGATGTAAAAGCAGTTAGAGGAGTAACTTTTCATGTTAATAAGGGAGAAGCTTTAGGAATAGTTGGTGAATCAGGATGTGGAAAATCAGTAACTATGATGTCAATAATGAAGTTGCTTGCTGAAAATGCAAAAATAGATTGTAAAGAAATTTTATTTAATGGAGAAGATATAAGTAAATATTCAGAAAAACAAATGGAAGAAATAAGAGGAGAAAAGATGGGAATGATATTTCAAGATCCTATGACATCTTTAAATCCTTTATATACAATAGGTGAACAACTTATAGAGCATTATATGAAACATAAAAAAGCTTCAAAAAAAGAAGCATGGGAAAAAGGCATAGAAATGTTAGGTCTAGTTGGAATTCCAAGTCCTGAAAAAAGGATGAAACAATATCCACATGAATTTTCAGGAGGAATGAGACAAAGAGCTATGATAGCAATAAGTCTTATGTGTGAGCCTGAATTATTAATAGCAGATGAGCCTACAACAGCCCTTGATGTAACTATACAAGCTCAAATATTAGATTTAATGAAAAGCTTAAAATCAAAATTAAATACTGCAATTATACTTATAACTCATGATTTAGGTGTAGTTGCTGACCTTTGTTCAAGAATAAATGTAATGTATGGTGGAGTAATAGTTGAAACTGGAAGTGCAGAGGATATTTTTTATAGAGGAAAACATCCATATACATGGGGGCTTTTAAAGAGTGTTCCAGACCCTATGAAAAAAGAAAAAGAAAAATTAATACCAATAGATGGACAACCACCAGATCTTTTAAAACCACCAGTAGGATGTCCATTTGCAGATAGGTGTGATTATACAATGAAAATTTGTATGGAAAATTTACCTCCTTTATTTGATTTAGAGGATGAGCATAAATCTAGATGTTGGCTTTGCCATAAAAATGCTCCAAAGGTAGATAGAACTTTAAATGAATTAGATAAAGTAGGAGGAAGATAAAATGAGTGAAAAAAATGAAATTATTTTAGAAGTAAAAAACTTATGTAAGTATTTTCCTGCTAATAAAGGGGTTTTTTCAAAAAAAAGTTTTGTAAAGGCTGTAGATAATGTTTCATTTACAATAAAGAAAGGTGAAACTTTAGGACTAGTTGGAGAATCCGGATGTGGAAAAACTACAACAGGAAGAACTATATTAAAGCTTTATAATCCAACTTCAGGAGAGATAATTTTTAATGGAGAAAATATAGAAAATAAAAAAGATAATGAAATGCTTCCTCTTAGAAGGAAAATGCAAATGATATTTCAAGATCCATATGCTTCTTTAAATCCAAGAATGACAGTAGGAGATATTATAGGAGAAGCTATAGATATTCATGGTCTTTATAAAGGAAAAGAGAGAGAAGAAAGAATACGATATCTTTTAGATAAAGTTGGACTTAATGGAAGTCACATAAATAGGTACGCTCATGAATTTTCAGGAGGGCAAAGACAAAGAATAGGAATAGCTAGAGCTTTAGCGGTAGAACCTGAATTAATAGTTTGTGATGAGCCAATATCAGCATTAGATGTTTCTATACAAGCACAAGTTATCAATATGCTTGAAGAGCTTCAAGAGGAGCTTGGATTAACTTATTTATTTATAGCTCATGATTTATCTATGGTAAAACATATTTCAACTCACATAGGAGTTATGTATCTAGGGCAAATGGTAGAAAAAGGATTAAGTGATAATGTATATTTAAAACCAAAACATCCTTATACAAAAGCTCTTTTATCAGCTGTACCAGTTCCAGATCCTAATTATTCTAAAAATAATAAAAGAATAGTTTTAGAGGGAGATATACCATCTCCAATAGATCCACCACCTGGATGTAGATTTAAATCAAGGTGCAAAGAGGCTAAAGAAATTTGTGCATGTGAAACTCCAACTTTAAAAGAAGTGGAAAAAGGACATTTTGTAGCATGTCATTTATATTAGGGGATATAAATTTTCGTTAAGGAAATATATATTATTTAAAAATAAAAGGGGGAAAATTTATGAAATTAAGAAAAATAAAAAGTTTATGCACATTGGCTATAACAGTTACGATTTGTGCAGGAATTTTTGCAGGATGTGGAGGAGCATCAGAAGGGGGAAAAGATGCTAGTAAACCTTTAGTTTATAATGTTGGAGCTGTTATTGAAACAATTGATCCAGCATTAAATACAGCTGTAGAAGGAAGCACAGTTATAGGAAATGCTTTTGAAGGGCTTATGAGGCTAGACGAAAATGATAAAGCAATTCCAGGAGTAGCAGAAAGTTATGAAATTTCAAAAGATCAAAAAACTTATACTTTTAAATTAAGAAAAGATGCTAAATGGTCAGATGGAAAACCTGTAACAGCGAAAGATTTCCAATATGCATGGCTTAGATGTCTAAATAAAGATACAGCTGCTGAATATGCATATCAAATGTTTTATATTGATAAAGCAAAAGAATATAATCAAGGTAAAGCAAAAGCAGAAGAGGTTGGAATAAAAGTAATTGATGATAATACTTTAGAAGTTAAATTACATTCTGTAACTCCATATTTCTTAGGGTTAACTGCATTTGCTTCATATATGCCATTAAGAGAGGATGTTGTTGAAGGAAATAATACTTGGACAGAAAAAGGGGAAACTTATATTTCAAATGGTCCTTTCCAATTAAAAGAATTTAAAATGAAAGATTCTTATGAATTTGTAAAAAATGAAAATTATTGGAATAAAGATAATATAAAAATTTCTGGAATTACTTATAAAATGGTAGCTGATGAAAATACATCATATGCAACTTTACAAAATGGAGAATTTGATGTAATAGGAAATGTTCCATCTGAAATGATTAAGTCAGGAACAGAAGAAGGAATAGTTCAAACTTTCCCTAATCTAGGAACTTATTTCGTTTGCCTAAATGTTAATAATAATACTGATAAATTAAATTCTGAAGTTAAAAAAGCACTTCAAAACAAAGATGTTAGAAATGCATTAGCATTAGCTATAGATAGAGATTCAATAGTTACTAAAGTAACTAAATCTGGACAAGTTCCTTCAGCTAGTTTTACTCCAGCAGGAATACAAGATCCATCAGGAAAAGACTTTAAGAAAAATAAATTTGATCCAATGGATTTCAAAGGAAATAAAGAAGAAGCTAAAAAGTTATTAGCAAAAGCAGGATATCCAGAAGGAAAAGGACTTCCTAAATTTGAAGTATTGTATAATTCAGAAGGTGATGGACATAGAAAAGTTATGGAGATTATACAACAAAATTGGAAAGAAATTGGTGTTCAAGTTGAACTTAAGAATCAAGAATGGGCTGTATTTTTAAATACAAGAAATAAAGGAGATTATCAAATTGCAAGACATGGATGGTCAGCAGATTATGTTGATCCAATGACATTCTTAGATATGTGGGTAAGTGGAGAAGAAGGAAATCAAGCTAGTTGGGGTAATAACGATGCTCATTTTAATAATAAAGAATATGATGAATTAATAGAAAAAGCTAAGACAGAACCAGATCAAAATAAGAGATTTGAATATATGAGAAAAGCAGAAGATATTCTTCTTGATGAAATGCCAATAATTCCATTATATGATTATACAAAAACTTATGGAATAAATAAAAATATTAAAGGAATTCACGCATCCACATTAGGTCAAATTTATTTTGATAGAGTAACAATAGAATAATTTAAATAATAAAAAAACATCTAGATAAATATCTAGATGTTTTTTTATTAAAGTCCTATTACATCATTCATATCATAAAGACCAGGCTTATTTATATTACCCATATATTCGCAAGCTTTAAGTGCTCCTATAGCAAATACATCTCTAGAAATAGCGTTGTGAGAAAGTGTAATAACTTCTCCAAGACCAGCAAATATAACATCATGATCTCCAACAATTCCACCACCACGAATAGCATGGATTCCTATTTCATTTTTTTCTCTTTTCTTATGCCCATCTCTACCATGTACATATTGAGTTTCTTCACTTAATGAATTTTTTATTGTATCTGCAAGTAATATTGCTGTACCACTTGGAGCATCTACCTTTTGATTATGATGTTTTTCAACTATTTCAATATCATAGTTTCCATAAAGAAGTGGAGATACCTTTTTTAATAATGAATTTATTAAGTTTATTCCAAGAGACATGTTAGCAGATTTGAAAAGAGGTAATGTTTTACTTTTTTCATCTATTAATTTTAAGTCATCTTGAGTAAATCCAGTTGAGCATATAACAAGAGGTTTATTTGTTTTTTCTGTAAGAGTTAATAATCCTCTTAAAGCATCAGCTCTTGAGAAATCAAGAAGAACATCATACTCTATATTGACTTCTTCAGGAGAATGAAATACTGGGTATGAAAAAGAATTGTCATTTCTATCAATTCCACCAACAATTTCTAAATTATCAAAATCAGTTTCTGCAATTTTGCTTATAACAGTTCCCATTTTACCTGAACAACCATTTAATAAAATCTTAACCATTTTAAATCTCCTTAAATTAAATTGTGTTTTTCTAATTCTTTCTTCATAACATCCTCTAATGCTTTGTCCATTTCATATAATGGAAGTCTTAAAGGTCCAACTTCTAATCCCATTAAATTAAGAGCAGTCTTAACTGGGATTGGATTAGTTTCTAAGAAAAGAGAATTAGCAAGTTCTAAAGTTTCTATTTGAATTTCAGTACTTTTTTTACAATTTCCATCTAAATAAGCTTTTGTCATTTCATGAACTTCTTTAGGCATTACATTAGCAAGTACTGAAATAACTCCTTTTCCTCCAAGAGACATAATAGGAACTATTTGATCATCATTACCTGAATAAATATCTAAAGTGTCACCACAAAGAGCTTTTATTCTTGCAACTTGACTTATATCTCCACTAGCCTCTTTTACAGCTACAATGTTTTTTAATTTTGAAAGTTCTTTTAATACTTCTGGTGACATATTCATGCTAGTTCTACCTGGTACATTATATAAAATAATTGGTGTATTTACAGAAGCATTAATGGCTTCAAAATGTTTAATAAGTCCAGCTTTATTAGTTTTATTATAGTAAGGTGTAATAACTAAAAGTCCATCAACACCAATACTTTCTGCCCATTTACTCATAGCTATAGATGAGGCTGTGCAGTTAGAACCTGTTCCTGCTATAACAGGAATTCTTTTGTTAACAATATCTACTGTAAACTTTATAACTTCTTTTTTTTCATCTAAAGTCATTGTAGTAGCTTCACCAGTTGTTCCGCATATTATTATTGAATCTGTTCCTTCTTTAATATGCCACTCAAGAAGTTCTTTTAATTTTTCGAAATTAACTCCATCTTCTGTAAAAGGTGTAACTAAAGCAACACCTGAACCTTCAAAAATTGTCATTTGAAATCCTCCATTTCTACTTGTTTATCATTAATTCAGCAATTTGTACTGCATTTAAAGCAGCACCTTTTCTAATATTATCAGCTACAACCCATAAGTTTAATCCATTATCTATGCTGAAGTCTCTTCTTATTCTTCCAACATAAACTTCATCTTTACCAGTTACTGAAAGTGGTGTAGGATATTTTAATTCTTCTATATTATCATATACAACAACACCTTTTGCTGTGTTTAAAAGAGAAATAATATCAGAAACTTCAAATTCTTTATTAAGTTCTAAATTAATGCTTTCACTGTGAGAATTTAAAACTGGAACTCTTACTGTGGTAGCAGTAATTTTTAAATCAGGATTGTGAAGAATTTTTCTAGTTTCTTCAATCATTTTCATTTCTTCTTTAGTGTATCCATTTTCTAAAAATACATCTATGTGAGGAAGACAGTTTCCTGCAATAGGATAAGGGAATTTTTTTGGTTCAACTCCTTTAAGTCCATCTTCTAAATCTTTTATTCCTTGCATACCAGCACCTGAAACTGCTTGATAAGTAGAATATATAACTCTCTTAAGACCATAAGCATCATCAATTGCTTTTAATACAGGCATAGCTTGTATAGTTGAGCAATTTGGATTAGCAATTATTCCATTATGCCATTTTATGTCCTCAGGATTTACTTCAGGAACTACAAGTGGTACTTTAGGATCCATTCTCCAAGCACTACTATTATCAATAACTACAGCTCCAGTTTTTGAGAAAATAGGTGCAAACTCTAAGCTTGTATCACCTCCGGCAGAAAATAAAGCAAAATCTAATTCTTTATCTTCAATATTCTCCTTACAAGTTTCAATTACTGTATATTCATTACCTTTAAAAGTCATCTTTTTTCCAGCTGATCTTTTAGATGCGTAAAGATATAGATTCTTTATTGGGAAGTTTCTTTCAGCTAGTATTTCAAGGAATTTCCTTCCTACATTACCAGTTGCCCCAACAATAGCAACGTTATACAAATTAATCCCTCCTAAAAATTATATTTATAAAAATATTTATACAATAACTATAAGTTTTTATAAGAGAAATATCAAGGCTTATGGAAGAATTAGTGAAAAAATAAAAGTGAAAAATTTTTTATTTAGAATAAAGGAAAAAATAATGGGAATAATAAACATAAAATGAGTGCAAGGGGAATAAAAAATGAGCAAAACACCATTAAAAAAAATAATAAAATCTAAATTAAAAACAAATAAAGAATTGACTGAAGCGGAAAAACTTAGAGAAAAGCTTAAATATGAAATAGCAGAAGAGTTAGGGTTAAAAGATAAAGTTGAAAAGTTAGGATGGGGATGTTTAACTTCAGAAGAAACAGGAAGAATAGGTGGGCTTATGACAAAAAGAAAAAAAGAACTTAAAATTCCAACTAATGACCAAATTTTAGGGAGAAAAAAATCTTAAGTTTGACTAAATAGGATAATAATTATAATATATGTTTATATTTGTTTAAACCGATTGGGGGATTATACTATTATGGCATATTGTGAATTTGCAAAAATATATGATGAACTTATAAATGAAGATATAGATTATAAAAAAATTGGTGATAAAGTATTAGATATATGTGAAAGATATAATGTAAATAAAAAAAGCTATCTTGATTTGGCTTGTGGAACAGGTAATGTTTCAATAGAAATAGCGAAACAATTTAAAGAAGCATTTGCAGTTGATTTATCTGAAGAAATGCTAAGAGAAGCTTTTGAAAAATTTAAGAAAGAAAAGATAAGAAGTAGAATAGTAAGACAAGATATGACAGAGCTTAATCTTAATCATAAGTTTTCATTGATAACATGTGTATTAGATTCTACTAATTATATAATAGAAGATTCAGGAATAGTAAATTATTTTAAAAGTGTGTATAATCACTTAGAGAAGGATGGAATTTTTATTTTTGATATAAATTCCTATTATAAGCTTTCAGAAGTATTAGGAAATAATATTTATACTTATAATTCAGAAGAAGTTTTTTATAGTTGGGAAAATACATTTGAAGATTCAATAACAAATATGTTCTTAACTTTCTTTATTAAAGAAGGAGAACTTTATGAAAGATTCGAAGAAGAACATTATGAAAGAGCATATAAAGAAGAAGAAATAGAAAATTATTTAAAAATGGCAAATTTAAGTGTATTAGAAAAATGGGATGGATATTCTAATGAAGATGTAAATGAATATTCTGAAAGAATTCTTTATGTAGTTAAAAAAATGGAGGTATAGTATATGAAAGATAAAATTATAAGAGGAACAGCAAAGAATGGAATGGTTAGATTCATAGGAGGTATGACTACTAACTTAGTAAATGAAGGAACAAGATTACATAATTGTACTCCAGTTGCATCAGCAGCATTAGGAAGAATGTTAACAGCAGGAAGCCTTATGGGATGTCTTTTAAAAAGCGAAAAAGAAGTAGTTACTTTAAAAATAGATGGTAAAGGTGAAGCAAAAGGAGTAACTGTTACAGGACATTTTGATGGATCAGTAAAAGGATATATTGGAAATCCTATTATAGATTTACCTTTAAAGCCTAATGGAAAGCTTGATGTAAGTGGAGCAATAGGAAAAGATGGTATGTTATATGTTATAAAAGATTTAGGTCTTAAAGATCCATATGTGGGACAAGTGCCTATATACACAGGAGAAATAGCAGAAGATTTTGCTTATTATTTCACTGTTTCAGAACAAACACCATCAGCTGTATCTTTAGGTGTATTAGTAGATAAAGATTTAAGCATAAAATGCTCAGGTGGATTTATTATACAAATGATGCCTGATGCAGATGAATTATTAGCTGACGTAATAACATATAGATTAGAAGAGATGCCACCAATAACAACTTTATTAGATCAAGGAAAAGATATAAAAGAGATTTTAGAAATGATATTTGAGGATATGGATATTAATTTCTTAGAAGAAATAGAACCATCATATAAGTGTGATTGTTCAGAAGAAAGAGTTGAAAAAGCTCTTATAAGTATTGGAGCAAAAGAACTTGAAGATATATATAAAGATGGAAAATCAGAAGAGATAAAATGTCATTTCTGTGGTAAAGCATATATATTTACAAATGAAAAAATAGGAGAACTTTTAGAAAAAGCAAAAAATAAATAATTAGATAATAATAAAAAGCTATCGAGGATTTTGTCGATAGCTTTTTTTATTTTCAAAGTATTTTTTGAATTTTATTGGTTAAAATACAGTGGTAAAGAAAAAATAATTAAATATTGTAGATAAAGATAAATTTTCGTTTAGCTTTATCTAATTAAATTTAGAAACATTTATTATACGTACGAGTATTATATAGAAGAATTAAATAAGGAATATTCCACCACGATCAATTAATGGAGCGTCTTTTAGGTTAATATAGGAAACTTTATTGGTATGTAAAAATTTCTTTACTTCATTTCCATACTTATAATATTCTAAAGAACCAAAAAAAACCATAGTATTTTCATTTATTAAGCCACCTACACCACCTATAAAACCATAATCTAAACCAGGAAGTTCTATATCACCTGGGGGAAGAAGTAAAACATCATAACCGTTATTTTTTAACTCTTCACATGATTTTATATCTGATGTAATAAAAGAGTTTCTAGATACTTTAAGTATAGAACAATTTGAATATCCTTGTTTTACATTTATTTTTTTTAAGTGAGAACAGGATGATAAAAGTTTTTCATCTGTAAATTTAAAATTGTGTAATATAAAGTCTTCTGTAATAAGTGCATTTAAAGGAATATCATAAGGATAATTTTCTTTAAGCTCACTTTGAGAAAGAATATATGGAATTTCTTTTTCATTTAATATTTTTAAAAAACTTTGATCAATATTTTTTTGTACTATTAAAAATGGTTTTTTACAATTTACTAATGATAATTGGATATCAACATGACCATCTATAGCAGGATAAAGTGAAGGACATTTAGGAACTAAAATTGGAGAAAGTCCTAATTTTTTTAAATTCTCTAATTCAGTAGAAGTTATTCTATAGTCAACAAAGCAAAACACAATATACCTCCTTTAATTTATATATTTGATTCTAAGTTACTACTAGAAACTTAAAAAATCAAGTTATAGGAAAAGAGTTTAATTGTGGAATATATGTTAAATTAATGTTTGTATATACAAATAATTTTAAATACATACTATTACTAGAAGGGAGTGAACTCTATGCTTGTACTGAAATTGGCTTACATGGGAGAATTGGATTTTATAAAAGAGTTACAAGATTTGAAAACCCTACTTAAAACAAAAAATATAGTAATAGGATTAGTTGAAAAGATAGAAGGTGAAACTCATATTATAAAAGTTATGTGTGAGGATGAAAGTGAGAGTGTGCACCAAAAAATAAAATTTTATATAAGTGATATTTTATATAGAATGGTGATAAGAGATTATAAAAAAAGAGAAATGTTTCAGCTTATAAAAGATACTTATTTTTTTCTTAGACAAGATGAAATATTAGAGATAGAAATTTTAATTATGAAAGTTCTATATAGAGAAAATAAGATAGAAGATGAAACAGGAGTTTTTTGTGAAAATAAAATAAATAAAATAATAGAAAAAATAAAGGAATGTTTAGAAGAAAATAATGAACTTAATATAAATGGATTTATAACATTTAGAATGAGGAGCTTAAGAGGAGACATAGAGGAAATAATAGATAAAGTAATACAAAGATATATGGTTGATAAAGAATATAAAGAATTCATAAAATTATTAAAATATTTTGTTGAGATTCAAGATAGCAAGATGAATAAGATAAATATAATAATTGATAAAGATGGGAAATACAGAGTAGAAGATGAAGGTGGAAAAGATATATTTAATCAATTTACTAAAGAAATTGGAGATAGTAAAATAGGAATAGATGCAAATATTGAAGATGTAATAATAAGTGGATTAATAACAAATGCGCCTAAAGAAATATTGATTATGGGTAGAGAAAATTGTTTAAATAAAGAATTTATGAGGACTTTAGATAAAGTTTTTGAAGAAAGAATAATTTATTGTGATTAATAATAAAAAAAAGTGTTGACAATAAAAAATAAATAATATACAATAAGTTTTGTTAAGAAGAAACAGCCGTTTCTCACCAGCAACTCGGTAGATGTTCGCTTGGTTTTAAATTATCTTTTTAGTTTAGATAGTTCAGGACGGCTTAATGCCGTCCTTTTATTATATGTATTCTTTTATTAGTTAAAGACGGAGGTGGAAGCCATTAGTAAAAATTATATTGCTAACGAAGAAATAAGAGGAAAAGAAGCAAGAGTTATTTCAAACACTGGAGAACAACTTGGAATAATGTCAGTTAAGGATGCTTTAAATAAAGCATATGAAGAGGATTTAGATTTAGTGTTAATATCACCAAATGCAAATCCACAAGTTTGCAAAATAATGGATTTAGGAAAATTCATATATGAGCAATCAAAAAAAGAAAAAGAAGCAAAGAAGAAGCAAAAAATCATTAACATAAAAGAAATAAGATGTAGTCTTACAATTGAAGAAAATGATATTGCAATAAAAGCTAAAAATGCAAGAAAGTTCCTATTAGATGGGGATAAAGTTAAAATCACTGTTAGATTTAGAGGAAGAGAAATGGAATTAACTCACATTGGTGAGAGAATTCTAAATAACTTCTTAGGTAAGCTAGAAGACGTATGTATCGTTGAAAAGCCAGCTAAAAAAGAAGGAAGAAATATGACAATGGTTTTAGGCCCTAAAAAGGCATAACACTTGAGAGGAGGATTTTATCATGCCAAAAATGAAGACACATAGAGGTGCAGCAAAAAGATTTAGAAAGACAGGTACAGGGAAGCTTAAAAGAGCAAAAGCTTTCAAAAGCCACATACTAACTAAAAAAAGCCAAAAAACTAAGAGAAATCTTAGAAAAGGTGGATACGTAGATAGTACACAAGAAAAAGTAATGAAGAAATTATTACCATACCTATAAGAATTAGGATACAGGAGGTTTTTAAAGAATGGCAAGAGTAAAAAGAGCAGTTAACGCTCGTAAGAATCATAAAAAAGTTTTAAAGCTTGCAAAAGGATACTACGGTGGAAAGAGTAAGTTATTTAAAACTGCTAACGAATCAGTAATCAGAGCATTAAGAAATGCATATGTTGGAAGAAGATTAAAGAAAAGAGATTACAGAAGACTTTGGATCGTAAGAATAAATGCAGCAGCTAGAATGAATGGACTTTCATACTCAAGATTCATGAACGGAATCAAATTAGCTGGTGTTGACATAAACAGAAAAATGTTATCAGAAATCGCTATAAACGATGCTGCAGCATTTGCTGAATTAGTAGAATTAGCTAAAAAACAAATAAATGCTTAATTAACATAAGAATGCGACTTAGGTCGCATTTTCTTTATATTTTTTTAAATTAAAATTTTGTAAATAAAATATTTGAAAATTGTGTATAATAGGAGTATATAAATAAAAGCAACTATGAGGTGAGTAATGGAGAAAAAAACTATAAAAAAATTTAATTTGAGTGGAGTACAAGTCTTATCATTAGGTTTTGCAATAGTAATACTTATAGGGGCAATACTTTTGAGTTTGCCAATATCATCCACGAGTGGTAAGTCTACAAACTTCTTAGATGCTCTTTTTACATCAACATCAGCAGTTTGTGTTACAGGATTAATAACTCTAGATACAGGAACATATTTTAATATGTTTGGACAGACTGTTATAATGTTATTAATTGAAATTGGTGGATTAGGATTTATGTCCTTTGCTACTTTTATTGCAGTATTATTAGGTAAAAAAATCACATTGAAAAATAGACTACTTGTACAAGAAGCAATGAATACTTTTAGTATACAAGGTCTAGTTAAAATGGTTAAGTATGTATTAGGTTTCACTTTTGCAGTTCAATTTTTTGGAGCATTATTACTTTCTACTCAGTTCATTCCTCAATTTGGAGTTTTAAAAGGAATTTATTTTAGTATATTTCATTCTATTTCAGCTTTTTGTAATGCTGGATTTGATCTTATGGGGCATTTTAGTAGCGTAACAAGTTATGTGAATAATCCTGTTATATTATTGACTATTAGTGCTCTTATAATAATAGGCGGATTAGGGTTTACTGTATGGCTTGAAATTTATAACTATAGAGGAATTAGAAAAGTGTCAGTTCACTCAAAAATAGTAATTGTAACTACAATTATTTTAATAGTAGTTGGAACTGTTTTAATGTTTATTTTTGAGATGCATAATAGTGCAACTTTAGGAAATATGAATTCTGGTGAAAAGTGGTTAAATTCATTTTTTGCTTCTGTTTCTCCAAGAACAGCAGGATTCAATAGTGTTTCTACAGATGGAATGACTATATCAGGTAAATTTCTTACTATAATCTTAATGTTTATAGGAGGTTCACCGGGCTCAACAGCTGGTGGATTAAAAACAGCTACTTTTGGTATAATAATATTAACAGTAATATCTGTTATAAAAGGTAGAGAAGATACTGAAGCTTTTGGTAGAAGATTTTCAAAAGATCTTGTATATAAAGCATTTGCTTTACTTATGATAGGAATTATGTTAGTAATTGTTGTAACTATGATACTTGCAATTACTCAACCTAATGAATCATTTATAGATCTTTTATATGAAGCTACTTCAGCATTTGGAACAGTTGGTCTAACTACAGGAGTTACACAAAGGTTAAATGCTATAGGGAAAATAGTTATAATGATAACAATGTATCTTGGAAGAGTTGGTCCAATGACAGTGGCATTAGCTTTTATTAGAAATAAAGTTAAGCAAAGCCACAAATATCCAGAAGGTAAGATATTAATTGGTTAAGGGGATGATTAAGTTATGGCAAAAAAACAATTTGTTGTAATAGGACTTGGAAGATTTGGATCTTCCGTAGCAGAAACTTTATTTAATGTTGGACATGAAGTAATGGTAATAGATAAAGATGAAGATTTAATTCAAGATATATCAGATAAAGTTACACATGCAGTACAATTAGATGCAACTGATGAAAATGCATTAAGAAGTCTTGGTCTTGGGAATTTTGATGTTGCAGTAGTTACAATTGGTTCTAATATACAAGCAAGTGTAATGGCAACATTACTTGTAAAAGAATTAGGAGTTAAGTATATAATAGCAAAAGGAAATAGTGATTTACATGCAAAGGTTCTTTATAAAATTGGAGCTGATAAGGTTATATTACCTGAAAAAGATATGGGAGTTAGAGTAGCCCATAATCTTGTTTCAGAAAGTATATTGGATTTTATAGAATTATCACCTGATTATAGTATAATGGAAATTCAAGCTTTAAAAGAATGGAGTAATAAAACTGTAAGAGAACTTAAATTAAGAAGTAGATATGGCATAAATGTAATGGCTATAAAAAATGATAATGATATAAATTTATCTCCTTCTCCAGATGATGTTATACATGAAAAAGATATATTAGTTGCTATAGGATCAGCAGATGACTTAAATAAGTTAGAAGGCATGATAATCAAGTTAAATTAATAGAGGTGGGACTTTGGTTTATATAGAAAGTAAAGATAATAGCTTTTATAAAGAAACAAAAAAGCTTAAGGAGAGAAAATACAGAAATAAACTTAAAAAATATTTTATAGAAGGGTTTAGATTAGTAGAAGAAGCCTTAAAAGCAAATGTTGAATTAGAAGCTATAGTATTTGTTAAAGAAGTTGAAGAAAAAGTCCTAGAAATTTTAGAAAAATATAATTATAAAGGTAGGGTTTTTGGTATTTCAAAAACCCTATTTCTAGATATATGTGATACAGAAAATCCACAGGGGATTGGAAGTATAGTTAAACTAAAAAATGAATCTAAAAAACTAGAAGGAAGTTTCTATCTTCTATGTGACAAAGTTCAAGATCCAGGTAATCTAGGAACTATAATAAGAACAGCTCATGCAGCAGGAGTTGAAGGAATTATATTGACTAAGGGAACAGTTGATATATATAATGAAAAAGTTATTAGATCTACAATGGGATCAATATTCTATGTAAATATATATTTAGATGATGAAAATTTTTCTATAATTAAGGATTTAAAGAATAGAGATTATAAAATTATAGCTACTTCACTTAAAGAAAGTAATAATTTCTTTGAAGAAGATTTAAGTGGAAATATTGTTTTAACTGTAGGAAATGAAGGAAATGGTGTTTCAGATGAAATATTTAATCTTTCAACAGTAAAAGTAAAAATACCAATGCCAGGTAAAGCAGAATCATTGAATGTCGGAGTAGCAACTTCTATAATTCTTTATGAAAAAGTAAGACAAAATATGTCTAAATAAAACATTTCCTTGAAATTATAATAAAAGGAATGTATAATTTATGTAGTAAATTTAATAAAAAAAAGTAATGATAGAGAGAGTAGGTATATACTAACTTTTAGGGAGAAAAAATCATAGACTGGAAGTTTTTTTAAGATTAGATATATTGAAGTTCACTCAGGAGCTCTAGCTGTGAAATTTTTAGTAGTAGCTAGCGGGAAACCGTTAAATTATACGAGTTGGGTTTATTTAATTTAAATAGATAAGCCAATTAGGGTGGTAACGCGGATTTTTCCGTCCCTTGTTATAAGGGGCGGTTTTTTTATGTAGAAAAATATATGTTAGAAAGAGAAAGGAGATTTAAAATGCAAGAAAAACTTAAAGAAATTCAAGCTTTAGCATTATCAGAAATCGAAAAAGCTACATCTTCAGCAGAAGTTGAAGAAATAAGAGTAAAATATCTTGGAAAAAAAGGTGAGCTTACAACTATACTTAGAGGTATGAAAGATGTTTCACCAGAAGAAAGACCATTAGTAGGTAAAATGGTAAATGAGGTAAAAGCAGTTTTAGAAGAAAAGTTAGAAGCTGTGGCTAAAGAAATAAAAGGAAAAGAAAAAAATGAAAAATTAGCAAATGAAGTTATAGATATATCACTTCCAGGAAAAAAAGCTAGATTAGGAAAAAGACATCCTTTAGATCTAACACTTGAAAATATGAAAAATATATTTGTTTCTATGGGATTCACTATTGAAGAAGGACCAGAAATAGAACTTGATAGATATAATTTTGAAGCATTAAATATACCAAAAAATCATCCAGCAAGAAGTGAACAAGATACATTTTATATAAATGATAATTTTGTATTAAGAACTCAAACTTCACCAGTTCAAGTAAGAACAATGGAAAAACAAAGTCTTCCTATAAAAATGATATCTCCAGGAAAAGTTTATAGATCAGATGATGTAGATGCTACACATTCACCTATTTTTTATCAAATGGAAGGGCTAGTAATTGATAAAGGTGTTACTTTTGCAGATTTAAAAGGAACTCTTGAATTATTTGCTAAAAAAATGTTTGGAGAAAAAGTTAAAACTAAGTTTAGACCACATCATTTCCCATTTACAGAACCATCAGCAGAAATGGATGCAACTTGTTTTGTTTGTAATGGAGAAGGATGTAAAGTTTGTAAAGGCAGTGGTTGGATTGAAATCTTAGGATGTGGAATGGTTCATCCTGAAGTTTTAAGAAACTGTGGAATAGATCCAGAAGTATATTCAGGTTTTGCTTTTGGATTTGGAGTAGATAGAATGGTTATGCTTAAATATGGAATAGATGATATAAGACTATTATATGAAAGTGATATGAGATTCTTAGATCAATTCTAATAGTTATAATAGGAGGGAAAGAAATGAAAGTACCATATAGTTGGTTAAAAGATTATGCAGATATAAATGTAGATGCTAAAGAACTTGGTGATTTATTAACATTATCAGGATCAGCACTAGAAGGAATAATAGTTCAAGGTGATAAAATAAATAGAGTTGTAGTTTGTCAATTTAAAGAAATTGAAAAACACCCAGAAGCTGAAAGATTAAGTATATGTCAAGTTGATATAGGAGAAGAAGAACTTTTACAAATTGTTACAGCAGCAACAAATATGAAAGTTGGAGATAAAGTTCCTGTAGCACTTCATAAATCAACTCTTGCTGATGGAACAGAAATAAAAAAAGGAAAGCTTAGAGGAGTAGTTTCAAATGGAATGTTCTGCTCAGAAGCTGAACTTGGATTAAAGGGAGAAGATGAAGTAGATGGACTTATGATTCTTCCAGAAGATGCTCCAATAGGAAAAGAAATAAAAGAATATTTAGGACTTAAAAAAGAAACTTTAGATTTTGATATAACTTCAAATAGACCAGATTGTTTAAGTATGATAGGGATGGCTAGAGAAACAGCAGCTACTCTTAGAACTAGTTATAAAATGCCTAATCTTGAATATAAAGTTACAGGAGCAGAAAATATAAATGATTTCTTAAAAGTGTCAGTTAAAGATTCTCTTTGTAGAAGATATATGGCTAGAATGGTTAAAAATATAAAAATAGAACAATCTCCTAAATGGATTCAAGATAGATTATTAGAAGCAGGTGTAAGACCTATAAATAATATTGTTGATATAACAAACTTTGTTATGCTTGAAACTGGTGAACCTATGCATGCTTTTGATAGAAGATGGATAAAATCAGGAGAAATAGTTGTAGAGAAAGCTAATAATGGAGATAAATTTACAACTTTAGACGAAGTAGAAAGAGAATTAGATGATACTACATTATGTATAAAAGATGGAGAAGAAATAATTGCTCTTGCTGGTATTATGGGTGGATTAAATTCAGAAGTAAAATCTGATACTACTGAAATAATATTTGAATGTGCTAACTTTGATGGAACTAATATAAGAGTTAATTCAAAAAAATTAGGAATAAGAACAGAAAGTTCTACAAGATTTGAAAAAGATATAGATCCAAATTTAGCGAAGTTAGCTTTAGATAGAGCTTGTGCATTAATTTGTGAATTAGGTGCAGGTGAAATAGTCCAAGGAACTATTGATATATATAATGAAGTTAAAGAAGAAAAAACTATAACAGTTGATTATAAATGGATAAATAAATTCTTAGGAACAGATATATCAAAAGAAGAAATGAAAGAATGTTTAGATCTTTTAGATGAAAAAACAGTTATAGATGGAGATAACTTAGTTATAACTATTCCAACATTTAGAATAGATTTAAATATAAAAGAAGATATAGCAGAAGAAGTTGCTAGAATTTATGGATATAATAATGTAAAAGGAACTATATTTAAAGTTCAAACTGAAAGAGAACCTAAATATAGAAATGAGTTATTAAATGAAAAAACTATTCAAATAATGACAAGTAGTGGATTAAATCAAAGTATAAGTTACTCGTTTATATCACCAAAAGCTTTTGATAAAATTTGCCTTGCTGAAGATGATGTAAAAAGAAAAGTAGTTAAAATCAAAAATCCATTAGGAGAAGATTATAGTGTAATGAGAACTACAACTATAGCTTCAATTGTTGAATCTTTAGCTAGAAATTATACTAGAAATAATAGTGAAGCATTCCTTTTCGAAATAGGAAAAGTTTATATTCCAACAGAAGATCCAGAAGAATTACCTGTTGAGAAAAATATCTTAACAATAGGTATGTACGGAGATATAGACTACTTAAATATAAAAGGAGTAGTTGAAAATCTTATTGATGGACTTGGAGTAAAAGGAGTTAAATTCTTAAGAGAAAGTGAAAATAATAGTTTCCATCCTGGAAAAACTGCTAAATTAATAGTTGGAAGAAAAATAGAAGCAGGGGTATTTGGAGAAATACATCCAGATGTAAATGAAAACTTTGGAATTGATACACCTTGTTATGTAGCTGAATTAGATTTAGATGCAATATATGATAACTCAGTTTTAGATAAAAAATATTCTCCACTTCCAAAATTCCCAGCTGTAACAAGAGATATAGCTCTTTTAGTAGAAGATGATATTTTAGTTCAAGATATTGAAGATACAATAAGAAAAGCTGGTGGAAACATAGTTGAGAAAGTAGAGTTATTTGATATTTATAAAGGAGAACAAATTCCAGAAGGTAAAAAGAGTATTGCTTATGCAATAGCATATAGAGATCCACAAAAAACATTAAAAGATAAAGATGTAAATAAAGTTCATGATAAAATATTAAGAGCTCTTGAGCATAAATTAGGAGCAGTTTTAAGATAAAAATATATTTTTAGCCAATCTTCTTTAGAAGATTGGCTTTTTTACTTATTTTTTAGATTAAAATTTACTTAACATAATTGTTAAAAGGTCAAATATACAATATAATTAAAGAGAATAAATTAATTTTGAGGTGTATCAGGTATGAAAAAGATAACTGTTAATATAAATGGTGTAGATTATAATTTAAAAGGTAAAGAGAATGAAGAATATTTAAGAGATATAGCAGCTTATGTTGATGAAAAAATAAAAGAAATTTTAGCTAAGAATCCAGTTCTTAGTACTTCACAAGCATCAGTTTTAGCTTGTGTAAATATGGCAGATGAATTAAATAAATTAGATTATAAAATAGAAGAATTCACAAAAGAAAATAAAGGATTAACAAGTGAGAAAACTACTCTTTTTAAATCAATAGAAGAGTTAAAAGAGAATATAGATAGATTAAAAGAAGAAAATGAAAAATTAAATGAGACAAAAGATAATCAATTATTAGGATTAAAAAAGGATAGAGAAGAGCTTTTAAATAAAAATAATAGCATTCAAAATAAATTAAATAATATTTTAAATGAAAAAAATACATTAGAAAATACATTAAAACTTAAAGGAAAAGAAATAGAAGATTTAAAAGCAAATAAAAAGGCTTTAGAAGAAGATAAGAGAAACTTAAGTAATAATTTAAATAAGTTAAAAGAAAATGAAAATAAACTTATAAAAGAAAGAGATGAAAAGAATTTAAGAATATCTAATTTAAACTCCTCTTTAAATAAAAAAGATGAGGATTTAAGAAATAAAGAAAAATTAATAAATCTTAAAGACAAAGAAATAAATGAATCTAAAATAAGAGAAGAACGTTTAAAAAAGGAAAGTTTAGAATTTAAAAAATTAAAAGAAGATGAAATATTAAAATTAAAAGAAGCAAAAGAAACTGAATTAAGAAATCTTAAAGCTATAAAGGATAATGAAATTAAAACTGTTAAAATTTCAAAAGAAAATGAGATTAAAAATATAAAAGAAGAAAATAATAAAACTATTCAAAATATCAAAAATGAAAATAGCAAAAATTTAGAGAATTTAGCAAGAGAATATAATGAAAAATTAAATAATAAGAATACAGATTTATCTAAAAAAGAAAAAGAGTTAAAAGATCTTCTAAATAAGTTTAATTCTATGGAAAAGATGTACAAAAATGAAATATTAGAATTAAATAATAAAAATAAAAACTTAAAAGATACATTAGATCAAAAAGATTATAAGATAAATGTGTTAGATAAACAATTATTAGAAAGTAGAAAAGAAATACAAAATCTAGAAAATGAAATAGAGGTTTTAAATAATTCTAAGGCATCTCTTAAAGATGAAATGGACATGCTTAAAGAAAACAGAGATGAATTAAAAGAAGAAATAAAAATTTCTAATGGCTATATAAAAGAGTGTGAAGAAAATATAGAGAAACTTAAAGTTCAGGTAAAAGCTTTAAATTATGAAATTGATGAAACAAATAAAAAATATGAAAAAACGATAAATAAATTAAATGAAGAAAAGAAATTAAATTTAAATCTTAGTGATAAAATAAATTCTTTAGAAGTAGAATTAGAGAGAGAATTAAATGATAAAAATGAAAAAATAAAAAGTATAGAAGCGGAAATAGAAAAGAAAAATTCAGAAATTGAAATAAATATAAAAGAAATAGAAGAGCTTAAGAAAGAAACAGAAAAATTAAAGAAAGATAGAAATAATATATTTGAAGCTGGAAAAGCAACTAGACTTAAACTTCAAAGCTATAAATATAAAACTATAGATTTAGAAAATAAATTAGAAGAAAAAAATATAGAACTTGCAGTTGAAAAAAGTAAAAATCAACCTGTTTTATTAAAGAAAAAATAAAATTGCTGGGTTTTAGCCCAGTATTTTATTTTGCTTTTAATTATGATAAAATTAAAAGAATTAAGGATGAATGTAGATATAAACTAGGAGAGATAAAGAAATATGAAAAAGGTAGAAATTTTAGCGCCAGCAGGAAGTATGGAAAGTTTGTATGCTGCAATAAATAATGGAGCAGATGCTATATATTTAGGAGGAGATAAGTTTTCAGCAAGAGCTTATGCCTCAAACTTTGATAATGAAAAAATGAAATTAGCAGTAGATTATGCTCATAGTTATGGCGTTTTTGTATATGTAACAATGAATACACTTTTAAAAGAAGAAGAATTAAAAAAAGCAATAAAGTATGTAGGATATCTTTATGAAATAGGAGTAGATGCTTTAATTATTCAAGATTTAGGGCTTTATGAGCTTATACGTGAAAGATATAAAGATTTTGAAATACATGCATCAACTCAAATGAGTATTCATAATGGAGAAGGAGCTATTTATTTTAAAGATAAAGGATTTCATAGAATAGTTTTATCAAGAGAGCTTTCTATGGATGAAATAAAGCATATTTCAACAGATTTAAAAATAGAAACTGAAATGTTTGTTCATGGTGCTTTATGTGTATCTTATTCAGGACAATGTCTTATGAGTTCTATGATTGGTGGAAGAAGTGGGAACAGAGGAAGATGTGCACAACCTTGTAGAATGGAATATGTTTTAAAAGGTGATAAAAGTCCAGAAGAGAAAAGTGGATATCTTTTATCTCCAAAGGATATATGCACTTTAGAAGATGTTAAAGGGATAATAAATAGTGGTACATATTCATTAAAAATAGAAGGAAGAATGAAAAGACCAGAATATGTAGCTGGTGTTGTAAGAAATTATAGAAAAGCAGTTGATAAAGAACTTAAAAAAGTAGAATATGACCTTCAAAAAGGAAAGAGTGAGTTATTACAACTATTTAATAGAGGTGGTTTTTCAAAAGCTTATTTAAATAAAAATGTTGGAAGAGATATGATGAGTTTTTCTTTCCCTAGAAACACAGGAATATTTATAGGAAAGATAGATAAAAATGGTGAAATAATTCTAGAAGAGGATATTCAACTTGGAGATGGAATGAGAGTTTCAGATGGTGGATTCTCATTAAGTAAAATACTTCTTAATAATGAAGAGGTTAAAGAAGCTAAAAAAGGAGATAAGGTTAAACTTTTCCCAACACAATATAAAAAAGGTGATCAAATCTATAGAATGTCTAATAAGACACTAACAGATGATTTAAGCCAAACTGTGAAACCTTATTATAAAAAATTACCTTTAGAAGTTGAAGTTTATTTTAAAGCTTTAGATAATATTAAATTAAAAACTATTTTTAATGGAACTGAATATGAAGTTTCAGGAGAAGAGGTACAAATTCCTTCAAAAAGTCCATTAGATATGGAAAGAATAGAAAAAGCATTATGTAAATCAGGTGAATATCCTTATAAAATTGAAAAAGTTATATTTAAAGAATTTAATGATGGATTTATGAGAATTGGAGAATTAAATGAATTAAGAAGAGAGTTATTACAAAAGATAGTAAAAAGTGAATGTTCAAAATATAGAAGAAGAAGATATAATATAGAAGAAGTTAGAAATGTAATACCTAAAGATATAGATATCAAAACTTTAGTTAGAGTAGCTAAGATAGATCAATTAGAAGCAGTTAAAGATAGAGTGGAAAACATAGCTGTTGATGTATTTAATAGAAATAGAGATAGCTTAAGATTAGAAAATATAAAAGAATTAAGCAAAGAAAAAAATGTTTACTTAGCTTTACCAAGTATAGTTAAAAGTGAATTTGATCTTGTAGTAAAAAAAATAGAGGAATATAAACCTTATATAAAAGGTATTTTAACTGCTAACTTAGGAATTATAAATCTTTATAAAGATCAACTAGAAATTATAGGAGATTATAAGATGAATATCTTTAACTCAAAATCACTTAAATTTTATTCAGAAGATATAAATCTTATAACTATAAGTGAAGAGTTAAATAGAAAAGAAATTAAAGAAGTCTTAAAAGGAAAGAAAGCTAAGACTGCATATATGATTTATGGTAAAAGTGAGCTTATGATAAGTGAATATTGCCCTATTGGAAGTACATTTGGTGGTAAAAGTTCAAAATGTGAATGTTCAAGACCATGTGAAAAAGAAAATTATAGATTAATAGACAGAATGAATGAGTCCTTTAATGTAAAAACTGATATATTCTGTAGAAGTCATATATTAAATAATCTTCCATTAAATTTAATAGCTGAAAAAGAAGATATTAAATCTCTTGGAATTGACTGTTTAAGATTAGATTTTACAGATGAAAGCTTTGAAGAAGTAAATTGTATTTTAGATCAATTAGAAGGAAAAAGAGAAGTTATTTCAGAAAACTACACTAAAGGGCATTATAGAAGAGGTGTAGAATAATAAATGAATAGCAAAGCTAGTAGAGTTTTAGAATTTAATAAAGTTTTAGAAGAGTTAAAAAAATATTCTAAAACAGTTGGTGGTAGAAGACTTATAGAAAATTTGAAACCATATAAGACTGAATATGAAGCTTTAAGTGTTTTAAATGAAACAAAAGAAGCTTTAGAAATTATAACTTCAAAAGGAGCACCTCCTTTTGAAGGATTACATGATGTGCGTGAGAGCATTTTAAGAGCAAGTAAAGGTGGAGTATTAACTCCAGGTGAGCTTATGCATATTGGTGGAATGCTTAGATGTGCTAGAAATTTTAAAGATTATGTTTATAGAAAAGAAGAAGAAAAAGCTTATGAAAAAATAGAGGATTTAGTTTCTATTTTAAAGCCTATTCCAAATTTAGAAAAAGGAATAGAAAATGCTATTATAGGTGAAGATGAGATAAGTGATAAAGCATCAACAACACTTTATAAAATAAGAAGAGAATTAAAAGAAAGAAATTATTCAGTTAGAGATAAAATAAATTATTTTGTAAAGAAAACATCTGAATATCTTCAAGATAGCCTTTATACTATGAGAGGTGACAGATATGTTCTTCCTGTAAGAGCAGAGTTTAAAAGCAAAGTTCCTGGTATAGTTCATGATCAAAGTTCAACAGGAGCAACTGTTTTTATTGAGCCTATGGAAATTGTTAATTTAAATAATGAAATTAAAGAAT
The DNA here is from genome assembly GCF_002050515.1 of Clostridium thermobutyricum DSM 4928. GTDB lineage: Bacteria > Bacillota > Clostridia > Clostridiales > Clostridiaceae > Clostridium > Clostridium thermobutyricum. The sequence goes on along the minus strand of NZ_LTAY01000037.1, from coordinate 126,530 downwards.
TAACATTAAAAGAAAAAGCTGAAATAAATAAAATACTAACTAATCTTTCTAATGAAGTAGGTTTAAATAAAGGAATTTGTAATACAAACAATAAAATTTTAGGAATTTTAGATTTTATTTTTGCAAGAGGTGCTTATGCTTCTGATATAGATGGAACTATGCCTAAAATAAATAAAGATAGAAGTTTTAATCTTATTTCTGCAAGACATCCACTTATAGATAAAAAAGAAGTTGTAGCTTCTGATATTTATCTTCAAAAAGGAATAAATGCATTAATGATAACTGGTCCAAATACTGGGGGAAAAACAGTTACTCTTAAGACTATAGGATTACTTCATATAATGGCATTAAGTGGATTATTAATTCCTGTAATGGAAGGATCATCAATAGGAATGTTTGATGAAATATTTGCTGATATAGGAGATGAGCAAAGTATTGAGCAATCTTTATCTACCTTCTCATCACATATGACTAATATAGTAAAAATATTAGAAGAAGCAAGTGAAGGTGCATTAGTTCTTTTTGATGAATTAGGAGCAGGAACAGACCCAGTAGAAGGGGCAGCATTAGCTGTTGGAATTGTAGAAGAATTAAAAGCTAGAAGAGTTAAGATAGCTCTTACAACACATTATAGTGAATTAAAAGGATATGCATTAGAAACAGAAGATGTTCAAAATGCTTCAGTAGAGTTTGATGTTAAAACATTAAAACCTACATATAGACTTATTATAGGAATTCCAGGTAAATCAAATGCATTTGAAATATCTAGAAGATTAGGATTAGAAGAAAGAATAATAGATAAAGCAAAACAATTTGTATCAGAAGATAATATGAAATTTGAAGAACTTATAAGTGAACTTCAAGAAAAAAGTATAAAAGCTCAAAAAGATGCAAGAGATGCTGAATATATGAGAAATGAAGCTGCTTTATTAAAGAAAAAATATGAAGAAAAGTTAAAGAGAGTAGAAGTTGTAAGAGATAAAACTTATGATGAAGCTAGAGTTAAAGCAAAAGAAATAATAAGAGAAGCAAAAGAAGAAGCAGATGAAATTCTTAAAGCTATGCGTGAATTAGAGAAGATGGGAATTTCAGGTGGTGGTCGTAATAGACTAGAAGAAGAAAGAAAGAAATTAAAAGATAGCTTAGAAAAGAAAGAAAAAGGTATAAATAAGAAGGAAGAAGAAAAAGGGGAAAAAGTAAAAGACTTCAAATTAGGAATGGAAGTATATCTTCCATCATTAAATCAAAATGTTATTCTTTTATCACAGCCTGATAGTAAAGGGGAAGTTCAAGTTGAAGCAGGTATAATGAAAATATCTGTTAAAGCAAAAGACTTAAGAATGATTGAAGGTAAAAAAGCGAAAAAAGAAAAGAAAAAGAGAGAATTAAAATTAAACATTGCTTCTGTAGAAACTAGTGTTGATTTAAGAGGATTAGATTCAGAAGAAGCTTGTTATAAAGCTGATAAGTATTTAGATGATGCATATAGAGGAAATTTAGGTGAAGTAACAATAGTTCATGGTAAAGGAACTGGAGTATTAAGAAAAGCTATAAATGACATGCTAAAAAGACATCCTCATGTTAAAGAATACAGATTAGGAGTTTATGGAGAAGGTGGAGATGGAGTTACTGTTGTAACTTTAAAATAACTAAATATTAATTGAATAGAATAAGTAGATATTTTAAAAAGAGACTACTTATTTTTAAGCCGTATTCCTTTGTTTTAAGAGGAGTACGGTTTTTTATTGATTAATCATTTTATTAAAACAAAATGATGGAACGTATCAAGTTTTTTTATTTATGAGGGATATTTACACAAAAATATAAAAGATTTAAAAGAAGTATATAAAAATGTTTTAAATTATAATGAATTAATAGGAACTAATGGTTATAAATTTAAATGGAAATTCGTATTTTTTTAATTGTGTGTTTAATTAGATTTATTTTAATATATATAGATATTGTTATTTTACAAATACAAATGTAAAAAAAAATAAAAAAATGAAAAAAAACTTTATTTTTTGTAACACCTAAACTATAATATTAATGTCTTTTAAAATTTGGGAAATGAAAGTGAGCGATATACAAAATGACGAATAATGATTCATACATACTAGTAATGGGAGCTTCAATAGTTGATATTTTAGGATTTTGTAGAAATAAATACACAGAAAAAGATTCTATCCCAGGAAATATAAAAATTTCTTTAGGTGGTGTATGCAGAAATATAGCAGAAAATCTTGCAAGAGTTGGAGTTAATACAAAGTTTATTTCCATTATTGGAGATGATGAAAATGGAAGAAGTATTTTAGAAAATTCTAAATTAATAGGCTATGATATGAAAGATTCACTTCTTTTAGATAATGGATGTACACCTACATATATGGCTATATTAGATGAAACTGGAGAAATGATTTCAGCAATAGTTGATATGGAAAGTTTAGGAGCTATGGATAGAGATTTTATAGATTCTAAAGGTGAAAAAATAAAAAATGCAGAATATACAATTTTAGATGCTGATGATGCGGAATTATTAGAATATATTTTAACTACATATAAAGGAAAAACTAAATTTGTATTAGACCCTGTTTCAGCAGTTAAAGCAGAGAAATTACCACATTTAGTTAAGTATTTTCATACAATAAAGCCTAATAGATATGAGGCAGAAATTCTTTGTGGATTTAAGATTAAAAATGATGAAGACTTAAAAAAAGCAGGAAGATATTTTTTAGATCAAGGAGTAACTAATGTTTTTATAAGTCTTGATGCAGATGGAATTTATTATCTTAATGCTAAAGAAGAAGGAAAGATAAAAGCTATAGATGTTCAAGTAAAGAATACTACAGGGGCTGGAGATTCTTTTGTAGCTGGTCTTGGATATGGTTATATGAAAGGATTATCTATAAAAGAAACAGTAAAATATGCAATAGCAATGTCAATCGTTACTATCTCTCATGAGGATACAATTAATCCAAAGATGTGTGAAGATTATGTAGATTATTATTTAGACAAAATAGTTTGGGAAGAAACAGAACTATAAAAGAGGGCCACAAATTTAAGTGGCTCTCTTTTTATGTTAAAATATATATTATTAAAAATTTTATATAATGAGGAGAAAAGTTTATGATTTTAATAAGTGCTTGTTTATGTGGAGTAAATTGCAAATATAATGGAGCTAATAATTATAATGAAAAAATAAAAGAAATATTAGAAAAACATGATTATATGCTTGTGTGTCCTGAGCAATTGGGGGGATTAACAACTCCTAGAAATCCAGCTGAAATAATAAAAGATAAAGTTATTGATAATTCAGGAAAAGATGTAACAATTCATTTTGAAAAAGGAGCATTAGAAACTCTAAAAATAGCACAATTAACAAAAGCAAAATATGCCTTACTAAAAGAAGGAAGTCCATCTTGTGGAAGTAATTTTATATATGATGGAAACTTTAATGGAACAAAAATATTAGGAGAAGGATTAACAGCAAAACTTCTTAAGGAAAATGGAATTAAAATTTTTTCAGAAAATGAAATTGAAGATTTAAAAGATAAAATTAAATAATATAAATTAACTTTTTAAATTTTATTGAATAAAAAATTCTAGTTAGAGGAATAATTAAAAAGAGTTTTTAAAAGATAAAATTTAAGGAGGCTTTTAATAGTGAGCGGATTAAATATTGAGAAAAGAGATAACAGTATAATAAATAGTGGGAAAAAATGTAGACATAAAGGTAAAGTTCCAGGAGTATTTTATGGAAAAGAAATTGGAAATTTTATGTTTGAAGTTTCAGAATTAGAATTAAATAGAGAAGTTTCAAATATAGGAGAGCATGGAGTTTTAAATTTTAGTTTAGATAATGAAGAAAAGAAAGCACTTATAAAGGAAGTACAAAGAGATCCAGTAACTCATAAAATAATTCATATTGACCTTGGAGAAATTAAAAACCAAGGCGAAATAGAAACTGAAGTACCAATACAGTATATTGGAGAAAAAAGACTTATTAGTAAAGGTGTAGTTCTTCAAAAAGAAAAAGATTCAGTAAAAATATCATGTAAAGTTGATAATGTACCAAAGAATATTAAAATAGATATTTCTAAAGGAATATCTGGTTCTGTATATAGATATTCAGATTTAGAAGTAGGAAATGAAATTTCAATTATTGAAAATATAGATTCTGTAATTGCTTCAATAAGCAACGAAAAGAAAACAGTATCTCAAATTAATGAACTTGATGTAGTTAACTATTCAGATAAATAGAAAAGATATAAATTTAGGAGACTCAAATTATATGAGTCTCCTAAATTTATTGCAAAAAAATAACAATTAATAAAATGATTGTATTAATTTATATATATAGTATAATGAAAAATGTAAGAATTGTAGGAGGTCTAAAAATGGATTATAGAGAAAAATATAATGAGTGGTTAAATTCAAATATAATTTCTGAAGAAATAAAATTAGAATTAAGAAAAATTACAGATGAAAAAGAAATAGAAGATAGATTTTATAAAGCTTTAGAATTTGGAACAGGTGGACTAAGAGGTGTTATTGGTGCAGGAACTAATAGAATGAATATTTATACTGTATCACAAGCAACACAAGGTTTTGCAGATTATTTAAATAAAAATTTTGAAAATCCTTCAGTTTCAATAGCATATGATTCAAGAAACATGTCAAAAGAATTTGCAAAAGCTACAGCGCTAACACTTGCAGGAAATAATGTAAAGGTATATTTATATGAAACTTTACAGCCAACTCCTATTTTATCATATACAGTTAGACATTTAGATTGTAAAGGTGGAGTTGTTATAACAGCATCTCATAATCCGAAAGAATATAATGGTTATAAAGTTTATGATGAATTTGGTGGTCAAGTAACTGATAAAAAAGCAAATAAAATAATAGACTGTGTAAATAATGTAAAAGACTTTAGTAATATAAAAAATATGGATGAGAAAGAAGCTATAGAAAAAGGTTTACTAGTTTATATAGGAGAAGATGTTTTAAAAACATATATAGATAAGGTAAAAGCTTTAACAATAAGAAATCAGTTGGTAGAATCAAAGGCAAAAGACTTAAAAATAATATATACTCCTATACATGGTAGTGGAAATATTCCTGTAAGAAGAGTATTATCAGAGTTAGGATATGAAAATCTTATTGTAGTTAAAGAACAGGAAAAACCAAATGGAAACTTCCCAACAGCACCATATCCAAATCCGGAGGATCCAAAAGTATTTGAAATTGCTTTAAATATGGCTAAAGAAGAAAACCCAGATATAATATTTGGAACTGATCCAGATTGTGACAGAATAGGTGTAGTTGTAAAAGAAGCTTCAGGAGATTATAAAGTTTTAACTGGAAATCAAACAGGCCTTTTATTAACTGATTATGTTTTAAGTAGTTTAAAAGAAACTGGAAAACTTCCTTTAAATGGTCTTGTTATAAAAACAATTGTTACTACAGAAGGAGCTAGAGAAATAGCAAACCATTATGGAGTAGAAATAATGGATGTTTTAACAGGATTCAAATATATAGGTGAAAAAATAAGAGAATATAATGAAACTGGGGAAAAGAAATATTTATTTGGCTTTGAAGAAAGTTATGGATACTTAGCAGGGGACTTCGTTCGTGATAAAGATGCTGTAATTGCTAGTATGTTAATAGCAGAAATGACCCTTTATTATAAAGAAAAAGGATTAAGTCTTGCAGAAGCTTTAAATAATCTTTATAATAAATTTGGATTCTTTAAAGAAGAGCTAGTATCAATAGAATTAAAAGGAAAAGAAGGTCAAGAACAAATAGCTTCATGTATAGATAATTTAAGAGTTAAAGATATAAAGAATATATCTGAAAATAAAATAGATCTTAAATTAGATTATAAGTTAAGCAAAGAAGAAAATTTCAAATTAGGTGAAGAGAAAGTAATAGATTTACCTAAATCAAATGTTCTTAAATTTATACTTGAAGATGGTTCATCATTTGTTGTAAGACCTTCAGGTACAGAGCCAAAAATGAAAGTATATCTTGCTGTTAAAGGTACAGATAACGAAAATGCAGAAATGAAAATGAAATCTTTTAAAGAAAATGTAATGGCTCTAATAAATGAAAACTTAAAATAATTTAATATATTGCTGCTATCTTTTAGAGATAGTAGCATAATTTTTATGAGGTGAAATAATGGATTACAGAAGTGTTTTTAAAGAAAAATTAGGAAAACTTCTTTTTTTAGAAGTAGAAAAAGAAGGATTTAAAAAAATGGTTAAAATACCAGAATACATACAATTTGAAAAAGAAGATTTATTTTTACCTATATCATCTGAATATTTAACTGAAAATATAGGAGATAAAGTAAAAATAAATAATCTTCCAATATATTATATAATAGAAGGAATTTTATTAACTTTAGGTGCAGATAAAGAAATAGGTTTTAGAAATGATTATATAAAGCTTATGATGCAAATACCAGAAGCAGAGGAATGTGGTAAATCTTTAGTTGCTAAAAAAGTAAATGAAGATAAATTAGTAGATGCTTATCTTATTTTAAAAGGTTTATTAACTTCATTTGAAGAAGAAGAATATATGAAAAAATTACTTCTTATAGGTGTGTCTATAAGAGAAGAAAATAAAGATTTTGAAGACATATTATTAGAAGATATAGAATATGCTAAGAAAAATTTTGAAAAATTAAAAGAGCCATATCTTTATAAAAGTATAATTTATAGAGATTTAGGAGATTACCAAGGTGCTAGAGTAGAAGTAAATGAATATTTGATTAGAGGTGGGGAACAAACACCTGAAATTGAAATGTTAATGAGAGATATAGAAAACATAACTTCATATGAAGAAGCAATAGAACTTTTAGAGAAAGATACTGAAAAGGCAATAGGAATATTTCTTGATTTAGTTGAAAAATTTGATACAAATCCACTTATATATTATTATCTAGGAGTTGGATATAGAAAAATAGGAAAACATGAAAAAGCAATTGAATATCTTCTTGAAAGTTTAAGAATAGATAGTGGTATATTAGAAGTTGTAAATGAAATAGGAATAAATTATGCGTGTTTAGGAGCTTACGAAGAAGCAGAAAAATATTTAAGAAAAGCTTTTGAAGCTTCAAGAGAAGTTGAAATATGTACAAATTTAATAATGTGCTATATAAACTTAGGAAGATTAGAAGATGCTAAAGCTCATTTAGAAATAGCAGAAAAATTAGATAAAGATGATGAAATAGTAATAAAAATAAGAAAATTTTTAGATAAAAAATAATATTAAATATATAATTAATAGACATATGTATAATAGTCATGTATATTTAAACAAATTTAGAGAATTATATAATAATGAATAAAAAATAAACTCTGCAATAAATTTTGCAGAGTTTTATTTTAAATATTGTCTTTCTTTAATATAGGGCTAATGATATAATATAAAAAAATAAATTGAGGTGTATGCATGATATTTAAAGATTATAAAATAGAAGAGTTTATAAATGATTTAGCATCAGATTCTCCAGCACCAGGTGGAGGGAGTACAGCTGCTTTAGTTGGAGCTTTATCAGGTGCATTAAATTCAATGGTATATTCATTAACTGTTGGGAAAAAATCTTTTGAAAAATTAGATGAAAATAAAAAAGAGGAATTATTATTATTCAAAATAGAATCAGAAAAGTTTATAAAAAGATCAATTGAACTTATGGAAGAGGATAGAAAAGCTTTTAGTGAATTAATGAATGGTTATAAGATACCTAAAGAAAAAGAAGATAGAGAAGAAAAAATACAAAAATTAACTATAGGAGCTCTTATGGCTCCATTAAAAATGTCAAGAGAGGCTTTGAAATTTTATGAAAACATAAAATTTGGAGTAACATATGGAAATAAAATGCTAGTTTCAGATGGAGGCGTTTCTGCAATATTACTTCATTCAACAATAGAAAGTTCAATATTAAATGTTATGGTAAATTTAAAATATATAAATGATTTAAATTTTAAAAAAGAAATAGAAGAAGAAATTGAAAATACCATGAAAGTTTCATTAGAAAAAAAGAATGAAATAATGAAATTAGTTTATAGTTCTGTAAAATAAAAATGTTCAGCAAAAATTTTGCTGAACATTTTTTTTAAGGTAAATCATTTAAAGTTTTAAAAGTATATCCTTCATTTTGAAGAGTAGTTAAAACATCTTTTAGAATTTTAACGTTAGTATCAGATACAGCATGTAAAAGCATTATACATCCTGGATGAACAGAAGATAAAATTTTCTTTTTACCTTCTTCTGGACTAGGCTGAGAATCTACAAGCCAATCTCTATAAGCAAAGCTCCAAAAAATACTTTTATAACCTAGTTCTTTAGTTTTAATAAGAGAATCTTTAGAGTATTTTCCCATTGGTGGTCTAAAGAATTTAGGGATTTCTTTCCCAGTAACATCTCTATATGCATCTTCTACATCTTTGAACTCTTTATTGAAAGCTTCGTTTGTTAGAGTTGGCATTGATAAGTGTTTAGAAGAGTGATTACCAACAATATGACCTTCATCTACCATTCTTTTAATTAGATTAGGATATGAAGTTATATAAGGCTTAACAACGAAAAAAGTAGCTTTTACATTAGTTTCTTTTAAAATATCTAGTATTTTTTCAGTATTACCATTTTCATATCCTTCATCAAAAGTTAGAAAGATTTCTTTTTTTGAAGTATCCCCTAAAAAATATGAATCGGTTTCTGATAAAAATGAAGCTGATTCTTTTGGAGCTTCTGGAGTAGTGTTTTTACCTCTAGAAACAAAATACCAACTATATTCACTGTTAGATTGAGAAAAAACTTTTGTAAAAGGTATCATTAGAATAGAAATTATTAATACTAATCCTATCAAAAAAATTTTTTTATGTCTCATAAAAAAACCTCCTTTCAAAATTAGTATGGAAAAAATAATTGATAAATAAACATGGAAAATTTTATTTTAAAATAAAGTTTATGTACTTTGTTGAAATAAAAGGGGTAGTAGAGTATAATTTATAAGTATAGTTTAAAAAAGAAAGGAATGTACATAGATGAAGTTAGGAATCGTTGGTTTACCTAATGTAGGTAAGAGTACTTTATTTAATGCAATAACAAAAGCAGGAGCAGAATCAGCTAACTATCCATTCTGTACTATAGAGCCAAATGTAGGGGTTGTAAGTGTTCCAGATAAAAGATTAGATGTATTAGAAAAAATGTATAACACAAAAAAGAAAGTTTATACTGCAATAGAGTTTTATGATATAGCTGGATTAGTAAAAGGAGCTTCAAAAGGAGAAGGTCTTGGAAATAAATTTTTATCTCATATAAGAGAAGTTGCATCTATAGTCCATGTTGTAAGATGTTTTGATGATGGAAATGTTGTTCACGTAGAAGGATCAGTAGACCCAATTAGAGATATTGAAACAATAAGTTTAGAACTTATATTTGCAGATATTGACGTTCTTGAAAGAAGAATGGAAAAAGGAGCTAAACTTGCAAGATCAGGAGATAAAAATGCAAAAATAGAATATGCATTAATGGAAAGATTAAAAGCTCACTTAGAAGAGAATAAACCTGCAAGAACTTTAGAAGTTACAGAAGATGAAGAAAAAATTATAAAAAGCTTTATGTTAATAACTTCAAAACCAGTTCTATATGCATGTAATATATCAGAAGATGATATGATGAGCGGAAATTTAGAAAATGAATATGTTAAGAAAGTTAAAGAATTTGCAGCTAATGAAAATTCAGGTACAGTTGTAGTAAGTGCAAAACTTGAAGAAGAATTATCAGGTCTTGAAGATGAAGAAAAAATGGAAATGCTAAGCGAATATGGATTAGAAGAATCAGGATTAGATAAATTAATTCAGGCTAGCTACAAATTATTAGGACTTATAAGTTATTTAACAGCTGGAGTTCAAGAAGTTAGAGCTTGGACAATAAAAGAAGGAACTAAAGCTCCACAAGCTGCTGGAAAAATTCACTCAGATATTGAAAGAGGATTTATAAGAGCAGAAGTTGTAGCATATGATGATTTAATAGAATGTGGATCAGAAGCAGCTGCTAAAGAAGCAGGTAAGTTCAGATTAGAAGGAAAAGAATATGTTATGAAAGATGGAGATGTAGTAAACTTCAGATTTAACGTATAAAAAAAGGATGCAATAAGCATCCTTTTTTTTATTGGCGGGAATATGTAGGAATTGAACCTACCCATGATGGTATTAGCACCACAACTCGGTTTTGAAGACCGGTAAGCCCACCAGAACTTATCTATTCCCATAACTATTTAAATTTTACATAAGAAAAAAATAAAAGTCAAACTTGTTCAGAAAAAATTAACAAAAAAAGAGGAAATGGAGACTTTTGGTAGAATAAATATATTAAGTGGTTAAAAGTGGTTGGATGTGGTTAAAAATAGTTGAAACTATATTAAAATCACGATAAAGTATAAAAGGAGAAAAATATGTTTATAGGAGAGTACAATCATGCCTTAGATAGTAAAAATAGAATGATAATTCCTTCAAAGTTAAGAGAAGAATTAAATGGCAAGTTTGTTATAACTAAAGGGTTAGATGGTTGTCTTTACGTATATCCTATAAATGAATGGACCAAACTAGAAGAAAAATTAAAAACATTACCCTTAACAGATAAAAATGCTAGAGCTTTTGTAAGATTCTTTTTTTCAGGAGCATGTGAAATAGAAATGGATAAACAGGGAAGAGCTTTAATTCCACAAAATCTAAAAGAATATGCTAAAATAGAAAAGGAAATAGTAAGTATAGGAGTACTAACTAGAATCGAAATATGGAGCAAAGAAAGTTGGATTGAATATAATGATTCTAATATAGATTTTGATTCAATATCAGAAAGTATGAGTAGTCTAGGGATTTAAAAGGAGACAAAAGAATGGAATTTAAACATGTATCAGTTCTTTTAGACGAATGTATAGAAGGATTGAATATAAAAGAAAATGGAATTTATGTAGATTGTACATTAGGTGGAGCAGGACATTCATCAGAAATAATAAAAAGATTATCAAAAGATGGAACTCTTATAGGAATAGATCAAGATAAAGATGCTTTAAAAGCTGCAGGGGAAAGATTAAAAGACTATGAAAATAAAAAATTAGTACATAGTAATTTCTATAGAATAGGGTCTGTTATAGAAGAATTAGAAATAGAAGGTGTGGATGGAATTCTTATGGATTTAGGTGTTTCATCATATCAACTAGATAATGCAGAAAGAGGATTTAGTTATATGCAAGATGCACCTCTAGATATGAGAATGAATAGAGATGATGATTTTTCAGCATATGATATAGTAAATGGATATTCAGAAGAAGAACTATGGAAAATAATAAGAGATTATGGAGAAGATAAATTTGCAAAAAGGATTGCAAATTTTATTGTTACAGCAAGAGCTGAAAAGCCTATAGAAACTACATTAGAGTTAGTTGAAATAATAAAAAATGCAATTCCAGCAAAAGCGAGACGTGAAGGACCACATCCTGCTAAAAGAACTTTCCAAGCAATAAGGATTGAAGTAAATGGAGAACTTAAAATTTTAAATAAAGCTATTGAAGATGGGGTTAAAAAATTAAATAAAGGTGGAAGAATGTGTATTATAACATTCCATTCATTAGAAGATAGAATAGTTAAATTAAAATTTAGAGATTTAGCAGATCCATGTAAGTGTCCAAAGGAATTTCCAATATGCGTATGTGGGAAAAAACCTACAGTTAAATTAGTAAAAAGAAAAGCTATTGAGCCAAGTAAAAAAGAAGTGGAAGAAAATCCAAGAAGTAGAAGTGCAAAACTTAGAATAATAGAAAAATTGTAAAGTTTAGGTATAAAATTATTGGGGGGTTAATAAAATGGTAAAGAGAGAATTTGATTATATAAATGGGAGCACAGCTGTAAAACCTGAGAGAAAAATTCAAAGAAAAGAAAGAAATTATGAAGAGTACAGAAAAGCAAAAATTAGGAGACAAAAATTAAAAAAGCAAGAAAAATCAAAAAAATTTAGAAACATGATACAAATAGCTATGGTAGTTTTAGTCTTAGGATCAATAACTATTTATAGAGATGGAAAAGTTTATTCGTTAAAATCTGATTTGAAAAATGTAAATAAAGAAATCAAAATTTTAGATGCTGAGAATGAGGCTATTAGAGTAGATTTACTTAAGAATTCTTCTCTAAAGAATATTGAAAATAATGCGAAAAATAAAATTAAAATGTTAGAAAATTCAGAAGCAAAAAAGATAGAGATTGATTTAAGCACTAATCATTTAGGAGATTTAATGAACAATAAGTAAAAGGTTTTGAGTAATTAAACGGGGGAATTGGGTTTGAAAAAAAGAAAATTTGTTGATAGGGCATTAACATATAAGAGAATGCGTTTATTTTTAATTGTATTGACTTTAATTTTTGCCTTTTTATCTTTTCGACTTGCATATATAATGGTAATTCAACATGAAAAACTTTCAGCAGGAGCTGAAGAGCAATGGACAAGTGAAGTAAAAATAGATGCTAGAAGAGGTAGAATATTAGACAGAAATGGAAGAGAACTTGCAGTTTCAGCAAATGTATATAGAGTAGATTTTGATTTGAATTCAATAAGAAAGTATATTGAAAGTAAAGATACAACTTTAGAAGCAATATCAGAAAAAATATCTGAAGCTGTAGGAATGGAAAATAAAGATGTATTAAAAAAGCTTAATACAAAATTACCAAGTGGTAAAAATGCAGGTTCTGCAACTCTTATAAGGCGTATAGAAAAAGAACCAGCAGATAAAGTAAGGGCATTAAATATAAACGGTGTTATAGTTTCACCAGATACTAAAAGATATTATCCAAATAATAATTTTGCAGCTCATGTGTTAGGTTCAACTAATATTGATGGACAAGGACTTACAGGTATAGAACTTCAATATAATGAAGAACTTTCAGGAGTTCCAGGAATGAAAATTTCAGAAATGGATGCAACAGGAAGTGATTTACCTTATACTATATCAAAATTTACACCTCCAGTTAATGGAAGTGATGTAACATTAACTATAGATGAAAACATACAATTTTTTGCAGAAAAAGCAGCAGAAAAAGCTCTTGCTGATAATAAAGCAAAATCAGTATCAGTAACTGTTATGGATCCAAATACAGGTGAAATTTTAGCGCTTACAAATAAAGATGATTTTGATCCAAATGAACCGTTTAAAGGTGCAGAAAATTTTTCAGGTTCAACTGAATTTGAAAAAGTTCAAAAAATGTGGAGAAATAAAGTTGTTAATGATACTTTTGAACCAGGATCAATTTTTAAAGTAATTACATCTGCAGCTGCAATGGAAGAAGGGTTAGTTAAAGAAACAGATACTTTTGTTTGCAATGGAAGCTTGAAATATGGTAATAGAGCTATAAAATGTTGGAAAACAGGTGGTCATGGTACTTTAACATTCCCAGAAATAATTCAAAATTCATGTAATGTAGGATTTATGGAACTTGGAAAAAGAATAGGAAAAGAAAAGTTATATGAATATATTAAAAAATTTGGACTAGGACAAGTAAGTGGAGTAGATTTACCTGGAGAAGCAAAAGGAATAGTTAAGCATCCAAAGAATATGTCAGAAACTGATTTAGCAACTATATCTTTTGGACAAACAAATACAGTAAATCCTATTCAATTCTTAACTGCTATAAATGCAGTTGCAAATGGAGGGAAACTTATACAACCACATGTAATGAAAGAAATAAATAGAGAAAGTTCAGAAGGTGTTGTTGTAAATGTTGATACATTTAAACCTAAAACAAAACAAATAATCAGTGAAGCAGTTACAACTGAATTAAGAAAACATATGGAAAGAGTTGTACTTTATGGTTCAGCTAAAAATGCCGCAGTAGAAGGATATACAATTGCAGGAAAAACAGGAACAGCGCAAAAAGTTATAGATGGAAAATATGCCCCTCAAAAATATATATCATCTTTTATAGGAATGGCACCAGTTGACAATCCAAAAGTAACAGTTATGATAACAATAGATGAACCAAGTAATGGACAATATTATGCTGGAGTAGTTACAAGTCCAGTTGCAAAAGGATTATTTACGGATATTTTTAATTATATGGAAAATAGTTTTTCTAAAGAAAATAATTCTGCTATAATAAAGGATGTTATAATTCCTGAAATTAGAGAAAAAAGTTTAGAGGAAGCAAAAACTATATTAAAAAAAGAAAAAATAGATTATAATATAGAAGGAAATGGAGACACTGTAGTAGGAGTTAGTCCATATCCAGGATATGCTGTAAAGGAAGGTACTAAAATAAATATCTATACAGAAGAAAATAACACAAAGAAAAATGCTGTTGTTATGCCTAATGTAGTTGGATATACAAAAGAATCAGCAAGTGAAATCCTAAGCAAGCTTGGAATAAGTTATAATTTTAAAGGTGAAGGAACAGTTTCAAAGCAAAGTATACCAAGTGGTGAGTTAATTAATAAAGGAACCACCGTGGATTTAACTTTAAATTCTTAATAAAGTAGTTTATTATAGCATGTAGGAAATTCTTACATGCTATTTTTAATAATAAATATGTAATCTTATCAATCTTAGATGCATAAAATTTTAAGAGGAGTTGATTTTAGTGGAACTAAAGAAGCTTTTAGAAGGCTTACACTATGAGATAATAAAAGGGAAAAATGACGGGGAAGTAAAAAATGTAAACTATGATAGTAGAAAGGTTTTACAAGGGGATCTTTTTGTATGTATAAAAGGATTTACAAGCGATGGTCATAAATTTGCATCTAAGGCAATAGAAAATGGAGCTAAATATATAGTTTGTGAAGAAATAGTTGATTGTAATGATGATATTACATTAATAAAAGTTGAAGATAGTAGAAAAGCTTTAGCAGTAATTGGATCAAACTTTTATGAAAATCCAAAAGATAAACTAAAGATAATAGGTGTTACAGGAACTAATGGTAAAACAACAACTGCATTTATGATAAAAAGTATATTAGAAAATGCAGGAAAAAAAGTTGGACTTATAGGAACAATTGCTAATTATATTGGAGATAAAAAATTAGACACAGAAAGAACTACACCAGAATCATTAGAATTACATGAATTATTTTCAAAAATGGTTAAAGAAAATGTTGAGTTTTGTGTTATGGAAATATCATCACATTCTTTAGAGTTAGATAGAGTTTATGGAATTAGATTTCAAAGTGGATTATTTACAAATTTAACAAGAGATCATTTAGATTTTCATAAGACTTTTGAAAATTATTATAAAGCAAAATTTAAGCTATTTCCAAGAAGTGAACAATCTATAATAAATATAGATACAGATTGGGGAAAAAGAGTAGTTGAAGATTTAGAAGCTTTAGACATAAAAAATTATAAAACATATTCTCTTAAAGAAGGTAATATTATAGCTAAAGATATAGTAGAACATGGTATGGATACTAAATTTACTGTAGATTTAGATGGAGAAAAAGAAGAAATGTTACTTCCTATACCAGGAAACTATAATATATATAATGCACTAGGGGCTATTTTAGCATGTAAAAATGCTGGTTTAAAATTAAGAGAGATAAAAGAAGGATTAAAAGATGTATCAGTTCCAGGAAGATGTGAAAGAGTTATGAAAAATATGAATCTTCCTTATGAAATTTTAATTGATTATGCTCATACTCCAGATGGCCTTTTAAACATACTTGAAACTTGTAGAGAGTTTACAAAAGGAAGACTTATATCAGTATTTGGTTGTGGTGGAGATAGAGATAAATTAAAAAGACCAGAAATGGGTGATATAGGTACAAGATTATCAGATATAGCAATAATAACATCAGATAATCCAAGAACTGAAGATGAAGAATCTATAATTGAAGATATAATTAAAGGGGTTAAAGAAGGAGAGTATATAAAAATAACTAATAGACGTGAAGCAATTAAAAAAGCTTTAGAGATAGCTAAAAAAGATGATGTTATTTTAATAGCTGGTAAAGGACATGAAACTTATCAAATACTTAAAACAGGAAAAATACATTTTGATGAAAGAGAAGTTATAGAAGAAATATTAAAGAAAAACTAGAGGTGTTTAAAATGGAACTTACAGTAAAAGAATTAAAAGAATATTCTAAAGGAGAATTTCTAACAGAAACAATAGATGCAAAAATAAATGTACTATCAACAGATACAAGAAAGATAGAAAAAGGAAATGTTTTTTTAGCTTTAAAAGGAGCTAATTTTAATGGAAATGAATATGCTAGCAAAGCTTTTGAATTAGGAGCTGAAGTTTGTATAGTTGATGAAGTTCTTTTTGATTTAGAAAAATATAAAGATAAAGTAATTATAAAAGTAGAAGATACTAAAAAAGCACTTTTAGATATTGCACATGGATATAGAAATAAATTAGGGATAAAAGTAGTTGGAATAACTGGATCAACAGGTAAAACTAGCACTAAAGATTTAACTACTGCATTTTTAAGTGGAAAATACAAAGTATTTAAAACAAAAGGAAATTTTAATAATGAAATAGGACTTCCACTTATGATATTACAATTAGATAGTAGCTATGATATAGCAGTACTTGAGATGGGAATGAGTGATTTTGGTGAGATTCACAATTTAGTTAAATGTGCTAGACCTGATATTGCTCTTATGACTAATATAGGAATTTCTCATATTGAAATTTTAAAAACAAGAGATAATATATTAAAGGCAAAAATGGAAATAACAGATTATTTTTCAAAAGAAAATATCATTATAGTTAATGGAGAAGATGATAAATTAACAAATATTTCTTCAAATGAGTATGAAGTAGTAAAAGTTGGATATAATTCAGAATATGAATGTTTCGCAACTGATATAAATGCAACTTTAGAAAAAACAGAATTTACTTTAAATTATAAAGGACAAAAAGCTAGAATATCATTAGATATGGTAGGAAAGCACAATGTTTTAAATGCACTTCTTGGAATAGAAGCAGGGTTTAAATTAGGATTAAGTATTGAAGAAATGATAAAAGGACTTGAAAATTTAGAAGCTACTTCTATGAGATTAGAATTTATAGATGGTAAAAGTGTAAATATTATAAATGACTGTTATAATGCAAGTCCAGATTCAATGAAATCAGGTTTAGATGTTTTAAAAATGAAAGAAGGAAGAAAAGTAGCTATATTAGGAACTATGCTTCAATTAGGTGCAGAAGCTAAAAAAGCACATAAAGAAGTAGGAGCTTATGCAAAAGATATTGCAGATTTATTAATAGTTACTGGAGATTTTAGAGAAGATTTCAAAGAAGGCTTTGAAAAAGAAAGCATAAAATTATATAATACTAAAGTGAGTCTTATAGAGGATCTAAAAAATGTTATACAAAAAGGTGATAATATTTTAGTTAAAGCTTCAAGAGGCGAAAAATACGAAGAGATAGTTAGAGAATTAAAAAATATCTAATTAAACGAAGGAGGTGAGCTACTAGGATTCTAGTAGCAAGAAAATTATGGGGGATTTTTCAAATTTAATTAACCCGACGATGCTGTTTGCATTAATAGTAGGATTAGTTGTAGCATTAATATTAGGTCCAATATTTATACCATTATTACACAAGTTTAAGTTTGGACAAAATATAAGGGAAGATGGACCTCAAAGCCATCTAAAAAAAGCAGGAACACCAACAATGGGAGGAATAATTTTTATTATAGCTATTATCGTAGTTATGATATCAATGAGATATAGTATTTCATCAGAAGGAATGATTATTCTTTATTCAATGATTGCATTTGGATTTATAGGATTACTTGATGATATGCTTAAGATAATTCATAAAAATAATTTAGGATTAAGAGCATGGCAAAAAATGATTTTATTATTACTTTTCTCAGTAGCAATGGCTTATTATGCATATGCTAATATAGGTTCAACTATATCAGTGCCATTTACTGATATACATCTAAGTTTAGGAATTATCTATATCCCATTAGTTATAATTTATTATGCAGCAACAACAAATGCAGTAAATTTAACAGATGGGCTAGATGGTCTTGCTACAAGTGTGACAATAATAGTTCTTATATTCTTTACTATTGTTTCTGTTAAAGAAGGGAAAGAAGATATAGCAGTATTTTGTATAGGGTTAATTGGAGCCTTATTAGGTTTCTTAAAATATAACAGATTTAAAGCAAAAATATTTATGGGAGATACAGGATCTCTTGCTCTTGGAGGAGCTATAGGAAGTATAGCATTACTTTTAAAAATGCCAATAATAGTAGTTATAGTTGGCGGAATTTATGTATTTGAAGCTGCTTCAGTTATAATCCAAGTTATTTCATTTAAAACAAGAGGTAAAAGAGTATTTAAAATGGCACCTGTACATCATCACTTTGAACAATTAGGATGGAGTGAAGTAAAGGTAGTTAGAGTTTTTTCATTAATAACAATAGCACTTTGTATTATAGGGTATGTTTCACTTTAGAAAAAAATAGTGGAGGAGTTTTGATATGAGAGGTAAAAAACTCGATATAAAAAAGGGTAAAAATGGTCAAATAGATATATGGTTATTTGCAATAATAGCAACTCTTTTGTCAATAGGAGTTGTAATGGTATATTCAGCAAGCTCATATTTTTCTATGTTTGAATCAAATGATAGTACTGTATTTTTTAAAAAACAAGCTATGTGGGCAGTACTTGGAATAATAGCAATGATTATTACAATGAGAATTGATTATCATAATTATAGAAACAAGAGACTTATGTATGGGCTATATATTGTAACAGCAATTCTTTTATGTGCAGTTTTTCTTTTCCCAGCTACTAAAGGAGCTCAAAGGTGGATAAAGTTGCCTGGAGGAATGTCTTTTCAGCCTTCAGAGCTTGCCAAATATACTGTTGTTTTATTCTTAGCTTATAAGTTAACAAAGCTAGGAAAAAATATAAAAAGCTTAACAAAAGGAGTAATTCCTTGTTTAGCATATGCAGGTATAATTGCAGGGATAATATTAAGCCAAAAAAATCTAAGTATAGCATCTGTAACAATGATGGTTTCATTTGCTATGATATTTATAGCTGGTGCAAGATTTAAGGATATGTTTGGAAAAATAGCACCACTTTTGGTTTTAGCAGCAGTAGGTTTTACATTTAGTTCGCCATACAGATACGCAAGACTTACTAATTTTGTAGATCCATGGAAAGATCCAGCTGGAAATGGATATCAGCTTATACAATCTTTATATGCACTAGGTTCAGGTGGAATAACTGGACTTGGACTTGGTCAATCAAGACAAAAAACTATGTATATGCCAGAGCCACATAATGATTTCATATTTTCAATAATAGGAGAAGAATTAGGGCTTATAGGATGTTTAGTTATAATTACTCTGTTTATTGCATTTATATGGCGTGGAATAAAGATAGCTATGGAAGCTAAAGATAGCTATGGATCTTTAATAGCTGTTGGAATAACTTCTATAATAGGAGTTCAATGTCTTATTAATATAGCAGTTGTAACAGGTTCAATGCCAGTTACTGGAGTTCCTTTACCATTTATAAGTTATGGAGGTTCATCTCTGGTAATAAACTTGGCAGCTATGGGAATTCTATTGAATATATCTAGGCAAAAACAAGTGAAAATTGAAAGATAAATTTTAAGGAAAACTTAGTTTAAACTAAGTTTTCCTTTTTTAATGAACTTTATTAAGAGATTATTAAGATATGATAGTGAAAAAAATATGGAAAAATGATATTATATTAGTATAAATAAAAAAATATACTAGGGGAATTATGGTTTATGAGAAAAATTAAAAGTGTGGGGAGAATAAGAAAAAGGAAAGGAAAAGCTTTTCTAAAAGGACTTTTTATACTTTCTTTTCTTTTGATTGGAATATTACTTTTTTTAACTAAGTCTGACTTTTTTAATATTAAAGAAGTTTATGTAAAAGGTGAAAATCTAACTTTAGAGGAAAGTTTAAAAGAAAAAGGAAAGAATTTTATTGGCGAAAATATACTATTTTTAAAATCAAAAGATGTTATAAGTAGTCTAAATGAAAATCCTTATGTTAAAAGTGTAAATATTAGTAGAAAATTACCTAATAAACTTATATTAGATGTAGAAGAAAGTGATGTAGCTTTTTATATAGGAAAAGGAAAAAATGCTTATATTTTAAGTAGTAATCTAAGGATACTAGAGAAAAATAATAATGGTAATTTAAACTCTGATATAAAAAACCTTGTTGAAATAACAGGTATTAAATTAGATAAAATAAAAATAGGGGATAAGCTTATAGATGCTGAAGATAAAATAGTAGATAACATATGTAAAAATATATATGAAATAAAAAAAGTAAATAAAACAAAACATAAGATAAATAGAGTAGATTTCTCTAATTTGTCTAGAATAACAATATGGATAGGACAGGTAGAAATAAGGGTTGGAGATGGAACAGATTTTATAAGTAAGGTAAATACTGCTTTAAATATATTAGAAAATAAAGAATTAAAAATGGAAAAAGGATATATTGATTTAAGCTTTGATGGATCTCCAATTATAAATAGGGGGGAGAGTAAATAATTATGAAAAAAGTAACGTCACAGATTTCCATAGGAATTGTTTGTGTATTACTAGGTTTTTTACTTACGTATCAATTTAAAGCTTTAACAAAAAAAAGCGATACTGATTATGATAAAAATGATATTTTACATCAAGTAGATGCTTTGAAAAAGCAAAAAGATGAATTGGAAAAGACAAATAAAGGCTTAACAGAGAAGGTTAAAGAATTAGAAGATGCAGCAACAAAAGAAGGAAATATAGGTGGAGAAATAAAAAATAGGTTAAATAATTCTAGGATGATTTTAGGACTTTTAGATGTAGAAGGGCCTGGAATTGAAATAACAATAACTCCTAAAACTTCTCTTTTTGGGTCAAACTCAGAAAGTGGTGGTAGTAGTCTAGTTACAGAGGATGAATTAGTTCATATAGTTAATTTATTAAAGTTTGCAAGAGCAGAAGCTATTTCCATTAATGGACATAGAATAACACCACAAACTGGTATAAAAAATTCTAAAAATTATATTTGGATAGGAACATCTGGACAAGTTAGCCCAGAGCAAAAAATAATTATAAAAGCAATTGGGGACAAAGCAAGATTAAAGGTTGCTTTGAATTTTCCAGGAGGTCTAGATTATGGATCACTTCAAAATTACAATTGTGATATTGAAGAAAAAGACAATATAATTATAGAAAAAACTACTCAAAGTTTAAAAACTGAGTATTTAAAACCAGTTAAGGAGGGGGAATAAAATGATTCCAACTATAGGAATTTTAATAGGGGTAATTTTAGGATTTATTTTTGATATAAATGTGCCAGAAAGATTTTCTCCGTATATGTCAGTGGCAATACTTGCATGTTTAGATTCTGTTTTTGGTGCAATACGAGCAAATATGTCAAAAAATTTTAAGGTTGATATTTTTATTTCAGGGTTTTTTGGTAATGCTTTATTAGCAGCCGGATTAGCATATTTAGGTGATAAATTAGGAATTCCTATATATATAGCAGCTGTTATTGTTTTTGGAGGAAGAATATTTGATAATTTTGCTATAATTAGAAGGCTTATACTAGAACGTATAAAGTCTAAATAGGTGAGATTAATGAGAAGTTATAGTAAGAAATTTATAATATTTTTCTTGTCGATATTTCTAGGAATACTTATTTCTTCTAATTCTAATTTTAATGGAATAAAAAAATATTTTTCATTGGATTTTAGAGAGTATAATGATGCTGCTATAGAGAGAAATGACTTATATAAAAAAATTTCTAGTTTAGAAAAAGCAAATAAGAAAAATACAGAGTTAATAGAATCTTATAAAAATAGTAATAGTAGTAATACTAAAGAAGTTATAAAACTTATGAAAGAGCAGACAGAATATTATGGAATGCTTACAGGTTCAGTACCAGTTGAAGGACCAGGAATTCTTTTGAAAATAAATGATGGAGATATTTATAATAAAGATAATAATAGTGTAGAAATAGCAAATAAGATATTTCATGATAGAGATGTACAATTAGTGATAAATGAATTAAAAAAAGCTGGCGCAGAAGCAATAATGATAAATAACTATAGATTAACGCCAACTACTGGACTTTCTTGTAATGGACCATTTATAATATTTCAAGATGAACATACTGAATATGCTCCTTTTTATATTTATGCCATTGGAAATCCAGAAGAAATGGAGGCTGCTATTCTTTCAGAAGAGAGTCATATAAGACAACTTCAGTTAAGAGAATTATCGATAGAAATAGAAAAAATGGATAATATAAAAATGCCAGCAGCTTCAAATGAAGTAAAATCTGAATACATGAAAGAAACTGTAGAAAATAAAGATAAAAAATAATAAAATTTTGATGTAAATAAAGGGTTTTAGAGATTTTTAGAGAATATATAATTTAGGGTCAAACAATGGAGGCTTATTATGAGTATTAAAGAAAATATTAAAAAAATAAAAGAAGAAATAGGCGATAATGTTAAGCTTTTAGTTGTATCTAAAACTCGTAGTTTAGAAGAGATGGAAGAAGCTTATGAAATAGGTGAAAGAGATTTTGCTGAAAATAAGGTTCAAGAGTTAGTTTACAAAGAAGAAAATTTCCATAAAGATGTTAATTGGCACTTAATTGGAAAACTTCAAACTAATAAGGTAAAATATATAGTTGGAAAAACTGCTCTTATTCATTCTTTATCAAGTGTTAAGTTATTACAAATGATTGAGAAAAAATTTGGAGAATCAAATGAAATAGCTAATGTTTTAATTCAAATTAACATAGGAAGAGAAGAATCTAAAAGTGGGATTCTTGAAGAAGATTTAGAAGAACTTATATTAGAAGTTGAAAAATGTAATTTTGTAAAAGTTAAAGGAATAATGGTTATTATTCCTAAAGGTGATGAAGAATCAAATAGAATGTATTTTAGAAAAACTAAAGAAATATTTGATGATTTAAAAACTAAAAAATTTAAAAATATAGTAATGGAAACTCTTTCAATGGGAATGACTCATGATTATAAAATAGCTATAGAAGAAGGTGCAAACACAATACGTGTTGGTACAGGGATATTTGGAGAAAGAGATTATAGTAAATAGGAGGAAATGAAAATATGGCAAATATGGTTTCAAAAATGAAAAACTTTTTAGGATTTGGAGATGAAGATGAAGATATCGATGATTTCGATGACGATAGATTCGATGATGATGAATTAGCACACAGTGATGATTATGAAGAAGAAAGTGGGCCTGTTATAATTGGTGGTGGAAGAAATAATAAGGTTGTAAATATCCACAATAATGCATCTGCAAAAGTATTAATAACAAAACCAACTTCATATGAAGAATCAATGGAAATTTGTGATGCTTTAAGTAACAGAAGAATAGTTGTTATAAATACAGCAAATCTTGAAAATAAAACAGCAAGAAGACTTCTAGATTTTATAAGTGGAGCATCATATGCATTAAAAGGAGATTTCCAAGAAATTGATAAAGGTGTTTATATTCTTTCACCTTCAAATGTAGAAGTTACTAATGAATTAAAAAGTGAGTTATCATCAAAAGCTTTATTTAATTGGAGCAAGTAGGTGAAAATATATGTCAAGATTAGTACTGACATTTATAGATGCTTTATTTAATATTTTAGAATTGTTTATATTAGCAGATGTAATATTTTCATTTATACGAAATGTAAACTTAGGTTCGATAAGGGAGTTTGTATCAGCAATTGTAAATCCAATTTTAGCACCTTTTAGAAGTCTACTTTTTAAAATATTAGGATATAGCCAAATTGACTTCTCTCCACTTCTTGCTATAATAGCTTTAGATATTATAAAAAATTTAATTATAAGGTTGTTGTTTTAGCATGAATAAAGAAGATTTTTTTAAAAATTTTAAGGAAGAAGATAAAAATGAAATTATAAATCTTTACGATAAATTTAATTTAGCTTTAGAGAAAGATATAACTTTATTTTCAAATGAATTTTATACACCAAATATTTGGACTATATTTAGAGATAATATAAAAATAAAGGACTTTAAAATAGAATCTTATGGGGTATTCAATGAGGCAGAAAGAAAAATTATTAGTTTTAATAATTTATACCAAATTGAATATCCAATTAAGGTTGTAAAAATAAAAAATAAGTCTAAATTTAAAAATCTTTCTCATAAAGATTACTTAGGAAGTATTATGTCATTAGGGATAAAGAGAAATAAATTAGGAGATCTTATCGTAAAAGATGATATTTGCTATGTTGCTGCTTTTTCAGATATAGCAGAATATATAGCTTCAAATTTAAATAGAATTTCTAATGTCAGTTGTGATATAGATATTTTAGAAGCAGATGAAGTAGATATAAGATATGAATTTATAGAAGAAGTAATAAATGTTCAATCAAAAAGATTAGACTCAATTGTTTCTAAGATAACGAGAAAATCTAGAAGTACAGCAGAAGAGATTATTTCTAGAGGTGATGTGCTTATCAATTATTCTGTATATAGAGATAAAAGTAAAGAAGTTAAAGAAAACGATAGGATAACTGTAAGAAAATATGGTAAGTATATTCTAGGAAGTATAGTTGGGAATAGTAAAAGTGGTAAATTAAAAGTTATTATAAAAAAATATACATAGAAAAGGTGGTATTATTATTATGAAATTAACTCCAATGGATATAAACAATAAAGAGTTTAAAAAAGGGTTAAGAGGATATAATTCAGATGAAGTTGATGAATTCTTAGATGAGGTTATTGAAAATTACGAGGAATTATATAAAGAAAATTCAAAATTAAAAGAAAAGATAACAGTTTTAAATGAGCAAATAGATCATTATGCTAAAATAGAAAGCACAATACAAAATACACTTTTATTAGCTCAAAATGCAGCAGATCAAGCTAAAGAAAGTTCACAAAAAGAAGCTGAACTTGTAGTTAAAAATGCTAATGAAACTGCACAAAAAATAGTTGATAAGGCACACAATGATGTGATTCAAATAAATGATGAATTTGATAGAATAAAACAAGAGTTTATTAAATTTAGAGTTAAATTTAGAAACTTTATGAATACACAGCTAGAGACATTTGATGATTTAGAAAGAGATTTAAATAAAAATTATTCAATTGCAACTCCAATTGATGAATTCATGCCAAAAGAAATTGGATATAATGAAGAAGTTGTTGATGAAGTTGTAGAAGATGTACAAGCTGATGATTTAGATGAAATAAAGAGCTTTTTTGCAAGCGATGTAGAATAATTATTAAAAGGTTGATATTACAAAATATAAGTAATATCAACCTTTTTTATTATATTATTGAGATAAATTATTTATTATATTATAATTGAGAAGTAATAAATTGTAGGAGTATATAAATGGAAGAAAAAATTTTTGAGATAAATGAAGAAAGTAAAGGAATTAGAATAGATAAATTTATAACAGATATTATGGAAGGTAAATCTAGATCTTATATACAAGGAATGATAGAAGAAGGGTATGTTCTTGTAAATAATAAAAAGGTTAAGAGTAATTATAAACTAAAATTAAATGATGTTATAAAAACAACTATAAAAGAGCCAGTAGAATTAGAAGTAAAAAAAGAAAATATTCCAATAGATATATTATATGAAGATTCTGATGTAATTGTTGTAAATAAACCTAAAGGTATGGTTGTTCATCCTGCACCAGGAAATTATGAAGGAACTCTTGTAAATGCACTTCTTTACCATTGTAAAGATTTATCTAGTATAAATGGGGTAATAAGACCTGGTATAGTTCATAGAATAGATAAGGATACTACAGGAGTTTTAGTAGTTGCAAAAAATGATGAAGCTCATGTTAAACTTTCAGAGCAACTTAAGGATCATAGCATGAAAAGAGAATATTATGCACTTGTGGAAGGAAGACTTAAAAAAGATAGTGGAACTATAGATAAACCTCTTGCAAGAAGTAAAAGAGATAGATTAAAGATAGCAATAACAGCGGATGGAAAGAGAGCTGTAACTCATTATAGTGTTATAGAAAGATTTAAAAATTCTACTCTTGTTAAATGTGTATTGGAAACAGGAAGAACTCATCAGATAAGAGTACATATGTCATCTATTGGATATCCTTTAGTTGGAGATCCTTTATATGGATTTAAAAAACAGAAGTTTAAAGATGATGGACAAATGCTTCATGCAAAAGTTCTTGGATTTATTCATCCTAGAACAGGAGAATATATGGAGTTTTCTTCAGAACTACCAGAAAATTATAAAAAATTATTAGAAAATTTAAGAAAAGATTGTATTTAGGAGGAGTTATACTTGAAATTAAAAGCAAATCTTTTAGATGATAAAGCAATAAAAAGAAGTTTAATTAGAATATCTCATGAAATCATTGAAAGAAATAAAGGAGTAGATGATTTAGTATTAGTTGGGATAAAAAGAAGAGGATATCCTCTTGCAAAAAGAATATCAAAGCAGATAGAGCAAATAGAAGGTGTAAAAATAGAAGTTGGATATGTTGATATTACACTTTATAGAGATGATTTAACGTTAGATAGTGATACTCCTAACTTTAAGGGAACTGACTTAGGAGTTAACATAAAAAATAAAAAAGTAATTATTGTTGATGATGTTTTATATACATGTAGAACTGTTAGAGCAGCAATTGATGCAATTATTGATGTAGGAAGACCTAATGGAATACAACTAGCAGTTCTTATAGATAGAGGACATAAAGAGCTTCCTATAAGAGCAGATTATGTTGGTAAAAATATACCTACATCTAAAGATGAGGTAATTGGTGTTAAAATAGAAGAAATAGATGGGGAAGACTCAGTTAAAATATACGAAAAAGAATAGGGAGAACATAAATGGATTATAAATTAATTGCAACAACTACGTTTGGAATAGAAGGAATAACTGCAAAAGAGCTTAAAGCTTTAGGATATGAAAATCTTAAATCTGAAAATGGAAAAGTATTTTTTGAAGGTGATGAGATGGATATTGCCAT
This sequence comes from Clostridium thermobutyricum DSM 4928, assembly GCF_002050515.1. Classification (GTDB taxonomy): domain Bacteria; phylum Bacillota; class Clostridia; order Clostridiales; family Clostridiaceae; genus Clostridium; species Clostridium thermobutyricum. The sequence continues at coordinate 99,514 of NZ_LTAY01000037.1, read as the reverse complement.
TGCAAATACTCATTTAAGAACTGCTGATAGAGTACTTATAAATATGGCAGAATTTGAAGCTAGAAGCTTTGAGGAATTATTCCAAGGTACAAAAAAAGTAAATTGGAGTAGTATTATTCCGAAAAATGGTGTTATGCACGTAACTGGTAAATCAATAAAATCTACTCTTCACAGTGTTCCAGATTGCCAATCTATTGTTAAAAAAGCAATTGTAACTAGTATGAGTGAGGCATATGGAATAAATACTTTTCCAGAAGATGGACCAGTATATAAAATAGAGGTTGCTATTTTAAAAGATAAAGTAACTCTTACTATAGATACTACAGGACCAGGACTTCATAAAAGAGGATATAGAGAAAATTCAGGAGCAGCTCCATTAAAAGAAACACTTGCAGCATCTATGGTTTTACTTTCAAGATGGAAAAAAGATTATACACTAATAGATCCTTTTTGTGGTTCAGGAACTATATTAATAGAAGCGTGTATGATAATGCAAAACATAGCACCTGGGCTTAATAGAAGCTTTGTATGCGAAACTTGGCCAACTATGGATAAAGAAATATTTGATCAAGTTAGAGAAGGAGCTAGAAATGCTATAAAAGATTATGATTTAGATATTATAGGTTATGATATAGATAAAAGAGTTTTAAGAACTGCTAAAAACAATGCTGTAAAAGCTGGAGTTGATAAATGGGTTAAATTCCAAGAAAGAGATTTTAAAGCTTTTTCAAACAAACATAAATATGGATTTATAATTACAAATCCTCCATATGGAGAAAGATTGAGTGATTATAAAGAAGTTGAAATGTTAAATAAAATATTTGGTAAGTATAAAAAGCAATATGATACTTGGGAATTTAATATCCTTACTTCTTTTGAGAACTTTGGTAAAGCTTTTGGAATAAAAGAAACAAAAAATAGAAAACTTTATAACGGTAAATTAAAATGTTATTATTATCAATATTTTGATAATGATAAAATAAAAAATGCTGGTGATACAGTAGTTCAGTGTTTAATTGGATAAGAAATTAACGATTAATGATAAAAAAACGGATTTAAAAAATCCGTTTTTTTTATTTATTATAGCTGTTTAATATTTAAGTTAGGAAAATCTTTTGGCTCTGTATAAAGAGTCCAGTTAGTATGATAAATTACCATTCCTGGCTTTCCATTAGCAGGTTTTTTAAGATTTTTAACAAAAGTATAATCTACAGGAACTTTTGAAGAAAATTTAGCTTTGCTATAATAAGCTGCAATAACAGATGCTTCTTCAATAGTATTATCTATTAATTCATCAGTACAGACAATAACATGAGAACCTGGAATATCTTTAGTATGAAGCCATAAGTAATTCTTTTTAGCAAATTTTAAACTTAAATAATCATTTTGTATATTATTTTTTCCAACATAAATATCTATGCCGTCAGAAGAAACAAAGTGAAGAGGTTTTGATTTTTTATGATTTGATTTTTTTAGTTTTTTAAATTTCAAATAACCTGTCTCCATAAGTTCCTCTTTTATTTCATCAATTTCTCCATAATCCTCTATATTTAAAAGGTTTGTTAAAACTGAATTTAAATATTCTAATTCATGCTCATTTTTCTCAAGTTGAATAAAAGCTTCTTCTTCAGCTTTTTTCATTTTATTGTATTTTTTATAATATAGCTGAACATTTTGTGAAGCAGATTTATTTTCATTTAAAGGTATAGTAATATTTTCTAAATTTACGCTATAAAAATTTTGAAGGGTTATTGATTTTTCTCCTTCTTTTATAGAATATATATAGGAAGTTAATAAATCACCATAAACTTTAAATTTTTCTTTTTGAGCACAATCTTCAATAGTTTTATTTAAAATCTTATCTTTCTTTTTACATCTATCAATATTAGTATTTAAAAATCTTTGAAGATCATTTGATTTGTTATGAAGTCTATCTTGTTTATCTTTTTTAAAGAAATAATCTTCTATTAATTCAGATGGAGAATCATAAGTTATAAAATTGCTAAATTCTTTTTTAAATTTAAAGCAATGAAAATCTTTAAAATTACCATTCTCATCTATAAATATATTAAATGAAACATTTTCCTTTAAATTTTGGAACAGATTTTTCAATAAATCATATAATTTTGAATCATCATTTATTGAAGATAAATTTTCTTCATTTTCTAAATATAATTCTTTAGATAGGGGTTTGCTTATACCTATGAAAGTATTTGAAAAAAAGTTTTCGTTTAATTCTTCTAAAGTATTTACAAAAGGTTTAAATTCCTCTAAAGTAAAATTATATGGATTTAATTTAGTTGATTTTGGTGGATAAACATATTCTGTACCAGGATATAAAACTCTAAAAGTATTTATATCAGGAGTAATGTGTTTTATACATTCCATAACTTTATTATCTCTTTCACGTACAAGAGAAATATTGGAATGTCTACCCATTATTTCGATAATAAGAGAGTATTTACTGTTAAAGCCAAGTTCATCATTTGCAGATATTTTAATTTCAATTAATCTATCTCCATTTATTTGGACTACATCCAGGATTGTACCTCCTAAAAGGTATTTTCTTAAAACCATAGTAAATAATGGGGCTTTAAGTGGATTTTCTTTTGGAATGTTTGTTAGATGCATTCTAGAAAATCTAGGAGAAGCAGAAATTAATAGTTTATGGTTTTTTCTATTATTTCTAATTGTTAATATAATTTCATCTTTTTCAGGCTGATTTATTTTATCAATTTTACCATTTATTAAATATTCTTTTAAGTTATCTATTAAACTATTTAAAAATATACCATCTAGTGCCATTTATATTTCCTTCTTTCTAAGATTGTTTAAGGATAGTATAACATTAGATGATTAGATTTATCAATAAAATAAGCGGAGGGGAATAAAACATGAAATTTGTTAAAATGCATGGAATAGGTAATGATTTTATCTTTGTAGAAGATTTAGAAAATAAATTAGTAGAAAAAGAAAGTGAAATTGCAATAAAGGTTTGTGATAGACATTTTGGAATAGGAGCAGATGGATTAGTATTAGTTAGAAGTTCAAAAAATTGTGATATACAAATGACTATTATAAATAGTGATGGTTCTAAGCCAAATATGTGCGGAAATGCAATAAGATGTTTTAGTAGATATGTATATGATAAAGGTTTTGTAAAAGGAAAGGAATTTTCAGTAGAAACTGGTGATGGAAGAAAAGATATAAAATTAAATTTAAAAGGTGAAGAAGTTACTGGAGTTAGAGTGTTTATGGGAAAAGAATCTTATAAAGCTTCAGATATTCCATTAAAAGAAGGATTAGAAGAAATAATAAACTTTAAAGTTGATGTTTGTGGAAATGAAGTATTATTAAATACTGCTTTAGTTGGAGTACCACATACAGTAATAATAGATAATGAAGATAAATTTAAAACTAATTTTGGTAAGAATATAGAAAAATTAGAAATATTTAAAGAAGGTTCAAATATTAACTTTATAAAGATAATAGATAAAGAACATATAATAGTAAGAACTTGGGAACGTGGAGCAGGAGAAACTTTAGCTTGTGGAACAGGAGCATGTGCAAGTGTAGCAATTTTAAATAGATTGGGACATGTTTATAAAAATGTAGAGGTAACACTTCCAGGAGGTAAGCTTAATATAGATTTAGAAGAAGAGGGAATTTATATGACAGGCCCAGGAGAATATATTTGTGAAGGTGAAATATTATAATTTGTAAAAGGGATAAAAGATGAGAATAAAAAAGAAGGGGATATTTTTAATAACTAGTTTTATACTGATAGCTTTTTTATATTCATGTGGTAAGGTAGATGATACATTAAGTCCTAAAACTAATATTATAGATATAGAATTGGGTTCATTAATAGAAGAAAAAGGATCAGGTATATCAAATTTAAATTTAACAGAAACGGGCTATAAAAAAGTGCAAAATGATGATCCTATAGTGGAATATAACAAGAAATCAGGAAATTATATTTTTATAAGGAATAATAGGCATTACTTTTATTCTAAAGGAAAAGAAAAAAAGTTAGAAGAAAATAATTACGAAAATTTACATTTATCTGATGATGGAAAATATTTAGGTTATATGGTTTATGATAATATATACACATTAAAAGTATTAAATATAGAAGATAATAAACAGGTAAATATAAATTCAAAAGTCTCAATATCAGGAAAATTCTTTGATTTTATAGGAGAAAATACTTTAATATATTATGGGATATCAGAAAAAAAAGAAAATGGAATTTTTAGTTATAATTTAGAAACTGGAAAAGAAGAGCTTATATATAAAATAGACAGTGGATATTTAGAATTTTTTAAATCTTATAAAGATGAAATAATATTTCTACAAAGAGTTAATGAAGATGAGAAATTATTGAAAAGCTTAAAATTAAAAGATAAAAGTGTAGAGACTTTAAGTAGTAATATAGATTTATTAAGTGATGTTTTGAAAAGTGAAAACAACTATTATATTTTAGGGTCTACAAAGAATGATAAAAATTCTTTATATATTTTAAGTGATGGAGAATTAGATAGAGTAGTTTATGATTTCCCTGAAAAAATAGAAATGAAATCTGGATTAAGCATAAATAAAAGTGGAGAAATTTTATTTATGGGATCAAATACAGGAGAAAAAAATTTAGATGTATATAGCTATAGTAAAGATAATGGGATAAACCTTTTAACTGAAAATAGTGGAAAATATAATTTTATAAAAATAAATTAAAAGAATATCAGAAATGATATTCTTTTTTATATACTTAAATGTATAAAAATGGTAAAAATGACAAGGATTTAAATGAGGTGATGCATATGAAAAATTTAATAGATGAAATAGACTTTAAATATATAGAAAAATTATCTTTAAATAAATGCTTTGAATTAGATTTAATCCCAATAAATAAAGAAGATTTTGTTTATATAATTTGTGATAATTCCAAAAATAATTATATAGATAGGTTAAATCTTATATATGGACTTCCAATAAAAATTTTAGAAATAAATGAAGATGAATTTTTAAAATTAAAGCACATGATATTTTTAGAACTAAATGAAAATGTAGAAAATATAATAATTGAAGAAGCTATAAATGATAGAGCAAGTGATATACATTTTGAACCTAGCAGAGGTGGAGTTAATATAAGATTTAGAATAGATGGATTATTAGTAAAAAGATATAAAATATCTTATGAAATTTATGAAAAGGTTATATCTAGAATAAAGAACAATAGTAATTTAGATATAACAGAAAAAAGAAAACCACAAGATGGGAAAATGAAATTTAAGCTAAATAATAATGAATATAATTTAAGAGTTTCTATAATAAAAACTATAAATGGAGAAAAATTAGTAATTAGAATATTAAGAGAAGGATTAATAAAATTAGATTTTAGAGATTTAACCAATATAGAAGAACAAAGAAGAGATTTGATAAGAATAGTAAGAAAAAAAGAAGGATTGGTTATTATAAATGGGCCAACTGGTTCTGGAAAATCTACTTCTTTATATTCAATTTTAGAAAGTTCTAAAGATGATGGAATAAATATAACCAGTATTGAGGATCCTGTGGAAGTTTCTATAGATGGAATAAATCAAATTCAACTTAATAGGAAAGTAAATTTAGATTTTTCAAATGCATTAAGGTCAGTTTTAAGACAGGACCCAGATATAGTTATGATAGGTGAAATAAGAGATAGTGAAACAGCTAAAATGGCTATTAGAGCATCTATAACAGGACATAAAGTTTATTCAACTCTGCATTCAATTTCAGGGAGAGAAGTGTTTTTTAGATTAAAAGATCTTGGCATAGATGAAAAATTTTTAAGAGAAGCATTAGTAGGAATTATATCACAAAGATTAATAAAAAAGCTTTGTGATGATTGTAAACAGGAAGAAACAATAAATTTTAACGGAGAAAATTTAAAATGCTTTAAAAGAGTAGGATGCACTAAATGCAGTTATACAGGCTATAAAGGAAGAATATTATTATCTCAAATATATAAACTTGATAAAACTTTTTCAATAGAAGAATTACAAAAAGATAGGAATATGCTTTCTAATAATAAGATGAAAGAAATGGCTTACAAACATTTAATAAATGGAGATATAACTTATATAGATTATATAGATTTTATAGAAGAAGAGGAGGACTATAATGATCAATATAAGATCTTATGAAAATATAACATTAATAAGTGAAAATTTAAGTAAGCTTTACAAAGATGGTATAAATATAGTTTTAGCTTTTGAGTTAATGTTAGATTTACCATTAAAAAAAAGATATAAAGAAAGTCTTTTATGTATAAAAAAAGAAATAGAAAAAGGAAATAGTATATGGCAAAGCTTTAATAAATTTAAAGAGTTATATCCTGAATTCTTTATAAATATGATAAAAATCGCAGAAAAAACAGGTAAATTATCGGAAGTTTTAAATGGTCTTAGTAAATACTATAAAAGTAAATATGAATATAGGAAAGGAACTATTATAAGTTGTATTTATCCATCATTAATATTTATATTTTTGATTTTATTTTCTCTTATGATTCTATATTTTATAATTCCAAGCTTTAAGGAACTTTTAGAAGGAAAAACTGAGTTAAATTTGTTTATAAAAGGAATAATAAATTTTTCAAATTTTTTAAATGAAAACAAAATTTTAGGATTATTAAGTATAATAAATTTTTTTATTGTATTTCCAATTGTATTTTTTGCACTTAAGTGGAATGAAATAAAGACATTATTATTTAAAAAAATAAAGAGGTTAAATTTTAGAGAAGAATATGAAATAGTACTTATATTAAATTTATTTATAGAGAGTGGTGTTAATTTAGTAAAAGGAATCGATTTTTATATAAACTCAAAAGAAATAAAAAATAAAGAAGAGTTAATTAAAATAAAAAAATCAATAATGAGTGGAAAAACAATAAGTGAATCATTAGAAGAATTAGATAAAATAGGCCGATATTCTTTAGCTATGATAAAAATTGGAGAAGAAAGTGGAAGTTTGGATATAAGACTAAATGCAGTAGTAAAGAATTTAGAAGAAAAAAATGAGCAGTTAGTTAAATGGATTTCTTCTTTAGTGCAGCCAATTTTAATTTGTACATTAGGTTTAATGTTAATTTTATTTATAGGAACATTTTTTATTCCTGTCATGGATAGCATTTATGGAGTAACAAAATGAATAAAAAGAAGAAAGGCGTTACTTTATTAGAGGTTGGAGTATCATTATTTATAATCTGTTTAATATTGAGCATTGGAAGTGTTTCCTACAGATATTATAAAGATTATGAAACATTGGTCATGGAAAAAGAATTTTTAAATAATATGTATTCATTTATAAATTATAGTAGAAAAACATGTATATCTGAAGAAAAGCCAGGAGAAATAATAAATGATAAAGAAATAAAGTCATTAACATTTAGAATGATTGATAAAAACGGAAAAGAAATTGTACAAAGTTTAGAGATCCCAGACAAGATAATATTTTTAAAAGAAGCTTCATTAAAAATAAATTCTAAAGGTGAATTAAATTCTACAAGTATAGAGTGGAAAGGAATAGAAACAGAGAGTATTTATAAAATAACAATAAGTGTTGGAATAAATACAATGAGGGTATATATAAATGGAAAACAAGAGAAATGGTAGTGTTTTAGTAGAAAGTTTAATAGCTATAAGTATAACTATAATAGCTTTATCTTTAGTAGGAAAATCTATTTTAAATTATTATTCAATTCAAAGAGCGGAAGAAAAAAGATATGAAAAAGCAAATATAATTGAAATTTTAGAAAAAGAAATAAAATATAATACAAGCTTATGTAGTATAAGTAATAAATTTAAATATTCAAATGAGCTTTATTTAGATTTAAAAGAATTAAATGAAAATAAAATAATAAATTCTAATATTATTGATTTATTAAATGAAGAATCAGGAGATATAAGTTTAAAAAAGATAAAAAGTAATGATGCAAGTATAGAATTTTTAATAAAGTTAGAGGAGGAAAAATTTGAAAAAAATTTCGGAAAAGAGAAATGGATGGAATTGCAAGGGATATACTCTTCTGGAAACTAGTATATATTTAGGATTAACTACATTATTATTTTGTATTTTAACTAAGTGTATAATATCTACTTCAATAGAAACAAAATCAATTTATAGCAATTCAATGAAAATTAACTCAATTGAAAGTGGAATATATAATATAAAAGATTATTTAAATGGATATAGTAATTTATATTTTGAAGAAAATCAAAATAAATTAATAATATTTAAAAAAGATGATAGTGCTAAAAGTCCATTAAAGGATGAAATATATTTTTTTGAAGGAAAATTATTTTTAAAATATTATAGAAGAGAAAATGGCAATTTAAAAACATATAGCTCTTTAATTATGGATAATATAGATGATTTTAAGATTATAAAAAAGTATAACTTATTATATTTATTTATAAAAGCTGGAGGTATAGAGAGATATGTCTGCATATAAAAATAAAGGAAACATATCGATTTTAGCAGTATTATTTTTAAGTATGGCAGTACTATTTTTTAGTAGTATTTATAAGATAATGAATTTAGATATAAAGAAAAATTCTAATATTATAGTAAGTAAAAGTGCTATAGAATTAGAAGAAAAAAGATATTATATTTTAAAGGTTGTTCAAGATTATATAAATAAAATTGATAAACTAGAGTTTAATAAAGAAATAAGTTTTGAAAACTCTAATATAAATAAAATTTTAAAAGATAAATATGCTATTGGAAATTTGAAATTTAAATTGTTAGAAAATAAAAGTGGACTAATAAGATTTAAAAATTTAGGAAACAACAAACAAGAAGAATTTGATATTTACTATAAAAAGGAGAATTTATGTACTTGCAATAAATCTAATTGCGAATTTGATAGTGAAAAATTAATTCTTATACCTAAAAGGAGATTTCAATGAAAAAAATAACTTTGATAATAGATAATAATGACATTATATATAATAGAGAAAAAATTACATATGATAAATTATGTAAACTAATAAAAACAAAATCTAAGTTAAAAATAATAATTTTAAACGAAAATATATTCTTTAAAATTATAGATAGTATAAATGAGAAAGAAATAAAGAGTTTAATAGAATCTGAAATTTTAGTAGATGTACAAAAAGAAGATTATTTAATTCATTATGAAATTGAAAAGAAGAAAGAGAGAACACTTATTTATGCAATAAAAGGAAATAAAATAATAAAAGATATATTAAATAATTTTATTAATTCAGAAATAGAACCAATATATTTTAGTATAAGAAATAGCATTTTAAAATTAAAGAGAGATAAGTCTTTTAAATATAAAGTTAAGTTTATGAAGAAATATTTTTATATAAATGTAAAGGATGGAATGATCCATTTTGATGGAATTAGTGATGAAAATGAATATAAAGAAGCTAAATTTTTATTAAAAGATGGAAAGGAATGTGTTAATTTTAAATGAAATATTTGAGAGAATATAAAAACTTTATACCAATAGATATATATGAAAAAAGAAATAAAATTGAAATTGGGAAATTAAACTCTATAATACTTATTATTTTATTAGGAAATAATGTTTATACCCTTTAAACCTTTAAAAATCAACGTTTCAAATTGAAACGTCAAAAATTCGTCAAAAAATATTCTCCATAATTTGAGTTGCTTTTTTAAGCATGTCCTCTGTTACATGAGAATATGTTCTCATAGTTTCTTCTACATCATGACCTAATAGTTGAGCAGCAGTTTTGAAATCAACCCCATTAGCAATTAAGTTTGTAGCAAATGTATGTCTTAATTCATGTATTGAGATATTATAATTAAATTTTTTCAAATATTGATTAACGCAGACTGTTGTACTTGCAGTATTTTTAACTGGAACTAATCTGCCGTCTATACTATATACACTATTAGCTTTTATATATTTTAATTCTTTAATCATACTTGTAGTTAATGGTATAATTCTATTAGAATTTTTACTTTTAAGTTCACCAAAACCATAAGTATTATTTTTTAAGAGTTTCCATTGCTTATTAACTGAAAGTGTAGCGTTTTGAAAGTCTATATCACTCCAAGTCAATCCTAAAATTTCTCCTATTCTAAGTCCACATTTAGAAGCTAATAAAACAATTAAATAATATTTTTCATGGTTGATCTGTTGAAGAAGTTGATTTAGTTCAGTATCAGTAAGTGCTTTTTTAGTTGAGGCTTGTTTTTCTTTTTCTATAGTTAATTTAGTAGTAGGATTTTTAATAGGTATCTCATATTTATTTATTGCACTATTAAAGATTGCTTTAAGTTTTTGAACATAGCACTTTATAGTGCCGTATTTATATTTTTGTTCTACCAGATTATCAATACATTTTTGTATATCTATGGATCTTACTTTAGCTAACTCTAAATCATAAATACTTTCAAAATGTTTTAAAGAAGTTTTATATGAAATAATAGTATTTGCTTCTAAATGTATTTTTAAATGGTCTAAGTGTAAATCTATAAATTCACCTAGGGTAATATTTTTAAATTCATTATAAGTTGAATTAGCGATAGTATTTTTTAATTCTTGAAGCATTTTATCAGCTTCAAGTTTAGCTTTCTTTTTACCTTCTCTATTATTAGGAAATCCTTGTTTTGATTTTTGTTTCCATTTACCACGATTATCCTTATACGAAATAATAACCTGAATTCCTTTGTCTTTTTCACGATAAGTAATGTTATAGTCCATTTACATTTCTCCTTTCAAATTTATTAAATTTATATTTTAAAACTAATTTAATATAAAATAAACAAATAATATGTATATATATATTAAATTTAATATATATACATGTTAATTCTATTTTACATGGATTTACTCAAAAACTAACTTGACATTTTCATGAAAATGTGAATTGGTATTAAGTTTTGATAAAATATATGTGATTTTATGAATTTTGGTTAGTAAGATTTTGAAGTTGAAATTAATAATGAAATATTAAAGTATTAATTTAAGATATTTGTTCTAATTATATAAAAATAGTAGAATAACATTAAAAAAATAAGAAGTTCAGTTTATTAGAGGTGGAAGAAGGTTTTATTTGTGAATTATATTATAAAAAAGCTGTTAAATAAACAAAATGAAATATTTAAAAATAAACAAACTAAAATTTATGAAAAAGTAGATAAGAGAAAATAATTTCTCTTATCTTTTTTTTTGTTTTAATTTAAGTGCTATTTCGATTTGTATATTATCCCAAATACTTTTTTTAGCATAATCACTTATATAATCTTCAGCTATTTCACCATTATTAATAAGCAAATCTATTAACATATTCGTTGTTTCTAGACTTGATAAGTGTTTTATTTTATCATCTCCTATGATACTTGATATAGGAGATTTAAAATATTCTTCTAACTTTTTAGATGTTTCTAAACTAGGAGGTCTTCCGCGTTCTAAATGGGAAAGAGTTCCTCTTGTAATGTTTATTTTTTTAGCAAATTCTTCTTGAGTTAAATGTTCTTTTTTACGAGCTTCTTTTAAGAAATTTGAGAGATTCAATATATCACCTCCTTATTACAAATTATAAATACAATGTACATGATAGCACAATAAAGCACAAAAATAAAATATGGTTATTGAAGAAAATAGAAGAAAAAATTAGTAAAAAAGAATAAAATGGTTAAAATATTAAAAAAATAAATAAAATTAAATTTGCGCTTAAATGCGCTTAAATGTACAATGTGATTGTGCAAAGGAGGTGCAATGATGAATATATTAATAAAAGAACTTTTAGATAAACAGAAGAAAATATTGAAAGGTGAGATAGATGGATATAAAAAGAATATTAGAGTACGAGATGTTAAAGAGGGGAATGACGCAAAGAGAGTTTGCTGAATATTTAGATGTGCCTAGAGGAACACTATCGCATCATTTAACAGGAAGAAAAATAAGTTCTAAGATTTTAAAAAGATATTCAGATAAATTAAATATTGATTTAGCGAGTATTTATATGAGGAGGAAAGGAAATGAATAATAATTTAATTAATGTAAAAGTAAATGAAGAAGGAAATCAAATAGTAAGTGCAAAGGAATTATATCTAGGATTAGGGTTAAGGAAGAAAAATTGGTCAAGATGGTATCCAATAAATATACAAAATAATGACTTTTTTAAGGAAAATATTGATTGGCTAGGGGTTCCTCATAAAGAGGAAGGTAACGAAACAATGGATTTTGCAATAACTTTAGAATTTGCTAAGCATATAGCAATGATGGCAAGAACTAATAAATCTCATGAATATAGAAATTACTTCATAGAATGTGAAAATAAATTAAAAAGTGGACAAGCTATTCAGCCTCAATCAAGTTTAGATTTATTAGAGCTTCAAGTTAAAGCATTAAAAGAAGTTAAAGGTGAAGTACAAGAAGTAAGAAATGATTTTGAAGAATTTAAAGGAGAATTACCGTTGTTAGGTAGTGAACCTGAAGAACTTCAAGCAGTAGTTAAAGCTGTAGGGACAAAAGCATTAGGCGGATATGGATGTCCAGCATACAAAGATAAAAGTTTAAGTGCTAGAGTGTTTAAAAATGTATGGAAATATATCAAAGATCAATTCAACGTAAAAAAATACAAAGCAATAAAAAGAAAAAATTTATCTAAAGCAATAGAACTAGCATATACGTATGAAGCCCCATTTTATTTACAAGAAGAAATAGATTTAGCTAATAAGCAAATTAAATTCAAATCATTAGATTAAGGAGTGAGAATATGGAAAAAGAGATAATCCCATTATGGACGAAAAAAGATGTTGCTAAATATTTTAATAAAAATATTTCTACAATTGATAAATGGGTAATGAATGGAGAAATAAAAAGTTGTCCTAATACACCTAGCAATTCATGTTTATTTGATCCGGATTATATTATGTCATTTGGGAAAATGGATTTTAAATACGGATGTTCTCCCGAAGTTCAAAGACTTAAAAATAAATATGAGAGAGAACTTAAATTGAAAAATAAAGAAATAATTAAGTTGAAAACAATGATAAGAGAAATGTATGTTATTGGGCTAAAAAATATGAATTTGATTGAAGAATTTGGGGTTATAAATAATTAATAAATAATTTAATCCAAAAGTAAAGAATCATAATATTTAATTATATAAGAAAAGAAGGGTAATTTAAAAATGAAAAAGAAGCCAAGAAAATTAAAAAGAAAAGAAGCAGAAGCTGTAAGTAAGCAACTAGGAATAAATGGAGTTAAGAAAAGATTTTTATTTGCTGGTTGGAATGGTGAAGGAATGATTTTATACGATAAATTTGAAGATAAGATATATAAGGAATCTATAAGATTTTAATAATACACAATTTGTGGACAAACTTGTTGATAACATGTAGATAAACTGTTAATAAATTTAAAGGAGTAAATTAAATGAACAAAAGAATAGTTAGATTAGGAAATAAAGAATTAATAGCAGGAGGAAAGTGCAAAGCTTCTAATTTTACAGAATTTTTAAAGGAGAAGCTAGAAAGTGATGCTAAGGGAGATATAGAAATTAAAGAGCTAATGCAAGTATTAGATAAACAAAGTGAGGATAAAGCATTCAAAATATTAAAACTATATAGAGAGAAAATAATTGCTGAAACTAAGCTTGAAATAAAAACAAAAATAAATAATCACCTGCTTAATAAATAAGCAAGTGACATCAAAATACCTGTATTTAGGGATTAATTAAATTAATTCCTAATATGAGTATAGATTATTTTAGTTCATATGTAAATAGAAAGGGAGATATTTCAATGTCGGATAATAGAAAATATTATTATATGATAATTAAAGAAGATTTTTATGATAGTGAAGAAATTAAATTATTACAAGCTATGAATGAAGGATATTTATTCTCTGATATTTTAATGAAAATGTATTTAAAATCATTAAAAAATGAAGGTAGGTTAATGTTTAAAGAGCATATTCCATATGATGACAAGATGATTGCTACAATAACTGGACATTCAAATTCGGTTGTCGAAAAGGCTTTAGTAATATTTCAACAACTAGGTTTAATTGAAGTTTTAGATAGCGGAGCAATATATATGTTAGATATTCAAGCGTATATAGGGAAAAGCAGCACTGAAGCAGATAGGATAAAAGCTTATAGAAAAAGAATAAAAGATGAAAAAAATAAAGAAAAATTGTATCTAGAACAAAAAAATGATAATGGTGTACAAATGTACGACGAATGTACACCAGAGATAGAGAGAGAGAAAGATATAAAGAAAGAGATAAAACTAGAGAGAGAGATAAAGATAAAAAATAAAGAACAATTGTCGTCATCTTTATCAGATGAATTTTATAATTATGTTGTTAATGAACTAGGTTTTACTCTAAGCGATTATGTAATTAATGCTTTAGAAAAAGATATTAAGGAATTTGGAGAATTAGAAGTCAGAAATGCTTTAGAAATTGCATCTAAAAAAGGGAAAAACTATTTATATGCAAAAGGTATTCTAAGAACTAAAACTAAAGAAGGAAAATTAAATGTAAAAAAAGGCATTAAAACTTTTGAAGATACTAAAGACAGCTTTTTAAAGGACGCTAATGAAGTCATAGAAGAAGATTATAACTTTTAAAAGGAGCAGATAAATAATGTTATGGACTATAGCAAAAATGGTATTAATAACGATAATAGGGCTTAGTATAGCACTTAAGATAATTACTTTTATAGAAAAATTAGAAGAAAAAGAAAGAGCATAAGAAAAAATATTTAAGGAGTTGATTAACATGGAATATATAAATGATATTAATATAAATGAGGCTGTTATTCATGTATTAGATAATAATAGTGATGAGCCAGTACTTAATGAATATTCATTAGATTTAACAGAAGACAGGTATAAATTTATTTTTAAGCATATAGAGAAATGTTTAAAGGATGAAAATTTAAAATATGCTGTATTTAACGATGAAAAAAGTATAGTTAAAGAAGTATGTAAAGATTATTTAAATGGAATAGATCATGACCTTATAAATCTTTCTAAAGAAATTGCGAAACAGTTATTTTCAATAATGAATGGAAATACTAATATACCATCATGCGACCTAATAGTAGCTTCTATAGTTACAGATAAAGGACCTATGATAGCGATACTTAAATTAGACTATGTTAAAAATTTTACGCATAATATTGAATTTATTAATGAAAAGCTAGGAATAGATATTGTTCCTTTATCATCAGGACTACCAGGAAGTGGACAAAAAATAAATAAAGCTGCATTTATAAAACCTATTAGAGATGATCATTTTAATCTTATGATACTTGATAAACAAATAAGAAAAAATTTGGATGATGAGTATATATATAATTATTTTATAAATAACTTTTTAGGATGTAATATAGTTGAAAATGAAAGGGATATGACAAAGAGTTTTGTAAATGCTACAGAAGAATGGATAAGAGAAAACTTTTATGAAGAACCTTATAAGTCTATGAAAGTTCGTAATGCTGTTAAAGAAAGATTACGTGAAGATGAAACGATAGATATAAATAATTTTGCAGATGAAGTTTTAAGTCCTGATGAAGCTCAAAATTATAAAATGTTTATGACACAAGCAGTGCCAGAAAAAATAACTGTAGATACAGCTTGGGCAAATAAAAAGCTTAAAAGAACAAGATTAAAAATAGATAATTCAATAGATATTTATGTAGATGATGAAGAATATAAAGATTCATCAAAATTTGAAGTAGTAAGAAATGGTGACGGAACAGTAAATTTAGTTATTAAATATATTACTAACATTATAGAGAAATAAGAAGGAAATAAGAAGGAGAAAATTAAAATGATAGATTTAAATAAAATTATAAATGAAAAGATGATAGAAATAGAAAAGAACGGTTTTGTAGAAAAGATAATAGAAGATAATTTAAAGAAATGTTTAGAGAGTGTTATCTCAGAGGTATTTACTTGGAGAGGACCAGTAAGAGATGGTATTGAAAATTATATAAAAGAAAATATAAATATAAATTTAGATGATTTAAATATCCCTCAATATAACACATTAGTTGTACAAGCTGTAAATAAAAAAGTAAAAGAAATGATTGAAATTCAAGGAATAAATAAATTGAATGAGTGTATAGATAAAATGCTTATGGATGTAAAAGAAGAATATACATTGTCAGAAATAATAGAGCAATTAAAAGCAGATGATTATAAAGAAAAATATGAGTATGCAGAAGATGACTATTTAACATTAATCATAAATGGAGATGAAGATGGATATAAGCGTATATATTTAGATTTAGAATCTGATAAAAGCAAATATTCATGTGATTACGAAATAGCTATAGATAAAGAAGGTAAGATATATTCTACTAACTTAGGAGATATTGATATTACTAAAAATATAAAAATAGGTAGTTTATATGGATTAAATGAAATGATATTTAAAATATATTCGGCTGGAGCAAAAGTAATTTTAGATAAAGGAATGGATCCTGACGATTATGATACTTATTTAGGTGAAGATTATTAAAGTTATAGAGGAGATGAATTAAATGTTTATAAAAAAAATAAGATTTCAAAGAACTAAAGGGGCAAAAATTGAGAGCGGTTGGTGGATAGGAAAATATGAGTATGCAGAAGATTGTATCATATTAGATTCTAAATACAATCCAATTATTAAAGATAAGAATGGTTGTTTATGTTGGGATTATGTTACCGATTGGAAGAATCCAGTTTTGATACAGGTAGATAATAATTGATATAAAGGAGCTGAATTAAAGTATTAGAACTAACAGCTATGAAAGTTAATTAAATAACATAAATAAAACTTAATATGAGGGTACTTTATAAATAAGTATTCTCATATGATATTCAAATGATAAAGGTGGTTTTATGAAAAATAAATATTGGAACGAAGAAGAAATTGAAATACTGGGTAAAATGTGGGGAAGAAGTTCTATAAGTAATATAGCAAAAAAACTAGATAGAACAGAAAATTCAGTAAAGGTAAAAGGGCAAAGACTTTTTGGGAGTAAATCTGAATATGTTGGGCTTTATACAGGGGCAGATTTAGCAAGAGCAATAGGTGTTGATAATAAAATGATTAATTACTATCTGAAAAAAGGATTGAAATATAGAAAATCAGGAAGATTAAATTTAATAAAAATTGAGGACTTTTGGAAGTTTGCTAAAGAACATAAGGCTCTTATAAAATTTTATAAAATTGAAAAAAATATAATTCCTAATGAGCCTCAATGGGTAAAAGAAATAAGAAATAATCAGAATAAATATAACAAGCCTAATAAATATAAAAAATGGACTAATTATCAAGATATTTTATTAATTAATATGGTTAGAAAAGGATTATCAACTAAAGAAATTGCAAAAGAGCTTCAAAGAACAGAATATGCTGTGAAGAGTAGAAGGAAAATTCTAAATTTAAAATATATATTAGATTTAGAAAATGAGAAGGTGACTATTTAATAGATTTTAAAATTATAAGGAAGGATATAAAAAATGAATTTAAGAAAAGATGATCCAATTTATTATAAAAAGAAAATTAATGAGCTAATACAACAAGCAAAAGAGAATAATATAGAAATTACACTTAATAATAATATTTTAAGTTTTGCAGCATATACAGATCAGATATTTCTAAATAAATATGGATTAACTAGACAAGTTTCGTGCAAGACAAGTGTTGATTTAAATAAGGTAGCAAATATTAAGTAAAGGAGAATTGAAAATTATGGATATAGTAACATTGAATGATATTTTAAGTAAAAATATATTGAAAAACAAGCTCAATACCATCAATCAGAAAATTTTGAGACTATAAAGAAAAAAACAAAGTGGAGTTAGAAAATGAGAAAAAAGTGGACAGAAGAAGAATATTATAAATTATCAAAAATGTATTATAAGAATAAAACTGATAAGGAAATTGCTAAAGAGTTTAATACAAGTGAAACGAATATTTATAGTATTAGAGTTTCACTAGGATTAACTGATAATTATAGAGTAGATTGGAATGAAGAAGAAATTAGAAATTATGTTATAAAACAGTTTAATAAAGCTGCTTCTATGAATCAATTAAGTAATACTTTGAAATTAGCAAACTCAACTATGTTAAGAGTTTTAAGAAAATATAAAAAAGAAGGGTATATAGATGATAGTAAAATAAAACTTTTAATGAAGTAGGTGAAATAAATGAAAAAATATGAAGTTGAGAAGTTAGAAAAAAAGTTAGAAAACTTTTATAAGAAAGATAGAATAATAAGTTCATATGAAAAAGAAATAGAAAGATTAAGCAGAGATATAAATAACATAGAAAAAAGAATTAAAGAGTGTGATTTTAATATTCCAGTAACTTATGGATCTAGTTCCTTTAGTGAAAGGGTTCAGAGTAGTAATAGTGGAGAATCTAATGCAGAAAAAGAGTTAATGAAGTTAATCCTTAGATTAGAAAATAAAAAAATAGAAAAGAATAAAGAGATAGAAAGAATTAGAGATATAATAAACTCAATAGAAGAAGATTCTTTTAAAATAAGAAGAAATTTATATTCTCTAAAATTAGATTACATTAATCTTATAGAACTTAAATATAAATATGGTAAATCAAATAGAGCTATAGCAATAGAAACACATATGTCTGAATCTACTATAAGTAGAAAGATTAAAACTATATTAAAAGAAGTTAAGTCTTGGCAATTAACTTTTATGTATAAAAATACGATTAATGAAATTGAAATTATAAAAAATATTTAATATTTTATATAAGGTAAGGAAAGTATTTAATAAGTGTGTATAACAAATAAAAATTAGAGAATAATATTACAATATTAAATTAAGCTAAAAATATACTATATTTATAGTTTAGTTGACAAAAATGATATAAAATCATATAATTATATACAAAAAGTGTATAGGAGAAATATATGATAGATAATAAGGAAAATTTAGAAAAAATTCGTAATAATTTAATTAAAGAAGTAAGTGATGAAAAATTTCAATATGAAATAGTAAGATGCTTGAAAGAAGGAAATAAAGAATTTGAGTCAGATAGAAAAAAGAATAAAAAGCCAATAGATAGTTATAAATCATCTAAAGGAATGGATCGTGCTAAAAAAATTGGAGATATGATTTGTAATAGTAAAGAATTTAATAAAATCGGAGTTAAAGTGGATGTATTTTTAAGTCAAGGTATTCCGGTTATATATTTAAAAGATATAATGTTTACTATAAAATCTTTGAAAGATTCAAAGGATATTTTAAAAAATAATTCTGATTATATTAAAAAATATAGCAAGTTAAATAGAAAATTAAATCCACAAATAAGCATTGATACTATATTTGACGAGGAGAGTAATAATTTTGTATATAATTATTATGGAGTAATAGTATATCATATATCAAATGCAGGTATTTTGGAGTTTGTTAAATTTATTTTCTTAAATGAAAATACTAAAGAAATTTTACTAGAAATAAGTGTTAATAAAAATATAATCAACTCAGAAGAAAAAATAACTTCTAAAGAGCCAGAGATAGTTTCAGAAGATAATATAAAAGGTAAATCTTTAAAGAAATTACTTAGGATAAAATAAGTTTAGGAAGAGTTGTGATTATCTGATTAGGAGGAATTTATGTTTAATAATAATATTAATGGAGAACGTATAAAACAAGCTAGAGTTTATAGAGGACTATCACAATCTCAATTAGCAGAAAAATTACAAGTAACTAGACAGGCTATTTCTAATTATGAATCTAATAAGATGAATTTAAGTATTAATGTTATTTCAAATTTATCAAATGTATTAGGCTTTCCTTTGAGCTTTTTTAGTAAAGAAAAATGTAAAGTAGATGATAAAGGAGTAATATTTTTTAGAACAAAAAGCATCCCTTCAAAAACTAAGGCAGCTTTTAGGGAAAAAATTAGAATAATGGAAGAAGAGATTTTAGAATATTTTGAAAAATATATAGATTTTCCTGCATTAAATTTACCAGATTTTTCAGAAATATTAGGAGATGAAATATATAATTATAATAGAGAAAGAATAATAGAAGTAAGCAAAAAGCTTAGGGAGTATTGGGGACTTGGAATGGAACCTATAGATAACTTAATGTATATTCTTCAAAAAAATGGATTTATAATTAATAAACAATTAATTGATCAAGAAAAGACTGATGGATTTTCAAAAAAAGTAAATGGAAGAAATATTATATTTGTTAGCTCTAATAAAGAATCAGCCGTTAGGACTAGGTTTGATTTAGCTCACGAATTAGGGCATTTAATATTACACAATACAATAGAAGATGATGAATGCTATGAGAAAAGCATTGAATTAGATGCAGACTTTTTTGCATCGGAATTCATATATCCAAGTGATATTTTTATCAATGAAATTCAAGACCAACCATTAAATTTTGAAACATTTATAATATTAAAAGAAAAGTGGAAAATATCTATGCAAGCTATTATTAGAAAATGTAAGGATTTTAATTTAATATCCGAAGATAGATATACATATTTTCAAAAAAGATTAAGCTATAATAGATGGAGAAAGAAAGAGCCATTAGATGATAGAATTATTCCAGAAGAACCTAGATTATTAAATGATGTAATATCTTTATTAATAGATAACAATATAATAACCAAAAAAACTTTATTGATGGAGATAGATTTAGAAAAAGAGCAAATAATAGAATTTTGTAATTTGAAAGATGATTTTTTTGATGACACATTCGAAAATGTTATAAAGTTATATAAAAAGTCAGTATAGAAAATTAATTGAGAGATAGAGCTTTTAGAAATAAAGGCTCTATTTTTTTTATTATTTTTTACTGGAAATTAAGTACTGGAAATTGAAAAATTACATTCCTAATTGAGAAAAAATATATTATAAAGAAAATAGATGCAAAAAGATGAAATTAAAAGAAATAGTATAGTTTTATAATAAATTTAAAGAGTTACAAAATACTATAGTAGTGTAGCCTAAAATGATATTTTATCAATAAGGAGGTTTAAACATGAATGATAAATTAGGGAAATTTATTGAAAGTGAAATAGAGAACGATTTAGATATAAAGACAGTACAAAAGTACGAAAGTATAATAAAGGATTTTATTAATTATTTATATAATATTGGAGAAGATTTAGAAGATCCTAAAAATATAAAAAAGAATTTTAAATCTTATATAAGCAGCTTAGAAAATAAAAATTATAAACCTTCAACTATTAACCTTAAAATAACAGTAATAAATAAATTTTTAAGATTTATAAATATAGATTATTCAATGAAATATTTGAAACAACAGAAAAAATTATATATATCAAATGTTATTAGCGAATCAGATTATAGAAGAATGCTAGATGTTGTAACAGATAAAAGGGATAGAGCAATAATAATACTATTAGCAAATACGGGATTAAGGGTAAGTGAAGCTTTAAGCCTAACAACTGATATTATTAAAGATGATGTTATATTAGTTAAAGGTAAAAAGGGGAAATATAGAGAAGTGTTTTTATCATATAGATTAAAAGAAATACTTAAAGATTATATAGAAAATTATAGAATTAAAAGTAGCAGGAATAAATTATTTACTGGAAGAAAAGGAGCACTTAAAAGGCAAAGTATAAATAAAATACTTCTCAAGTATGCAAAGAAAGCAAGAATAAGAAAAGATAAAGCACATCCACATGCACTTAGACATTTATTCGGTAAAAGACTTGCAGACAAAGGAATAAGTCTTGATGTTATTGCAACCTATTTAGGTCATGAAGATATAAAAACAACAGTTATATATACTAAGCGTAATAGAAATGAATTAATAAATGTATTAGATGAAAATTTTATATAACTTGAAATCGTGCAAACTTTTGCAAACAAATGCAAGTTTTTACTTAAAAGACGTATTATAATATGTAGTGTAAGATATTCCGACATACACAGCATGGATTACATTGTAAAGTCAACCTTATAATTTTAAAAGATTTATTTATTTAGCAAAAGAACTTAGCTTATTAATAAGCTAGGTTCTTTTGTTTTATAAAAAATAAAGGAGTGATATTTTATATAAAATGATTATGAAATCTAAATTTGATAAATATAAAAGAGATCCTGAAATAAATAAATTTTATAAAACTTACAAATGGAAAATGAAGCGTAAGGAAATATTAGAAAGAGATAATTATGAATGTCAACATTGTAAAGCTAAAGGTTTATATAGTAAAGCTCAATGTGTACATCATATAAAAGAACTAAAATATAATCCTTTATTAGCATTTGATAATGACAATCTTATAAGCTTATGTAATACATGCCACAATAAAGTACATGATAAGGGATTTAATTGTATTAATCATAAAAAAATACAGATAGAAGAAAGATGGTAAGGGGAAAAGGAAGCCCCCCCTAAAAATTTTTTGGTGAAAATTCTAAAGCCTGTCGGTCGACGGGTTCGTACCGACAAAACAAAAAAATTGATTTTTTCACATGAGTGGGGGGTGGCTATGAAAAAAATATTTAGAAAAGGAGGTGTGTTGGGAATGGAAAAAAGAGATTTAGCTTTTACAGATTACGTTAAAGGTATGAAATATAAAGAGATTGCTGAGAAACATAAAGTAACTTTGGCAACTGTAAAAGGATGGGCTAATAGAGGTAAGTGGACTAAAAAGAAAATAGAAGAAAAAAACTATATTTTGATTAAGGATTCACTTTTAAATCAGCTTGAAGAACTTAAAGAAAATAATTCTATTGAACTCCATTATAAAGATTTGCTCAATGATTATATGAGTTTATGGAAAATAAAAAATAAGTTAATAGCAGATATAGAAAAACGTGGTGTTTCAGTTCCTTGGTCTAATGGAAAAGTTCAAAGTGGATATAAGAAAAATGAAAGTATATCCGAACTTTTAAAAACAAATGCTCAAATGTTAAAAATACTAAATGAATTAAATTTAAAACCAATTATTCTAAAGGATAATGATGAAGACATTGAAATTTAATAAATATATTGATGAATACATTGAGGGCGTTAGAAAAGGAAAAATATTAGCTTGTGAAAATGTAAAAAAATCATTTGAGCTAGTAGAAAGAAAATTATCACAATCAAATATAATAATTGATCATGAAAAAATAGAGTTAGCTATAACTAAAATAGAGCAATACTTTAAATTCAAATTATTAGATTGGGAAAAATATATAATTGCTTTAGTTCATTGTTATTATGATGATGATACATTAGTATTTACATCTTTCTTAATAATGATGGGAAGAGGAAATGGAAAGAATGGATTTATATCAGGATTAGCATGGTATTTAACAACTCACTTTCATGGAATACAAAAGTACAATGTAGACATTGTTGCAAATTGTGAGGATCAAGCAAAAACTTCTTTTGAAGATGTCTATGAGGCTATAGATGATGATAAAAAATTAAAAAAAGCTTTTTATTATACTAAAGAGCAAATAGTCTATAAAAAAACTAGAAGTTATATAAGATATAGGACTTCTAATGCAAAAACTAAAGATGGTTTAAGACCTGCATGTATAATTTTTGATGAAATGCATGAGTATGAAAACTATGAAAATATAAATGTTTTTAAAACAGCTTTGGGAAAGAAAAAACATTCAAGAACTTTTATGATAACTACTAATGGAAAAGTTAGAGGTGGAGTTCTTGATGATTATTTAGAAATAGCAGATGGAATATTAAAAGGTGAGAATACTAAAAGTAGAATGTACCCTTTTTTATGCTCTTTAGATTCAGATGAAGAAGTCCACGATAAAAAGAACTGGCATAAAGCTAATCCAAGTCTTAAATATTTTAAAAATTTAAGGCTTGAAATGGAAGAAGAATATGACTCAATGGAAAGAGAACCCCAAACTGCTATTACATTTATGACAAAAAGAATGAATAGACCAGCACAAGCAGCTTATACAGCTGTAGCACCTTGGGAAGAAATAAAAGCTACTAATCAAGAGATTCCTGAATTAGTTGGATTTCCTTGTATTGGTGGAGTTGACTATGCAAGTGTAAAAGATTTTGTAGGGGTAGGTCTTTTATTTAAGTATGGCGAAAAAAGAATTTGGATACATCATAGCTTTATTTGTAGAAAGGCGTTAAATATGCCGGGAAGAAAATTTAAATTTGATATCGAATTAGCTGAGAGTAAAGGTTTATGTACTATTATAAATGATGAGACTATTGAACCTAAATATATAGTTGATTGGTTTATAGAAAAATCGGGTACATATAATATTTTAAATATAAAAGCTGATAGATATAGAAAATCCTTATTAAAAAGTGCATTTAATGAAGCTGGATTGCCTTTAGAAGATGTAGGGAATGGTTATGCTACCCATAATAAGTTAGCTCCTTTAATAGAACAACTTTTTGCAAAGCATAATATTATTTATGGTGATGATATGATGATGCGTTGGTATACAAATAATGTTTATGTGGATATAGATAAAAAAGAAAATAAAAGTTATAAAAAGATAGAGCCTATGTTGAGAAAAACAGATGGCTTTTTTGCTTTTTTACATGCTCTTACAGAGGATGAAAAAATTCCACAATTATATTATGAGGCAGCAGAAATAGTAAATAATATTGGATGTGTAACTTATTAGAAAGGGGGTGATTACTTGGGACTTAGAAATTTTTTTCAAAATATATTTTTTAAAGAAATGGATGGTTTTAGTACAACTTCTAATCCAGTAATTGAAGCAAGTATTTTGTATAAAGAGTTTGCTATTCAAACTTGTATTTCTTTAATAACAAATGCTTTATGCATGAGCGAATTTGATACGTATAGATCAGGAGAAAAAGTAAAAGAAAATAGTTATTATGCTTTTAATATAGAACCTAATGTTAATCAAAATGCAAGTGAATTTTGGAGTCAAGCTATAACCAATTTAATTTATACAAATGAATGTTTAATAGTTCAACTGCAAGGAGGATTTTATGTAGCAGACTATTTTACTCATAATGAAAAAGTTTTTTATCCTGATACTTATACAAATGTAGTTGTTAGAGGTTATCCATTGACAGATACATTTCAAGAAAGTGATGTTTTTTATTTTAAGTTGAATAATGGAAATATTAAAGCTTTATTAGATAGTTTATATAAAGACTATAGTAATGTTTTAGGCGTTGCTATGGATGCATATTCTAGGTTAAATGCAGAAAAGGGGATACTTCATGTAAATGGTACAGTTCCACTAAATGGACCAATTAGAGAAGCATTTGATAAATTAATGAATAATGATTTTAAGACGTTTTTTAATTCTAATAATGCGGTTTTACCTCTACAAAATGGATATAAATATGAACCTTTAAGCAAGTTAACAGGAGTAAAACAAAGCAGTACATCTAGAGATATTAAAGCTATAATAGATGATATTTTTGAGTTTGCTTCAATAGCAATACATGTTCCAAAAGGAGTTTTTAAAGGAGATATTGTTGATGCAGAACATCAAACAAATAACTTTTTAATGTTTACAGTAAATCCTATAGCTAAAATAATTAAAAATGAAATCAATAGAAAATATTATAAGAAAAATAATGTTTTAGCAGGTACATTTTTAAAAATTGATACTAGTAAAATAGCTAATGTTAATATAACTACTCTATCAAATGCAGCTGATGTATTATTTAGAGCTGGTGTAAATACAATAAATGATAACTTAGAGCTTTTAGGTAGAGAACCTATAAATGAGGAGTGGGCTAATAAACATTATGTTACTAAAAATTATCAATCAATAGTTGATATGGGAGGAGGAGAGATAGATGGAACAGAGAACAATGGCTCTACAAATTAGAAATTCAGATATTGAAAATAGAACTATTTCAGGTTATGCAGCAGTTTTTGGAGAAAACTATACTCAACTTTATGATAGATGGGGAGATATATTTTTTGAAAAAATTTCACCAGGAGCTTTCACAAAAACTTTAGCAGATGGAAATGATAAATTTATGCTTATTAATCACGATTGGAATAAAGTTGTAGGAAGAACAAATTCTAATTTAACATTATCTCAAGATGACACTGGATTAGCATTTGCTTTAGAAGTTCCAAATACTGTTGATGGAAACGACCTTTTAGAAAATGTAAGATTAGGACTTATTAAAGGGTGTAGTTTTGGATTTAACATAGTTAATCAAGAATGTAATTGGGATGATGATTATAATTTCTATAGAAATATAACAGAAGTAGAATTATTAGAAATTACAGCTACTCCAATTCCAGCATACTCAGATACAACAATAGCCGCAGCAAGAAGTAAAACACAAATCGAATCAATTAAAGAAATGAGAAATAAAGAAATTGAAGCTAGAAAACAAGATGAAAATAAAAATGAACCTGAAAATAAAGAAGAAGAAATTTTTAAAAGAAATGCTGAATTTATTTCAGCTTTTTTTAATGCTTTTAATTAATAAAAAAAGAAGGAAGGTATAGAAATGACAATTAAAAATTTAGATAATACAAAAATACAAAATGATGAATTAAGAAATCAATTAGCTACAGCATTAAAAGAAAATGATGAAACAAAAGTATCGGAAGCAATGGTGAGAATGGCTGAAGCAATAGAAGCAAATATATTAGCTGAAGCTAAATCAGAAGCTAGATCATTAATTAATAAAGAAATAAATGATAGAGAAATATTAAATAAAAGAGGTTTAAATGTATTAACTACAGAGGAAAGAAATTATTATTCAAAAGTAATAGAAAAAAGAGGATTTACTGATTTAGATGTAACTATGCCAAATACTATTTTTGATAGAGTGTTTGAGGATTTAGTTCAGAATCATCCACTTTTAAGCAAAATAACATTTCAAAATACTACTGCTGTTACAGAATGGATAGTAAGAAAAAGTTCAGTTGCAGCAGCTTGGTGGGGTAAATTAACTGATCCAGTAAAAAAAGAACTTGAAGGAGCATTTGGAAAAGTTGAAACTAAACTATATAAACTATCAGCTTTTATGCCAGTTTCGAAAGGTATGTTAGATTTAGGGGCACAATGGTTAGATAAATATGTAAGAACTGTTTTAAGTGAATCATTGTCAATGGCTTTAGAGTTAGGTATCGTTGCTGGTACTGGAGCAGACCAACCAATAGGTATGATGAAAGACTTAAATGGAGCTGTAGTTCAAGGAGTATATCCTGATAAAGCACCAGTTACATTAACAGATTTAGAACCTAATACTTTAGGAACTAATGTAATGGCTCCACTTACTAAAAATGGGACAAGAGCAGTTCCAAATGTTTTACTGATTGTTAATCCTTTAGACTACTGGCAAAAAATATTTGGGGCTACTACTTTCTTAACTCAAAATGGTACTTATGTATATGGAGTTTTACCAATACCAGGAGATATAGTTCAATCAGTAGCAGTTCCACAAGGGAAAATGATAGCTGGAGTAGCTAAAGATTATTTTATGGGAGTTGGCTCAAACTCAGAAATAACAGCATCTGATGAATATAAATTCTTAGAAGATGAAAGAACATATTTAGTAAAACAATATGCTAATGGTAGACCACAAGATGCAGATTCATTTATAGTCTTTGATATTTCAAGTTTAAATTCAAACGGACCTTCTAGTAAAAAAACATCTAACAAACAATAATGAATAATATTTTAGAAGATTTAAAACTTAAATTAAATATAACTTGGGAAGATCAAGACGAATTATTGAATCACATTATAAATTCAAGTAAAGAATATTTAAATTATATAGCAGGGCGTAGTATTGATTATACTATGCCTTTTAACAAAAGTATTCTTTTAGAATGTTGTAGATACGACTATAATAACGCTAGAGAATTATTTGAAATTAATTTTAACAGAGAATTGATCGCTTTGCAGATAAAAAACTTAGTAACAGAGGTTAATTATGATATTAAATGAAAAACAATTAACTAACAATTTAAGAAAAACTTATAATTTGAAAGTAGATATTTTAATTTTAAATGATAGTTCTCAAGATAATGAGGGGTTTACAATAGAAAAATGGGATAAGTATTTAACTTGTTGGTGCTTTAAGAAAAATAGTATAGGAAAAGAATTTATAAATTCTAATGCAGATAATACTGAAGAGATTATTTCATTTACAACTAGATATTGTAATAAAATAGTTGAAATAGATAAACCGGGAATGACTAAAAAACTAAAACTTTTTTATCAAGGAAGAGAATGGAATATAATTGACTTAGATGATTATAAAGATTTGCATTCTGAATATGATATAACAGCAAAATTAATAAATTAGAAAATATTTCTTTTTTATGTTAATATTTAATTATATTAAATATAGGGGGAAATATAAATTGAAAAATCAATTTTTATACTAGGGTTAATTGGAGGTATTATAGGAATACTTATGGGAACAGTTTTATTTATATTAGGTTTGAATTCAAAAGTAACTGATATTTTTGGAACTCAAGAAATTTTATGCGGAGTAGTAGCGGTGCTTTCTAGTATTATAGGACTAATTGGGGGATGTATTAATAGAAAGTTTATGTTAATTATTGCATTTATTTTAAATTTAATAGCTGCTTTCAATCTAATCTCTAATAGTTCTACTGGACTATACTTTAGTGTAGAAATGGTTGTAACTATACTATTTTTAGTAGCAACAATATTAGCATTTTTAAATAATAAAGAAAGTAAAAGAGCTTATTAATTAAGCTCTTTTTTTTATGAGGCAATTATTTATGAGTATAGAGCTTGAAGGAATCGAAGACTTTGAAAAACTTTTAGGAAATATGGTTCTCAGTCAATCTGATAGAAGAAAAGCTGTTAAAAGAGGTATTACAGTTATTGCTGATGGTTTAGAGAAAGACACTCCAAAAGGGAAAAATAAAAAATTATCTGAAATAAAAGTTACAGTAAGAGAAAAAGATTTAGCAATGGAAGGGGTAGCTAGGTCTAAAGCTTTTTATGATGTATTTCAAGAGTTTGGGACTAGTGAACAAAAAGCCCATGTAGGTTACTTTGAAAGAAGTGTAGACTCTAATTCAGAGAAAGCAGTGAGTGAAATGGCAGAAGTTATTTTAACTAAAATGAGGTAAAAAATGAATATAAAACAGCATTTATTGAATACATTAAAAACTGATTCTGTATTAAATTTAACTGGAGATAAAAAAGTACATTTTATACATGCCAATAATCCTATTGCTCCTTATATAGAATATATGGTTATTAGTGAAACTGGAGCTGAATATTCAGAAGGAAAAGAAAATTATACTAAATATACAGTTCAGGTAGATATCTTTAGCTTAGGAAATTATTCAGAATTAGAAAATGAGATTAAATCTGTATTGATTAATGCAGGATATTGTAGAGATCAAGCAATAGATTTATATGAAAATAAAACAGGATTATATCATAAGGTAATGAGATTTAATATTTCATTACCTTATTAATTTTATAAAGAAAGAAGGAATTTTAAAATGTCAGAAAATCAAAAGATTTTACCAGTAGTAAATATATCAAAATTATATGCAGCACATTTAAAAACAGAAACTTTAGAAAAAATAGATTTTGATACTCCTCGATACCTAGAGGGAGTTAAACAACTTGGAATAAAACCAAAACAAAATAGTGACGATTATTATCATGAAGGAAGGAAAGTTTTAACTGAACAAACATTAGAAGATATTACTGTTACTATAAATATAACTGATTTAACTGATGAAGATGAATGCTATCTAATGGGTCATAAATTAGCTAAAACAGGAGGTTTCATAAGAAATGGTAATGATATAGCTCCTACAGTAGCTTTTTTATATGAAGCAGATAAAGCACAAGGGGTTAAACAATATGGCATTTTATATGCTGGTACTTGTGGTTTAGGAGATGAAACTATTAAAGATCAAGAAGGAAAGACAAATTATCAATCTAAACAAATACAAGCTAGTTTTAGACCTTTAATAAATGGGAAGTGGCAATATAAAGTAAGCTCAGACTCTCCTAATGTTACTCAAGAATTTTTAAAGAATTTCTTTAACCAAGTTACATTAGCAGAAGAACTAGAAGAGCAAACAGATAATAAAGTAACACAATAAAAAGGAAGGTGTAAAATATGTTAACTTTAGACTTAAAAGGTGAAATATTAAGTTTTAAGATGACTAATAAAACTATATTAGATATAGATGCCAAGTATGAAAATTTTGGGCTTGTTATAAATGGAGTCATGTATGGAAAAGAACTATATAATAATTCTTTAAGAGTTTTAGAATGTTCTTGTATATCTGAAAGAAAAGAACCTTTAACAATAGAAGAATTGGTTGATAAATTAGAGCCACAGCAATTAACACAAGAAGTTGTTACTTTAGCGACAGAAATTTATTATGAGTATATAGGAATTAAGAAAATTGATGAAGAACAAGAACATGAGGAAAAAGAAATTAAAAAAAAATAGATTTAAATGAAAAGCCTTTTAACTTTAATAGGCTTTTTTTAATTGCTAAAAAAGAATTAAATTTTACAAGACAAGAGTTCCTCGATTCTACTTTTAGAGAAATTGTAGACTTACTTGAGGAACTCCATTCTTTAATAAATGATGATTCTACGGAATGTGAATATGTTCAAAAAGTTATTCCAATAGAACAAGTACCTTTCTTATAAAAAGGAGAAGAAATGAGTGATTTAGAAAAAAGAATAACGGCTAAGATGGTACTAGATGATTCAGGTTATTCTAGTACACTTAGAGGAGTAAATTCAGAATTAAAAAATACAAAATCAGAATTTAAAGCCGCTAGTTCAGGTCTTGAAGCATTTGGAAGAACAACGCAGAATGTAGAAAGAGTTCAAGCAGCTTTACAAAGACAAATTGAATTACAATCTAGAAAAATTGCTGTTTATAAAGAAAATATAGAAAAAGCAAATACAACTCTTAACAAAAATGTATCTGAAAGAGAAAAATTAAATAAAGCCATACAAAAAGAAGAGTCTAATCTAGAAAAACTTAAAAAAACCTATGGTAAAAATAATCAAGCTGTTACTGATTCTGAGAAAAAATTAAAAGAACTTAAAGAACAATATAATAAAGTTGATTCATCAATAGAAAATAATGCTAAAAGAATTCAAGGTTATCAAACTACTTTAAAGAATGCTGAAGCAGATTTAAATAGAACTGTAGTTGCAAATAAAAGATTTAATGATAGTTTAAAACGTGAAGGGGGACTCTCTGAAGCTTCAAGAAAGTTAAAGAAAACAGGAGAAGACATACAGAAATTAGGTAGTAAATTTGATTCTGCAGCTAATTCAATGATGAAAGCTGCAGTGCCATTAGAGATTGCCGGTATTGCTTCTATAAAAGCATCTATGGACTTTGGTACATCTGTATCAAAAATGAGTACAATCGCAGATGAATCAGAAGAACCGATAAGTAAATTAAGAGAGCAAGTTTTAAACTTATCAACTCAAACTGGTATAAGTGCTAAAGATATAGCAAATGATGCATATGATGCAATGTCAGCTGGACAAAAAACAGCTGATTCAGTAGGATTTGTTAAAAAGGCTACTGACTTAGCGACTGCGGGTTTTGCAACATCAGCTCAGACTATTGATGTTTTAACATCTATTTATAATGCATATGGACAAACTGTCGATGATGTAACAAAAGATAGTGATATTCTTATAGCAACTCAAAATATAGGTAAAACAACAGTTGGTCAGTTATCACAAAACATAGGGCTTTTAATACCAGTTGCAAAAGAAAGTGGAGTTCAATTAAATCAAGTTGGTGCTGGATTAGCATTAATGACTAAACAAGGTATACAGACTAGTGAAGCTATAACGAACTATAAAGCTATGTTATCTGAGTTAAATAAAACTGGTAGTAAATCAGATAAAATCTTAAAAAAATTAACTGGAGAAGGTTTTGAAGGATTAATAAAAAAAGGTAAAACTGTTAGTGATGTTTTAAACATTTTGCAAGGTTATGCTAAGAAAAATAATGTGAAACTAGGCGATATGTTTGGTAATATTAGGTCTGTTACTGGTGCTCTTGCTTTAGCTAGCAATGGTGGAAAAGATTTTAATGATATTCTAAAGCAAATGAATAATTCATCAGGATCTACTGAAAAAGCATTTGAAAAAATGAGTAATACATCAGAATATAAGCTTAGAGTAAGTATAAATAAGTTAAAAAATGATGGAATTAAATTAGGAACAGCATTAGAACCTATTGTTACTAGAGGAATTGATATTGTTAGTAATTTTGCAGATGCTTTAAATAAATTAACACCAGGTCAATTAAAACTTATTGGAGATTTAGCATTAGGGTTTATAGGGCTTACTGCAGCAACTAAAGGGCTAGGGGTAGCAACAAATGGTGTTGGTGGTCTAGTAAAAATGGTAGGAAAGTTTAAAGCTCTAAAGGCGGCAGAAACTGCTACTGATTTTGCAAAAACACTTTTTAGTGTTGGTGGAGCTGCTGAAGTTGCTGGAGCAACTACTGCTGGAGCTGGAGCAGCGGTTACTGGATTTGGTGCCACAGTTGCTGGGTTAGCTTTGCCTATAACTGCAGGAGTAGCAGCAGTTGCAGGTCTTGGATACGCAGGATATAAAACAGCTGAATATTTAAATTCAAGTGCTACACCAGCAGTAGATTTATTTGCAGATAAAGCTGTATATTCATCTCAACAAATTACTACAGCACATGGAGTTATGACAGCTCAAGTTCAAACAGATACTATTAAAATAAGTGAAAGTACTAAAAATGCTGTTGGAGCTTATTTAAGTTTAGATAAAAAAGCTAGTGATTCATTAATGGATTTAAGAATGAATTCAGATAAATTTACAAATGAAGCTAAAAACAAGGTTATTAAAAATTTTACTGATATGAGCAAAAAATCTAGTAATTTATCTGAAGAACAACGTAATAATATGGTTGTAGATTTTCAAAAGTTAGTTAGTGATACTGGAGTTCTAACTGAAAAAAATAAAAATGAAATAATATCTAAATATACTCAAATGGTTAATGCAACAAAAGGATTAACAGATAAACAAAGAAAAGAAACAATTAAAAATTTTACTGATACACTTAATCAATCAGTGGCATTAACTAAAAATCAATCTACTCAAATGCAAAAATTATATAAAGAGATGGGAGATAAAATAAAAGCTGGTAATGATAAAAAAAGAGATGAGGAATTGAATAGTCAAAAAGCTTTTTTTGCTAAAAGTAATGTTTTAAGTAGTAAAGAAGAAGCAGATATTTTAAAAAAGACTACTGATTTTTGGAATAAAAAGAAAGATAACGTAAATGAGATACAAAGTAAAATAACTGAAATTATTAAAAAAGCAGCGGACCAGCATAGACAAATAACTAATGATGAAGCTAAGACTATTGAGGATTTACAAAATAAAATGAAAGAACAAGCCGTTAAAACTCTTTCAGAAAATGAAGTACAATCTAAAGTTATATTAGAAAGAATGAGTGATAATTCTAAAAATATAACAGCACAAATGGCTAGTGATAGGATTAAACAACTTAATAAATTAAGAGATGATTCTATTAATGCAGCTAATCAAGAATGTGATAAAAGAATAGCTGAAATTATAAGAATGAGGGATGAGTCTAAAGTTATTAGTGCAGATCAAGCTGATAAACTTATAGCAGATGCTAAAAGGCAACGTGATGAAACAGTACATGCAGCAGAGGAAACTCGAAATCAAGCGGTTGATAAAATAACTAATATGAATAGTTCAATTAAATCTAATGTAGATACTACTACTGGAGATATATTATCAAGATGGCAAAAGTTAGCGAACTGGTGGGATAATTGGCACCCTATTAAAAAATCTTTTGAAGTTCTAGGAAATGCATTATCACAAACTGCTAATTCAATGCCTCATAACTGGACTGGAAATTCACATTTTAAAGGTGGATTTACTACCCTTCATGAAAGAGGTGAAGAACTTTATGATTTACCCTCAGGAACTAGAATTTATAATCATGAAATGTCAGAACAAATGGTTTTAGAAACTGCTAAACAAACAGCTCAAGGGCTTATTGATTCTATAATTAACAATAAAGATTTTAATAATACTAATGATATTAATTTAAATCTTTCAGTTAATTTAGATGGACATGTCTTAGCTAATATGACTGACAAAATAAATGGCAAAAAGCAAAGGTTAGAAAGGAGAATGCGTGGTGGTAGGGAATAGACAATTACACTTTAATAATAAAAACAGCTTTGATGATTTTGGATTATATATAGAAAAATTTTATATTCATGCCCCAACTCCAAAAACTTTTGAAGAAAATATTCCTTATGTAAATGGCTCTATCAATTTTGATAGGGTCATTAATTTTGGAGAAAGACTTTATAACAATAGAAATATTGATATAACTCTTTTTTACAAAAGTACAGATAATATAGCTTTATTCAATTCATTAAGTGATATACAAACATGGCTTTTAAATACTTTAAATTCTGAAATAGTTATAGATGGTATTGATGGCTTTTTTGTTGGAAAAGTAAATAATATTTCAAGCCTTGAACTTCTTCGAAGAACTGGAAAATTATCATTAACATTTAATTGTTATCCTTTTAGATTATTAAATTATGGTGAAGATATTTGGGACACATTCAACTTTAATTTAGATGTTACTGAATACACTTCTTATACTATAAATAATTCATTAAATATAGAGATTGTAAA
The DNA here is from genome assembly GCF_002050515.1 of Clostridium thermobutyricum DSM 4928. Taxonomy (GTDB): domain Bacteria; phylum Bacillota; class Clostridia; order Clostridiales; family Clostridiaceae; genus Clostridium; species Clostridium thermobutyricum. The sequence continues at coordinate 64,841 of NZ_LTAY01000037.1, read as the reverse complement.
TCGTGGTGTTAGTGTTTCTCCAACTATAGAATGTAGTTCAGATATGAATTTAATTATTAATGGAATTACCTTTAATTTAAAAGCAGGAATTAATAATATAAAAAAATTAAAGCTCAAAAATGGAGTAAATAATATTTTGGTTAATGGTAATGGAACTATAAATATTAATTTTAGAAAGGAGTTAATATAATGGCTGATATAAGTCAATATACAGATAAGATAAGACACGCTGTATATGGTAAAGAGGTTAGAGGATCATTAGCAGATGGTATTGAAGCTATTAATACTGAAGTTGAAGCAAATACAAAACATGTTAATGATACTTCTACAGATATTCAAAATTTCAAAAATGAAATAAATCAAGCTGAATCAATTAGAGTTCAAGATGAAAACGAACGAAAATCTAATGAAACTAATAGAATTAATGAATTTGATTCAATGAAAAATGAGTTTAATTCATTGAAAAATAATTCTACTGAAGCTACTAATAATGCAAATAATGCTGCAAATAATGCTAATTCAACTGCTACAAATTCAGAAAATAGAACAAGTCAAGCGATAAATGATTTAACTAATAAAGTCAATCAAGCAGTTACGAATGTTACGGCTAATCAAATCGGTGGAACTAACATATTAACTGGTACACAAAATTTTGATTATGGCTGGATTTTAGGTGAAAATGGTGTTGATGCAAAAATAGATAGAACTAATTTATTTCAAGGTTGCGCTGTTGAAGTTTTATGGTACGATTGGAATTATTTTTACCAAGATGTAAATTATGAAGTTGGAAGAACTTATACTATATCTTGCTATGCAAAAGCTGATAAGGAAGGAGCAAACATTTATTTTTCATTAGCTGACAACATGACAGCATGGGGAATGAAAAAATTAACAACAGAATGGAAAAGATATGTATTTACATTTACTCCAACTTTAAGTACAGGAAGTTTAAGGATAGAGTGTAGTGGGGTAAGCGATAATAATAAAGCTTATGTTTCGAAAATCAAGCTTGAAAAAGGAACTATGGCTACCGATTGGTGTCCATCACCTTTTGATAAACAGGATAGAATCAAAAATTTCGGTGGAACAAACTTATTAGATAATACAGATTTAGCTAATCCGATTCAAATGTTTTATAATACCCCAAATATTCAACTTATTGTTGATAAAACATTCCAAAGACAAACATCCATCTATAATGAAAAATTAATAGGTCTTCAAAGCGCAGGTGATAGTTTTGGTGATACTTATACATCATTATTTAGGACGAATGATAAAATAATTCAGCCTAATACAACCTATACAATATCATTTAATTATATGAGCTTACATGCTGCAGGAGATATAAGTTCAAGTTGCTTTTTATATTTTAATAAAAATGATGGAACTCAAGAAAATTTATATATGGATGTTGATTTAGCAAGTCATGGAGAAAACTGGTTTAAATATGTAAAAACATTTACTACACCAGCAAATATAAAAAATATAGAAGTAAGGTTCGGGTTTAGGTGTACTGCTTTTGCATGGTTAACGATAGATGGTCTTAAATTAGAAAAAGGAACAATAGCTACTGACTATAGTTTATCTAATACGGATATTAAAAACAAATTAGAAAAAGCTTCAATAGATAATGCACCAGTAGATCACAATTGTAATTCATTTATTCAACCTAATTCAAGTTTCTTGTGGGACACAGGGCTAGATGGATTTAAGAATACTCCTTTAGGAGATTTAGAAAAAGGAAGTGCAATAGTATTTGAAGTTGTTAACTATGGGAATGATGGTAGAATACAACAAGAATTTAGACAAACATATCCATTTTATCAAACAAGAAAATGGATCAGAAATTACACATCAGATTCGAATGGGCAATGGTCAGATTGGAGACCTGAATTTCTTGGATGTGGACCAATTGGTCAAGGTGATGATTTTAATGGTATGACTAGCATGGGATGTTATAAAGTTCAAGCCATAAATCCTTTTACTAAAAATAGTCCTTTGACTTTAGATAATGGAATTTATGGTTTTGGATTACTGAATGTATATGAAAGCGGAGTAGCTGAAGAACATAGAATATTACAAATATACTATCCTCACCAATCGGGAACAGTTGGTCATAGAACACCAGTAATGAGAATGAAAAATAGTACAGGTTGGACAGATTGGACTTATATAGGTGCTACATTAAAAGATATAGATAGGCTAACAAGTCAAATTGCAAGTAACAGTTCATCAATAAATGACCTTTATAACTGGGTAAATAGGAACGTACAAATGGAGTATATAAGTGGTGCTACATCATTAACGTTACAACCTAACAAAGCTTATTATCTTGATGGACAACACGTTGCAGATATAACACACATAGACCATTCAGCAATTCCAGCAGGTGGGAAAGTATATTTCTATGTAGCTTCAGGCGACCCACTCGCACATATAGTTTTTAGAAGAAGTGGTTTATGTAATCAAGATGTGAGGGTTTGGCTGCCAAAAGGTCAGGACTTTTGGATTACAGGTAATGAAAATGGAGATACTATTTTTACTTTAATGAAAATAGGTGATGCCATGAGATTTTTAAGTTAAAAGGAGTGATAATATGCACAGTAAAAATTTTAATTTTTGGAAAGAAGCTTTTGAAAGAAAGCAAGTTGATATTTATACTTTAGCTCAAATGACTGGTATAAATGGAGAAATTACACAAGATGAATTCCAAGAAATAACAGGAATGAATTATATTCCTGATACATCAACAAATAAAGTTAATTTTGTATCAACAGCAGATATAGTTAAAGAATTAGCAGCTACTAAAATTGCTAACACACAAAAAGATAATCAAATTAAAGTATTAAGTAAGCAAGTTATGGAAAATAAACTTATTAGTCTACAAAAAGATAATCAAATTAAAATTATGATGCAAACAATAATGAATAACAAACTTCAATTAATGAAGCTTGAAAATAAATAATAAATAGAAGAAAGAAGGAATTTGAAGTGGAAAAACATAGTGCAAGTTACGAATTTTATAAAATGATGTGGGATAACGGTTGGACTGATGAAGCACAACTAAGACAAGCAGTAGTAGAAGAAGGAAATTACACTACTGCTAATGGAATAACTCCAAGTGAGTTTAAAGAAATAACAGGCATTGATTTTGAAGTAAAAGAACCTACATCATCATCAGTAACTCAACCAGTTACACCAGAACAAAATACACAAGTAACTCCAAAATAAGAACAATAATAAAATAGGCAATAATTTTAGAACTTTAAGGGTTCTTTTTTTATTGCCTTAAATTTTAAAAAGGAGTGATTTTTATATTTGAAATACGTTTAAAAAATTCAGATATTGCAATAGATAATGTAACAGCTCCAGTAATAACTTTTGAAGAAAATAAAGCAGTTTTATTAGAATTTTCAATATCTTATTTTTCTAATTATTTTAATAAATTAAATAGATTTATTGATAAGCTTGAAGTTTTTAAAATAAATGATGATTTTTCAGAAATTAAAATTTATGAGGGAAGAGTTTTAGATATAAAAAAATCTATGGATTCAGCTGGTAAGTTTATAAATCAAATTGTATGTGAAGGATATTTAAATTATCTTTTAGATACTGTAGTTGGAGTTTGGGAGGTTCATCCTGCTGAATTACCACCTGATGCACCAAAATATGCAGAGCCTAATTATGATACTAAAAAATTTCTTGAAAAAATACTTAATAATCATAATTCAAAAGTTGAAGATAATAAAAAAATTTATCCAGGTAATATAACTTTAATAGAACCTATTTACTGTATGACTAATCGTGAAACTTCACTAGGAGCTATCTATGACAAATTAATAGATAAACAAGGTGGCTTCTTAAATTTAAGAGAAGAAAACGGGAAGTTATATTTAGATTATTTAAAAGATAATCCAGTTACAGAAGAAAATGAAATTGAAATAGGTGTTAATTTAAGAGATATTTCTTCAGAAAATGCACTTAAAACTATTTGCACTAGATTAATTGCAGTTGGTTCGGAAGGGAAAATAACTTCAATAGCAGAAGATAATGAGCTTATAAAAAAATATGGAATAATTGAGAGGGTAGTTGAGTGGAAAGATGTAACTATTCAAGAAAACTTAGATAGAAAAGCTAAAGAAAAATTAATAGAGATTAATAAAGATTTAGATGTAGCAGCTATAACAGCTTTAGATTTAAGCTACATAGATAAAAATTTTAATGAAATTAAATTATCTCAAAATGTAAATGTAAGCTGCGAACCTTTGAATTATTATGAAAAACATAGAATAGTTAAAATTGCTTTAGATTTAGAAAAGCCTTGGAATAGTGTATTTGCTTTAAATAGCCCTACACCTAGTCAAGTTTCAGAGAATAACAGCATTATTGAAGAAACTAATAATAATAAATTAGAAATTCTACAGATGAATGGGAAGCTAATTCAAAAAGTTTCTAATAGTGAATTTCAGAGCTATCGAGAACAAACTGCCAAAAGTATTAGTGAAAAAGTTTCTAGTTCTGATTTTCAAACTTATAAAGAGCAAACAGAAAAAGACATAAGTCAAAAGGTTTCTAACAATGATTTTAGTACGCTTTTTAGGCAAAATATTGAGGGCTTTGATTTTGTCATAGGTAATAACACTCCTTTAAGCATTAGAAAAGATTCATTAGTTTTTAGGTTTAGTGATGGCACTACTTGTACCATGGATTCAAATGGTTTCAATTGGAATAGAAATGGTTCAAGCTATCCTTATCATTCATGTTTTTATAGAGGAGTTATAAATTTTGTTGCTAGTGGTTCAACAGTTAGAGCTTATTTACCTGATTTTATGAAAGGGAAAAGAGTTGAATGGGGCTGGGAAGCTGGGAATGTAATTCCTGAAAGGTCTACTGATTTAGTTTATAGCTTTACGGTTGAAGATGTTACACAGGATAAAAGTCAATGTGAATATAAAGACTTTAGAGCTTCACTTATGGTTAGAGATCCAAACAAAGAAAGCTCCCCTAGTTGGAGAGGAAAATTAAATATTATATATACATTAATAGCATAAAGAAGGTGAATATATGTTTATAGTTTATAGCAAACAGAATGGCAAAATTAAAACAGTTGCTAGTGGAAATAATTATAAGTCAATAAAAGATTTGTTCCCAGCTGAATATGAAGATTATGAGCTTATATATGATTGTTTAAATACTGATGATGATCCTTTAATTTTAAATAATCCTAGTATGTTTGTAATTAAAAATAGAAATGTAGTATTAAATAAAAATTTAAATAAATATCAGGAGTAAATTATGAAGATAGATATAACAGTTTTAGTAGGATTTGTAGCCACAGTATTATCAATTTGGGGTATATTACTCAAATGGAAAAAGGATGGAGTAAATCAAGAATCTTTAGAAACTAAAGAACAAACTATACTATCAACTAAATTAGATTATATAAGCAGAAATTTAGATGATATAAAAGTCGATTTAAGAACTAGAGCAAAAGAAAATGCTGAACTAAAGGAAAGAGTTATTATAGTTGAAGAAAGTGTAAAGTCAGCACATAAAAGAATTACTGAATTAGAAGAAAAATAGAAAGAAGGTAATGAAATGAACATAGGAGATATATTAGTTAATCAAATTGGACCAGTAGTAATTGCAGCAGTAATAGGAATTTTAGGAGTGACTATAAAAGCAGTTGGAAATGTTATTATTGAGCTTATTCAAAAGAAAAAAGAAGAAGTAGAACAAAAATTAGAGATAGGAAAACACCAACAGGAACTAGCAACAGCTAGAGAAGTTTGGGGAATGATTGATGAACAATATAGAATTACAGGTAAAGTTGAGGATTTAATTAAATCTAAAGCTGCAGATTTTGATAAGCTTTTAAAAGCTAAAATACCTTATTTAACTGATGAAGAAATTTCAGAACTTAGACAAGCAGTAGCTGGAGAAATAAACAAAGGTAAAAAACTTCTTAACGAAGATAGCTTTAAAAATCAATTAGTAGATATTCAAACTAAAAATAATCAATTAGCACAAGAAAATGAAGCATTAAAAGCTAAATTAAATCAAGTTAAATCAGTTTTACCACAAGAAGAACAATAATATCCATTAATAAATATAAATTGATTTTAAAGTTATAATTTGCTATAATAAAAGCAACTTTTAGATTCTAAGATTCCCAAATAAGAAACCTATGATTATTTCTAGGTTTCTTATTTTTATATATTCACTTTAGATAAAATTTATGATAAACTAAATATGGAAACTCTTAAGTTTTCTTAGAAATTACCATAAACATAAAGAAAAGACCAGATTAATTCTGGTCTTTTTGCATTTAATAATTTATTTTTAAATAAATTATTAATCAATGAATAATAAATGAAAATTTAAAATTTTAATTGTAATAATAAAATAAATTGCTATAATTAAAGTACATTCTTTACTATAAATTTCTACAATAAGAAGTCTAAAATATTTTAGACTTCTTATATATATATATTAACAATAAATAAAAAATATGGTAAAATAAATTTGAAAAGTACCTATACCTTTTCAAATTTCTCGTTAAATATAGAATTTATAAAGAAAAGACTCGAAAAAATTCGGGTCTTTTCTTTATGCTTAAAAATATAAATGAAAAGGAGAAATACAAATGTTAAAAGGAATAGATGTTTCAGAACATCAAGGAAATATAGATTGGAATCAAGTTAAAGGAAATATAGATTTTGCTATTCTAAGAGCAGGATATGGACATAATAATATAGATAAACAATTTATAAGAAATATTACCGAATGTAATAGATTAGGTATACCAGTAGGTATTTATTGGTTTAGTTATGCTTATAATTGCGACATGGCTATAAATGAAGCTAATTTTGCAGTACAAGCTATAAAAAATTATAAAATAGATTTACCTATATTCTTTGATTTTGAGTATGACAGTATCAACTATGCTAATAAGTGTGGAGTTAATGTAAATCAAAGATTAGCTACTGATATGGTTAAAGCATTTTGTGAGAGAGTAAAAGAATTAGGATATAAAACAGGTAATTACTCTAATCAAGACTTTATTTTAAATAAATTTTATAATGATGAATTAACTCAATACCCATTATGGTACGCTTATTATAATAAAAATAAAAATCGTGATTGTATGATTTGGCAATATTCTGAAAGTGGAAAAATAGATGGAATTAATACAGATTCAGTAGATATGAATTATTATTATGCAGATACTAAATTAGACACTACTCCAGTACAAAACTTAAATATTTCAACTGATAAAATTCTATTATGGAAAAAAGAAATTCATGGGGAAGAAGTTGGAGCATTACAAGTGCAAATAAATGTACAAGGATTTGGGGATATAAAAGTAGATGAATATTTTGGAGAAGACACTTTAAATGCCTGTCCTACTTTAAGTGAAGGTGTACATGGTGAAATAACTAGATTAGTTCAGCAAAGATTAATCAATAGAGGATATACATCATTATTAAGTTGCGGTGGAGCAGATAGCAAATGGGGACCTGGAACTACTAGAGCAATTAAAAACCTTCAAGCTAACTTTGGATTAAAAGTAGATGGTGTTCTAGGTAAAGAAACTTGGAAAGCTTTATATAGTCTAGACAAAGGTAAATTTTAGTAATATAATATATCTATAGCAACTAAAGTCGATGATTAATACCTTTTTACGACCTATCATAAATGATAGGTCTTTTTTTGTTTCATAAATTGCCTAAAATATTTAAATTTTATATAATTAGTATATAAACTATATACATAGGGGGAAACAAATGAAAAAATTAATAGTCATCATAATAGTAATTTGCTTAGTAATTTTCGGTATAATTATGCCATTGGGGAACAAAACCGGAATAGGATCAATGAAAATAAAGAATGAAATGAATGGTTCAGGAACTTCAAAAATAGGAGAATATGGAATTGCTTATTATAGTGGAACTATATCTGATTCAGACATAGTTAACTTTTATAATAAGAATGTAAAAAATTCAAAATTAAATTATGTAACTTTAGTCGATAAAAGTAATGATTCTGAAGGATATGTTTTTAATGGTTCAAGTGGATTATTTAGCTATGGGAAAATAGATAAAGATGGAATGTTGGAGAAAACAGATAAAACTGGAATTATTAATAATGATAAACTAGAATATAAGTAATAAAATACCAGCTTTGAAGCTGGTATTTTAATTCTATTTAAAAAGAATGAAACAAACTTTAATTATTAAAAATACATTAATATATATTAGTATTCGTCAAAAATTCGTCAAAAATTTTTTGAAAGAATATAGTGAATTTAATAAATTTTTAGATTAATAATGATAAATAAACATTGGAAATCAGTTAATTTACATAAATACTTATATAAAATACAAACTGGTATACATTATATTAGGAAATATAATATTATTTTTTATGACTATAGATAAAATTAAAATAATAAAAGAAAATAAAAATTTAGTAGAGTATTCAATAAATAAACAAGATGAAAGAAGCTTAGATGAAATTGTAAGTTGGATAAATTTATTAAATTACTATTCAGAAAGTGGAGTAATAGAAAATAATAAAGGAACTATAAAAGCAGAAAATAAAAATATAGATAAAATAAATGAAAAATCAAAAATAAATAGCATTAAAGAAAGTGAAAGCTTCTTAACTATTATTGTAGAGGAGATTAAATAATAATGTATAAAAAGATATTATGCTTAATTAGTATGTTTTTATTAATTGTGCAATGTATTATAATTAATTATCCTATTAAAAAAGAAAAAAAGAATGTTGCTGTACTTAGTAAATATGAAAATATATATAATGATTTTTATTATTTAAAATCTTTAGAAGCTGTAAATGTATTGGAGATAAAAAATGAAAATGGAGTAAAAGGATTAATTGAAGTAAAAGGAAATGCAGAGAAAATAAAAGAAGTTTTAAATAAATTAAGAAATTATAAAATAATAAAATATAAGGTAGAAAAAGAAGAGAAAAATTTTTCAATTTTATTAGATATAAAAAAAGAATAAAAATTGGGAAATGTGAGATAATATAAATGATATGATATTAAAAATTAAATGAAAAAGGGTTTATATTAAAATTAATATTAATTTAATTATAGTTAGGAATTGCATTTAAGCCTTTATTTTGATAAAATATCATTGTTATGTCAGAAGAAACCAAAATATGATTATAATTGTTATATGATATGTTATTGGATTTGAATTTATACTTTTGGAGGGATATTTAATGATATCAGCAGGAGATTTAAGAAAAGGTACAACATTTGAACATGAAGGACAAGTTTTTACAGTTGTAGATTTTTTACATGTTAAACCAGGAAAAGGAGCAGCTTTTGTTAGAACTAAGCTTAGAAACGTTATAACAGGATCTGTTACAGATACAACTTTCAACCCAACAGCTAAATTCCAAGAAGCTGTAATTGAAAGAAAAGAAATGCAATATTTATATAATGATGGTGAATTATACTACTTCATGGATGGAGAAACATATGAACAAATTCCATTAAACTATGAAAAAGTAGAAGAAGCAATCAAATTCTTAAAAGAAAATATGTTTGCTATAATTAAATTCTACAAAGGAGATGCTTTCTCAGTAGAAGCACCAAACTTTGTTGAATTAGTTATAACTCATACTGAGCCAGGAGTAAAAGGAAACACAGCAACAAATGCTTTAAAACCAGCTACTGTTGAAACTGGTGCTATTGTAAATGTACCTATGTTCGTAAATGAAGGGGATACAATTAGAGTAGACACAAGAACTGGCGACTATATGGAAAGAGTTTAATAAGTTGTATTTATTGCTAAGTTCAAAAGAACTTAGCAATTTTCATATTTCATAAAGGAAGTGAAAAAATGAAAGAAATAAGAGAAAATCTTGAAATATTAAAAAAAGAAGCTAACAATATGGAAGAAAATTCGACTTTACTAAAGCTTATTAATGTAATAGATTTATTAACTGAAAAAGTAGAAGAAGTAATAGTTAATCAAGAAGCTATGGAAGAAAATATAAGATTTATGGATACAGATCTTTCTGGAATCCAAGAAGAGCTTTTCGAAGAGGTTTCTTTAGAGGATTTAGAAGAGATTGAAGATGAGTATGAAGAAGTAAATTGCAAGCATTGTAATAATCCAATATTTATAGAAAAATCTGCACTTACAAATAATGAAGATATAACATGTCCTTATTGCAAAGAGAATATATTAAAATAAAAAGTTAAAGACCTATTTTAAAGGTCTTTTTTTTATGCACAAAAATATACATAAATTATAGATTTTAAAATGAAAATAATTTACATAAGAAAAAATAAAAATATAAGTCATATTTACATAAGAATTTAAATATTAATTATATAGATAATTTTATTTTTCAAGTTTCAAACTTTAATGGAGGTAATGTGGTGTATAAAAGAGATGATTTTCTTTCAATTTTTCCAGAACGATTAAAAGATAAATTAAAGGAATATTCTAAAGAAGGTATTCAAGAAATAAGAGTAAAAGTAAATAAACCTGTAATTATATATAGAGGATTGGGAGAAGTAGTTTTAAATTATAGGGCAAGTTTAGAAGAAATAAAATATATTTTAAAAAGAATTTCAATGTATTCTATTTATGCTTATGAAGAAGAAATTAAAAGAGGATTTATAACTATTAAGGGTGGGCATAGAGTAGGTCTAGCTGGAGAATGTGTTATGGATGGAGAAAAAGTAAAGACTATAAAAAATATAAGCTCTATAAATTTAAGAATAACTAAAGAAATATTAGGTTGTAGTAAAAAAGTTATACCACATATTACGGAAAATAATCAAGTTCTAAATACAATAATAATATCACCACCTAAATGTGGAAAAACAACTATCCTAAGAGATTTATCTAGAGTGATATCTAGTGGAACTTCAGATGGAAAATTAGATGGGAAAAAAGTAGTGATAATAGATGAAAGAAGTGAAATAGCAGCATCTTACGAAGGAATTCCACAAATGGATATAGGCATAAGAACAGATGTTTTAGACAATTGTTATAAAAAAGAAGGCTTAATAATGGCTGTAAGGTCTCTATCACCAGAAGTAATTATATGTGATGAAATTGGTCGTGAAGAAGAGGTTAATGAAATAAAAAATGCATTTAATTCAGGAGTTAAGGTAGTTTTTTCAGTTCATGGTCAAGGAATAGAAGATTTATATAAAAGAGAAGGATTAGATGAATTATTAAAAAGGGATATAGTAGATAGAATATTAGTTCTAGCCAATAGAGAAGGAAACTTTTATATAGATAAAGTTTATAAGAAAAATTTACAAGGAGGATTTAAATGTTTAAATGTTTGTGGCTTAGTTTAATATTTTCCTTTTGCGCATATTTAGGAATAATTCTTGGAAGAAGATATGTAAATAGACATAAAAATTTATCAGAAGTAAATAAGTATATGCTCATTTTACAAAATGAAATTTTATATAAAAACACACCACTTCCAGAAGCTTTAAAAGAATTAAGTTTTAGAAGTGAAGAATATTTTTCAAAAATATTCTCACAAGTTTCAGATGATCTTATAAGTGGAAATAAATATACTGCTTATGATTCTTTTAAAGAAATTTATAAAGAATATAAAGAAGAATTTTATTTTACTAAAGAAGATGAAAAAGTAATAGGTGATTTTTTAAAAGTATTAGGAGAATCAGGACTCTATGGACAAGAAAAAATATTTGAATTATTAAAAACAAATATTGAGACAAATTTAAAAGATGCTCTAGAAGTGTCTAAAAAGAATTCAAAACTTTATAGTTACCTTGGTGTTTTAACTGGAGCTATGATAGTTATTTTCTTAATATAGGAGGGGAAAATTATGTTAGATATAAGTTTGCTTTTTAAAATAGGGGGAGTTGGAATATTAATTGTAATATTAGATAAAGTTTTAAAAAGTAGTGGAAAAGATGATATAGCTGTAATAACTAATATGGCAGGAATTGTAATTATATTAATAATGGTTGTCACAATGATAGGAGATTTATTTCAAACTGTAAAAACTATGTTTATGTTATAGGAGGGATAATTATGCCAATTTTAAAAATAGTAGCATTTGCATTTATTGCCCTTTTCATATTCTTAGTTTTTAAAGATAGAAGATCAGATATTGCAGTTTTAATTTCTCTTGTAGCTGGGGTAGCTATTTTTATTGTCGTTGCATCTCAGTTAGGAGAAATAATACTTTTCTTTAAAGATGTAGCTAATAAAGCTGGAATGGATATTGTATATGTAGGAATAATATTAAAGATAATAGCAATTGCATATCTTTCATCATTTGCAAGTGAAATTTGTAAAGATGCAGGAGCAAGTGCAATAGGATCGAAGGTTGAATTTGCAGGTAAAATATTTATTTTACTTCTTGCAATTCCAATACTTATGTCAGTTTTGGAATCAATTCTTCAGATATTATAAATGTTTAGAAAAGATTTAAGAAAAAAATTTTTTATCCTACTTATATCAAGTATATTAATACAAATATTCATTCCATGTATGACAAAAGCATTTGCAAATGAGGAAACAAAAGAAAAGAATCTAATAGAGAGCTCAGAAGAAATGAAATTAGAAACGGATAATAAATTAAATTCTTTATATGACTATATAAATAAAATGAAAACAGATGAAGAACTTTTAAATGAATTAGATCCAAAATCTTATGTAGAATCTTATATAAAAAATGGACAAGGCAACTTAACAATAAAAGAGTTAGGTTTAATAGCTGTAAATTTATTATTTAAGGAAGTAAGAGTAGTTTTAAAGCTTGTAATTTCAGTAGTTGCAATTGCAATTTTATGTTCTCTATTAAAAAATTTAGAAGATGCATTTAAAAATGAAAGTATTTCTAATATAGCTTTTTACGCATGTTATTCAGTTTTAATAATAATACTTTCAAGAAGCTTTTTAATTTCTATAGATGTAGCAACAAATGTAATAAATAGTATATCAGAATTTATGAATGCACTTTTACCAGTTTTAGTAGGAATGATTGCTTTAGCTGGTGGATTTGTTCAAGCAGCTACTATGGATCCAATTGTTTTAGGATCAGTAATTTTAATTCCTAAAATTTATTCTAATTTTATTATACCTATGATATTAGTAAGCTTCGTACTAAAATTTGCTAATAATCTTTCAACAGAACATAAGATAGATAATTTATGCAAACTTGTAAGTCAAGGAATACTTTGGTTCCAAGGAATAATAATAACAGTTTTTATAGCAATGTTAACTATTAGAGGAATAACAGCAGATACTATGGATGCAGTTGCACTTAAAACAACTAAGTTTGCTGTAGATAATTTTGTTCCTATAGTTGGAAAAGCATTTTCAGATGCCATAACATCTGTTGCAGGATATTCCTTAATAATAAAAAATGCTATAACAGGAATAGGATTGATAGTAATAGTTTTAATAATTCTTTATCCAATAATAAAGTTAGTATTAATGACATTTATATATAAAATTTCCGCTTCTTTAGTAGAACCAATTAGTGATAAGAGAATAACTAGCGCTCTTAGTATGATAGGAGAATCAATGGTTCTATTAACTTCATGTGTAATAAGTGTAAGCTTTATGTTTTTTATTCTATTAGGAATAATGGCATCAGCAGGGAAATTTGTAGTTGGAGGATAAGGTATGGATATTATAAAAGAATTTGTAATAACACTTGTTAGTACTATGGTTTTAATAACAGCAGTTGAAGTAATACTTCCTGATAATTCAATGAAAAAATATAGTAAATTTATATTAGGAGCAATGCTTATAAGTGTAATCTTAAATCCAATAGTTAAGTTTTTTACAAATGGAGAGGAAACTATTACTAAAAAAATATTAGCTTATGATTCGAATAACTTATATAAAGAAGAAACAAATAAGAAGGGAAAAGAAATTCAATTAGAAAGTTTTAAAGAGAATTTTTCTAAGAATATAAATAATATGTTACAAAATGAATTTGAAGATTATGAGTTTAGAAACTATGTAAAATGTGATGTAAATTTAAATAATATTGATATAGATATAAAAGAGGTTACAGTTTACGTGAAAGAAAAGAAGAAAGGAGTGATAAGAAAAATAAAAAAAATAGATAAAGTAGATATTTCTGATAATAAAACAGAAGAAAAGAAAAGTGATTCAAAATATGAGAACATAAGAACGTTTTTATCAAAAGAATTAAAAATAGAGAAAGAAAAAATAAAAGTTATAAACGATGAGGGGTGATATTAAAGTGGATTTTAAAAATTTAAAAAAAGAATTTAATAGGCTGATTAAAGATAAAAAAATGAGTAATTTATTAGCTTTAATAGTCATACTTGGGATTATATTTTTAGTAACATCTTTTTTTGTTAAAGATAATAAAGGATCTGTAAACCAAACAGAAGGAACATTAAGTGTAAGTGCTAAAGAAAGTAGTTCAAATAAAGAAGTAGAAATATTAAATGAATATGAAAAAGAACAAAAAGAACAATTGAATTCAATTTTAAGAAAAATTGAAGGAGTTGGCGAAGTAGATACAATGATGACATTTGAAAGCGGTGAAGTTAAAGTTCCAGCTTATGATAATAACACTCAGACAACAACTACAGAAGAAGAAGATAGTCAAGGTGGTAAGAGGGTAAATGAACAAAAAAATGATGGAAGTAAAGTTGTAATGTCAAGTAATAGTGATGGTAATGAGCCATTTGTAACTAAAGTATATAAACCAAAAGTTATAGGAGTTGTTGTAACTGCTCAAGGAGCAAATAATAGCAAAGTTAAATATAACATTGAAAAAGCAGTTTCAGATTTATATAACTTATCTTTTGATAAAGTAAATGTATATCCTATGGGTGATCAGCATATAAATTAATAAGTCAATTAAAGGAGGAATAAAAAATGTCAACAAAACAATTTGGAATTATTTTCACACTAGCAGGATTGATAATATGCGTAGGGCTTTTATCAATAAAATTAAATTCAGAGGGATTAAAATCACCAGAAGATTTAGCAGCAGCAGCTCTTGAAGGGGAAACAGCAGAAAAAGATACAGAAGTAAATGAAAAAGAAGATGATTTTTTCTATACTGCAAGAAGTGAAAGACAACAAAAAGATGCAGAAGTAGTTGCAAATTTAAAAGCAGCAGTTGAAGATAAAAACACAGCTGCAGATGTTAAAAAGAATGCACAAAATGAACTATTAAGAAAAACTAAAAGTAAAGATAATGAAAATAGAATAGAAATAAACATAAAAAACAAAGGATTTAGTGATGCTATTTGCTATATTGAAGGTGATAAAGCAAAAATATATGTAAAAGGTGAAAGCATAAATCAAGATCAAAGTAGA
Source organism: Clostridium thermobutyricum DSM 4928 (assembly GCF_002050515.1). Classification (GTDB taxonomy): domain Bacteria; phylum Bacillota; class Clostridia; order Clostridiales; family Clostridiaceae; genus Clostridium; species Clostridium thermobutyricum. The sequence goes on along the minus strand of NZ_LTAY01000037.1, from coordinate 49,485 downwards.
GAAATAAAAGAAGTAGTTCAAAATGTTGCAGGCATAACAAACTTGTCAATAGAAGTGAAAAAATAATACATTGTAATGTAAAATTATATTTGTTATAATGAACGTAAGATAAAAAGTTTTGATAATTCAAAACCTGGGAGGTTTGATTTCATGGAAAATTTAAATGACAATAATGTTGGAGTTGTAAAGATATCTGACGAAGTTGTTAGTGTTATAGCTGGTATAGCAGCTGAAGAAATTGATGGAGTTTTAGAGTTCCAGCATGGAGTTACAAGTAATATTTCACAAATGCTTAAAGGAAAGAAGAAAGTTTCCGGCAAGGCAGTTAAAGTTGTTTTAGAAGATGATAGAGCTAAAATAGAAATGGCTGTCACTGTAAAGTATGGGGTGAAAATCTTGGATGTAATCGGTCAAGTTCAAGAAAATGTAAAAAGAACTGTTGAAGCAATGACTGGTTTAGAAGTTAGTACAGTTGATGTATATGTTCAAAACATTTATGTTGAAAAAGAACATGACAAAGAAGTAAAGGAAAAGTAATTTCACCCTCTGTATAACAGAGGGTGTTTCCTTGTTAACATATAAAAAAATATATTTTTAATAACTATATAAAAATATTATATAGTTTAATCTAGGAGGAAAAAATGAGTAGAAAATTATCAAGAGAAAAAGCAATGGAATTAGTATTTAGTACAATGATAAGTGGAGATAGTCATATAGAAGCAGTAGATACATTTGTTGATAATTATGAAGATGATATAGAAGCATTAGATTTAACATACATAAAAGAAGTTTTAAAAGGAATAGAAGAAAATAAAGAATATATAGACTCTTTAATAGAAAAAAATCTTCAAAATTGGAAAATTAATAGAATATCTAAAGTGAATTTAGCAATATTAAGACTTGGAGTATATGAAATGAAATATAGAGATGATGTTCCAGATAGAGTTGCAATTAATGAAGCATTAGATTTAACAAAAAAATATTCAGATTTAAAATCAAAATCATTTATAAATGGAGTTTTAGATAAGATTTTAAAAGAAATTTAGGAGTGGGTGTGTAGTGAAGGATATAATAGATGGGAGAAAAGTTTCGTTAGAAATAAAAGAAGAAATAAAAAATTTTGTCCTAAATAGGAAAAAGGCAAATAAGAGTATACCTAAAATAGCATCTATTTTAATTGGTAATGATGAAGGATCTATTTATTATCAAAATAGTCAAGAGAAAGTAGCTACTTCATTAGGAGTTGAATTCTTAAAAATTAAATTAGATGAAAAAATAACTGAAGAAAATGTAATAAAAGAAATTTATAGATTAAATAATGATAATAGTATATCAGGAATAATGATTTTATTACCTCTTCCAAAAGGTTTAAATGAAAAAAATATAGTAAATGCTATATCACCTAAAAAGGATATAGATTGTTTAACTTATGAATCAGTAGGTAAACTATATTTAGGAGAAGAGACTTTTATTCCTTGTACTCCAGAGTCTATTTTAACACTACTAAAAAGTTATAATGTTCAATTAGAAGGTAAAGAAGTCGTTATAATTGGAAGAAGTAACATTGTAGGAAAACCAGCTTTTCAACTTTTATTAAATCAAAATGCAACTGTTACAATATGTCATTCAAAGACAAAAAATCTACAAGAAATTTGTAAAAGAGCAGATGTTCTTATAGTGGCTATTGGAAAACCTAAATTTATAAATAGTAACTATATAAAAAGAGGTGCAGTTTTAATTGATGTTGGAACTTCATCATATGAAGGTAAAATAACAGGAGATATAGATTTTGAAAATGTAAAAGATAAAGCAGCTTTAATAACTCCTGTACCAGGCGGAGTAGGAGCCCTAACTACAACGCTATTAATAAGAAATAGTTGTAAGGCTTTAGAAAACAGTGAAGATTAAAGTTTTAGCAGTATCTGAGGTTAATAATTATATAAAGAAAATCACCGAAAATGATTTTATATTAAATAATCTCTCCGTAAAAGGAGAGATTTCTAATTTAAAGTATCATAGTAGTGGGCATATATACTTTTCATTAAAGGATGATTTTTCTAAGATTAACTGCATAATGTTTAAAAGTGATGCAATTGAATTAGATTTTAAATTAAAAGAAGGATTAGATGTAATAATAAAAGGTAGAGTATCTATTTATCCTCAAAATGGAAGCTTACAACTTTATTGTAGAGAAATTGAAGAAGTTGGATTAGGAGACTTACATGTAAAGTTTGAAAAATTAAAGAAAAAATTATATGATGAAGGTCTTTTTGATGAAAAATATAAAAAAGATATTCCTATTAATCCATCTAGAATTGGAGTTGTTACTGCTGAAACAGGTGCAGCGATAAGAGACATAATAAATGTTACGAGAAGAAGAAATAAAGGATGTGACATAGTTCTTTATCCAGCTAAAGTTCAAGGAGAAGGTGGCTTTAATACCATTATTGAAGGAATTGAATATTTTAATAAGAAAAAATCTGTTGAAGTTATAATAATAGGTAGAGGTGGAGGATCATTAGAAGAACTATGGAATTTTAATGAAGAAAAACTTGCATATGCTATATTTAATTCAAAATTACCTATAATATCAGCAGTTGGGCATGAAGTAGATTTCACAATATCAGATTTTGTTGCAGATGTAAGAGCTGCAACTCCATCACAAGGAGCGGAAATAGCTGTTATAAATACAAAGGAAATTGAGATGGAGTTAAAAAGTATAAATACTTTACTAAATAAAAAAATAGAGAGTATAATAGAAAATGAAAAAAGAGATTTAAAAGGGAAATTTAAGCTTATAAGTCTAAATTCACCGAAAGTTAGGATTTCAAATTCTTTTTTAGAAATAGATTCATTAAAAGAAGAATTAAATAGACGTATTAGGGAAAAATTAGAAAAGGAAAAGATGAAGATATCTGAATATAATAATTTACTTAATGCAAATAATCCTTTAAATATTTTAGATAAAGGATTTTCTGTAATAAAAAGAAATGGAATCACAATAAAAGAAACTAAAGAACTTCTAAAATCAGAAAATATAGAAATTGTATTAAAAGATGGAAGTGTCAGTGGAAAGTTTAAAGCTAATGGAGGAGAAGACTATGGCAAAAAAAGTTAGTTATGAAGAAATGGTTGAAGAATTAAATGAGATTTTAGATAAGTTAGAGAGTAATACATGTACTCTAGATGAATCTATGAAAGAATATGAAAACGGAGTTAAATTAATAAATAAATTATATAAAACTCTAAATAACTATGAAGGAAAAATCTCTATTATAAAAGATAAAGAAGAAGTGGAGTTTGAATAATATGTACATTAATGAATATAAAGCAGTCATAGATAATTATTTAGAAGAATACTTTAAAGGCAAAGACGGCTTTAATAAATTGATATATGAAGCAGAAAGCTATAGCTTAAATATTGGAGGAAAAAGAATTAGACCAATTTTAATTTTATTAGGTTATAATTCTTATAAAAAAGATTATAAAAAAGCATTAGATATAGCGTGTGCAATGGAAATGATACACACTTACTCTCTTATTCATGATGATTTACCATGTATGGATGATGATGATTTAAGAAGAGGTAAAAAAACTAATCATAAAGTCTTTGGAGAAAATATGGCAGTATTAGCAGGAGATGCTTTACTAAATGAAGCTATGATATTAATCATGAAAAGTTCATTAGAAAATGGAGATAATTTCTTAAAAGCAGGATTAAATATTGCAAAAGCCTCTGGAGCTGATGGAATGATTGGAGGGCAAGTAGTAGATATTTTAAGTGAAGGAAAGAATATTTCAATTGAAGAGCTAAAATATATGCATGAGAAAAAGACTGGAGCTTTAATAAAAGCATCTATAGTTTCAGGAGCAATAATGGGCGGAGCTTCAAAAGAAGAATTATGTAAGTGGGAAAAGTACGGCGAAAATTTGGGATTAGCATTTCAAATTAAAGATGATATACTAGATGTAATAGGAAATGAACAGAAATTAGGAAAAAGGATCCATGTTGATGAAGAAAAAAATAAAACAAATTATATAAGTAAATATGGATTAGAAAAATGTAAGGAAATGTGTAGAAATTTAACAGAAGAATGCATAGAAATACTTAAAAGTTTAAATAAAAATACAGAGCTTTTAGAGGAACTTACGATTAACCTATTAAAAAGAGAATATTAAAGAGGGTTGGGATAAAAAGATGGATATTTTAAATAAAATAAAATCTCCAATAGATGTAAAGAAGTTAAGTAATAAAGAGTTATATTTAGTAAGCAATGAAATAAGAGAGTTTTTAGTTTCCTCTGTCTCAAAAACAGGAGGACATTTAGCTTCAAATCTTGGAATTGTTGAATTAACATTAAGTCTTTTTAGTGAATTTGACTTAAATAAAGATAAGATAATTTGGGATGTAGGTCATCAAAGTTATGTCCATAAGATTTTAACAGGAAGAAAAGATAAATTTTCTGTTTTAAGAACACATAATGGAATGAGCGGATTCCCTAAAAGAAATGAAAGTCAATATGACTTTTTTGATACTGGCCACAGTAGTACATCAATATCTGCAGCACTTGGAATGGCTAGAGCTAGAGATTTAAAAAAAGAAGATAATAAAATAATTGCAGTTATTGGAGATGGAGCCTTAACAGGGGGAATGGCTCTTGAAGCATTAAATGATGTAGGATTTAATAAAACCAATATTATTATAATTTTAAATGATAATCAGATGTCTATATCAAATAATGTAGGCGGAATTTCTTCATATTTAAATAGAATGAGAATGAAGCCTAAATACAATATGTTAAAAAATGAAGTGAAAAGTAAATTAAGTGGCTCAGAAATGGGGGAAAATATTGCTTTAAAAATAACTAAAGTTAAAGATAGTATAAAACAATTAGTTGTTCCATCAATGCTATTTGAAGAGATGGGAATAAAATATTTAGGCCCTATAGATGGACACGATATAGTAAAATTAAAAGAAGTTATTAGTAATGCAAAAATGATGACAGGCCCCGTTATTATACATACTATAACTAAAAAAGGTAAAGGATATGAATTAGCGGAAAAAAGTCCTTGTAAATACCATGGAGTATCTCCTTTTAATAAAACAAATGGAGAAACTATTATAAAAAAATCATGTGAAAGTTATTCAAAGAGGTTTGGAGATTCACTTATAAAAATAGCAAAAGAAGATAAGGATGTAGTTGCTATAACTGCAGCTATGCCAGATGGAACAGGATTAAATGATTTTGCCAAAGAATTTAAAGAAAGATTTTTCGATGTCGGAATTGCAGAACAACATGCAACAACAATGGCAGCTGGTATGGCTTGTTCAGGGTTAAAACCTGTTTTTGCAGTATATTCAACTTTTTTACAAAGAGGATTTGATCAAGTTTTACATGATGTATGTATTCAAAATCTACCAGTTGTTTTTAGTATTGATAGGGCAGGTATTGTTGGTGAAGATGGTGAAACACATCAAGGAATTTTTGATTTATCATATCTTTCAATGATACCTAATATGACTATAATGGCTCCAAAATGTTTAGATGAAGTTTATCCAATGCTTAAATGGGCTCTAAATAAAGGAACTCCTGTAGCAATAAGATATCCAAGAGGTGGAGACATATTAGATAATTTAAAAGGAATAAGTAATATAGAATTAGGAAAATGGGAAACATTAATAGAAAGTGATTCTAATGTTTGTATAATAAGTACAGGAAAGATGGTTTCACATTCAATTATTGCAGCAGATAAATTAAGAAAGTTAGGAATTGAAATAGAACTAATAAATGCTACATTTATTAAACCATTAGATGATGATATGTTAAAAGAATTATCTAGTAGAAAGGATATTATAATAACTGTAGAAGATAATATAATAGCAGGTGGTCTTGGATCCAATATACAAATGAAACTTTTAGAATTTGGATATAAAGGTAAAGTTGAATCTTTAGGATATAAAGATAAATTTATAGAACAAGGAAAAGTAGATATTCTTTATAAAGAAGAGGGACTAGATCCAGATGGAATAAAAAATAAAGTAATTGAACTTTTAAAATAAAGGAGAAACTAATGTCAGAAAAAAAGGAAAGATTAGATATTATATTAGTTGAAAAAGGATTGATTGAGTCAAGAGAAAAAGCAAAAACAAGTATAATGGCAGGACTAGTTTTTGTAGATGGGCAAAGAGTTGATAAAGCTGGAGCAAAAATACCTATAACAGCTAATATAGAATTTAAAGGACAAAAGTTACAGTATGTTAGTAGAGGCGGATTAAAACTTGAAAAAGCATTAAAGTCTTTTCCTTTAACATTAGAAGGAAAAGTATGTATGGATATTGGAGCATCAACAGGAGGATTTACAGATTGTATGCTTCAAAATGGAGCTTCAAAAGTTTTTGCAGTGGATGTAGGATATGGTCAGTTTGCTTGGAAGCTTAGAACTGATGATAGAGTTGTATGTATGGAAAGAACTAATATAAGATATGTTACTCCAGAAGACATTGGAGAAAAATTAGATTTTGCATCAATAGATGTTTCATTTATTTCATTAAAAACAATAATGCCAGCTACAATAAATTTATTAAAAGATAATGGAGAGGTGGTAGCTCTTATAAAGCCTCAATTTGAAGCTGGAAGAGGAAAAGTAGGTAAAAAAGGTGTAGTAAGGGAAGAAAGTACTCATCTTGAAGTTGTAAATGGAATAGTGGAATTTTTAGAAGAAAATAATCTTAATATTTTAGGATTGAGTTATTCTCCTATTAAAGGACCAGAAGGTAATATAGAATATTTAATTTATTTTACTAAAGATAATGAAAAAGAAAATAATTTTGATAAAGAGGATATTTTAAATGTTGTAAGAGCATCTCATACAGAGATTTAAAAGGAGAAAGACATGAAACGAATTGGTATTGCTATAAATCCAGATAAGGATAAGGATGGAAAAATACTAGCTAAAGTAGAAAAAAAATTTAGAGAAGAATTTAATGAAAGCCAAATTTTTTTATTGAATACTTATGAAATTAATAATATTGAAAGATTATGTTTAGATATCCTTGTAGTTTTAGGAGGAGATGGAACACTTTTAGGCGTAGCAAGAGAGGTTTCATATTATGTTAGCGTACCTATAATAGGAATAAATATAGGAAATTTAGGATTTTTAAGCTCAACTGAACTTGATAATTTAGACAGTAGTATAAAAAAGTTAAAAGATAAAAATTTTATAATAGAAAACAGGATGATGCTAGAAGGTAAAGTAAAAGGTATAGAAAATGAAAGCATAAGAGCATTAAATGATATTGTTTTAGCTAAAGGAACTTTATCTAGAATGGCAAAGTTTAATATATATGTTGATAATAAATTTTATTCAACTTTTAGAGGAGATGGATTAATTGTAAGTACTCCTACTGGATCTACAGCATACTCTTTTTCAGCAGGAGGACCTTTTATATATCCAGATTTAAATGTTATTATATTGACTCCGATTTGCCCTCATACTAGAAGTATGCAAACTATGGTTTTAAATGGAGATATGGAAATAAGAATTGAAATTTGTAGTTATGAAGATGCATATTTAACAACTGATGGACAAAAAGTTTATAAAATGGATAAAAAGTCAATAATTAAAATTAATAGAGCAGAAAAATTTGCGAAGTTTATACAATTTGATGATTATGATTATTTTAACTTATTAAGAACAAAAATACTAAATTATTAAAGAATGAGATGGTGATTAGATTTGAAATCAAGAAGACATGATAAAATTTTAGAGATAATAACTGAAAAAGATATAGAAACACAAGAGGATTTAGCAGAAGCTTTAAGAAATTCAGGATTTGATGTAACTCAAGCGACAGTATCAAGAGATATAAAAAATTTAAGACTTATAAAAATGCAATCTTCAAATGGAAGATATAAATATGCAGTTCCTAAAACAGATTCAAGTAGATTAGCAGATAAGTTAGCAAATATTTTAACAAATGCAGTTGTAAGTGTAGAAAATGTAGATAAAATGGTTGTTGTAAAAACTTTTACAGGTGGAGCATCGGCAGCAGCAGAAGCTATAGATAATTTAGAATTTGAAAATATAGCTGGTACAGTAGCAGGAGACAATACAATATTTATATTAGTTAGAACTATTGAAAGTGCTGAGATTATAGTAAAAAGTATAAAAGAAAGAATTGATATGTAGTGAGGGTTTATAATGCTTATTCAGTTAACAATAAAGAATTTTGCTCTTATAGAAAGCATATCATTTGATCTTGGAGAAGGATTTAATATACTTTCAGGAGAAACAGGTGCTGGAAAATCAATACTAATAGATGCTATCGATTATGTATTAGGAGGAAAATTTTCAAAAGATTTAATAAGAACTGGTGAAAATAAAACATCAGTAGAAGCTGTATTTGAAATAAATAATAATAATATAAAAGAAGCCTTAAATGATTTAGAGATAGAATACGAAGATGTATTAATAATTAGAAGAGAAACTTTATTAACAGGAAAAAGCTTAATAAAAGTAAATGGTAAAAGCTTAATAGTAAGTCAATTAAAAAAGATACGTGAAAAAATATTAGACATACATGGGCAACATCAAAATCAAAATTTACTTCAAAAAGAATCTCATGGAATTTATTTGGATAATTTTATCGGAGAAATTATAGAAAAAGATTTAAATGAATTTTCAAGTTTAAGAGATGAATTATATTCAATTAGAGCCAAAATCGTAGACTTAAGAGGAAATTTAGAAGGCGAAAAATTAATTGATTATATAAAATTTCAACTTGAAGATATAGAAAAAGGTAAACTTAGATTAGGTGAAGAAGAAGAACTTAAAGAGCAATTTAATTCACTTTCAAATGCAGAAAAAATAAATAATAGTTTAACAATAAGTTATAATATATTAAGTGGTGGAGATTCGTCATCAGCCTTAGAAGGATTATCAAAAGTAATTACTGAATTAAGTTCAATTGAAGAATATGTGTCTTGGATAAAAGAAAAAAAGGATATAGTTGAAGAAGCATATTATAATTTAGAAGAAATTACTCGTGAATTAAGAGATGGAGCAGATAATATTCAATATGATGAAGAAGAACTTGCCAAAATAAATGAAAGACTATATACAATAAATAGTTATAAAAAGAAATATGGTGGAAGTGTAGAAAGTGTATTAGAAAATTATGAAAATCTAAAAAATAGATTTGAAGAACTATCTAATGCAGAGGAAATAATAAAAGAATTAGAAATAAAAGAAAAAGAAATTTTAGAAAAAATGAAAATAGTTGGTGAGAAATTACATAAAATAAGAGTAGAGAAAAAAGATATTTTAGAAGAAAAAATATTAAATGAATTGTCTTATGTAGGACTTGATAAATCAACAATGGAAATTCAAATAGAAAAATTAGAAAGACATAATGAAAGAGGTTTTGATGATATAACTTTTGCTATATCTACTAATCCAGGAGAACCAGTTAAATCTCTTGAAAAAGTTCTTTCAGGTGGAGAGCTTTCTAGAATAATGTTAGCTTTAAAATGTGTATTTGCAGATAAAGATGATATACCGACTTTAATATTTGATGAAATTGATACAGGTATAAGCGGTCAAGTTGGTCAGAGAGTTGGAGAAAAGATGTATCAAGTATCAAAAAATCACCAAGTTCTTTGTATAACTCATTTACCTCAAATAGCTATTCTTTCAGACAAGCATTATTTTGTGTCTAAAGAAGTTATAAATGGAAAAACTTATACTAAAATAAAAATTTTAAATGAAGAAGAAAAAATCAGCCAAGTAGCTAGTATGCTTGGAGGAGATAATGTAACTAATACTACAATAGAAAATGTAAAAGAAATGCTTAAAAATGCAAATTTGAAAAAAGAGGAAATAAAATCTTTATAAAATACATAAAGAATAGATAATGGGATAAAATAAAATCATGTGAACCATGATTTTATTTTTTTTTATGAAAAAATTTGGGTTAAAATACAGAGTTATCATAGAATAAAAGGCATGTCTATGTACAAACTAATAGTAAAAGCAAAGGAGGATTAAGATATGAAAAAAAGAATAGTTAGAAGTATAGGTTTAGTTTTTGCTATTTTGTTTGTAATGGTATTAGCAAGTGTTTTTACATTAAAAGATATTCCAAATGAAATTTATACAAGTAAAGAAAATGTTCAAAGCATATCAGTATTTAAGCAAAATAATCCTTTAAACACTGTTAAATATGATGGGAAAAATATAAACATAGAGTTTATGGGACTTTTCTCATTAAAAAAAGTTGAAGTACATAAAATAAAAGATTTAGAAGTTTATCCAGGAGGAGATAGTATAGGTGTCAGACTTTCCTCAAGTGGAGTTTTAGTAGTTGGCTTTTCAGATGTTATTATAAATGGAGAAAAGTCAGGTAGTCCAGCAAAGAATGGTGGAATAATAGTTGGGGATTTTATTATGAAAGTAAATGGTAATACTGTATTAACTTCTAAAGAAGTAGGTAGAGAAATAGAAAAATCAAATTCTGACAAAGTAAAGCTTACTATAGATAGAAAAGGAGAAGTTTTAGAGAAAGAAATTAAGGGTATAAAAGAAGGAGATAAATATAAAATTGGATTATGGGTAAGAGATTCTGCTGCGGGAGTAGGAACAATGACATTTTATGATAAAAAAACTAATAAGTTTGGAGCTTTAGGTCATCCTATTACTGATGGTGACACAAATGAGATATTTAGAAGTAGAAAAGGAGATTTATATGAAGCATCAATTATAAGTCTTAGAAAAGGTGAAAAAGGAAATCCAGGTGAATTAAAAGGGATTTTTATGGATGAAGATAAACCAGTTGGAGAAATAGAAAAGAATACAGAATGTGGTATATTTGGAAATGGAAAGATGAAAGATAAAGAAAATATATCAAAACCTATGAAAGTAGGATTCAGAGAAGAAGTTAAAGTTGGGAAAGCTAAAATAATAACTACAATATCTGGAAATGAGCCAAAAGAATATGAAATTGAAATTATGAAAAAATTAGATCAAGATACTCCAGGGCCTAAGAGTATGATAATAAAAGTTACTGATGAGGAACTTTTAAAGCAAACAGGTGGAATAATTCAAGGAATGAGTGGAAGCCCAATTATACAAGATGGAAAATTAATTGGGGCAGTAACACATGTTCTTATAAATAAACCTGATACAGGATATGGAATTTATATAGATTGGATGCTAAAAGATGCAGGAATAATAGGATAAAATTTAGTAGTAGCTTATAATGTCTAAGCTACTACTAAATTTTTTTATTTTAAGGAAAGAAATATTATAAAGTAAATGAACATAGAAAAATGAAAAAATAAATAAAATAATATTAAAAAGTATAGACTAAAACTAAAAAATAAGGTATAATTTACAAAAAGTGGAATTTATTTAAAAGAAATAGCACTAAAAATTAGAGCTGAAAATAAATTTTATATGATAAAAAATTAAAATCTTGTATAAAGAAGGAAAAAAATAATAAATGTCGAATAGTTTAAATAGAGATTAAGATTTTTTAGATTATTGGATGAAATAAATTCCAGGATAAATAAAGGGGGATAAAAATGGAGGATTCAAAAATTTCTGTAGTAATCGCAGATGATAACAAAGAATTTTGTAGTATATTAAAAGATTATTTATTAAATCAAAAAGATATTGTAGTAACTGGAATAGCAAAAGACGGAGTTGAAGCATTAGAGCTTATAGAAGCTAAAAAACCAAATCTTGTTGTGTTAGATATTATAATGCCTCATTTAGACGGTCTTGGAGTATTAGAAAAATTATCTAGTTTAAATATTAATCCAGAAGATATGCCAAGAGTTATAGTTCTATCAGCAGTAGGTCAAGATAAGATTACTCAAAAAGCTATTACATTAGGAGCAGACTATTATGTAGTTAAACCTTTTGATATGGATATATTTACAAAAAGAATAAGAGAAATGTTTAATTCTTCAAAAGTTGAAAATACACAAAGAGCATCTTCAACTTTACAAAATAATGATATGGTTTCTGTTTCAAGATTAAATGATGAACCTATGGATTTAGAAACAGAAATAACTAGTATAATACATGAAATTGGAGTTCCAGCACATATTAAAGGTTATATGTATTTAAGAGAAGCAATAACAATGGTAGTAAATGACATGGAATTATTATCAGCAGTTACAAAAGAGCTTTACCCATCAATAGCAAAAAAATATAACACTACTGCAAGTAGAGTAGAAAGAGCTATAAGACATGCTATAGAAGTTGCTTGGGGAAGAGGACAAGTAGATGCAATAAATAAACTATTTGGATACACAATTCATAATGATAAAGGTAAGCCAACAAACTCAGAATTTATAGCAATTATTGCTGATAAATTAAGACTTAAAAATAAAGTTTCATAAACGGCTTGGTTGACTGATTCTTTTGAAAAGCTATACCAATAAACACTACAAAAATAGCGATAGAAATAGAGTGTTTAAACCAATAAATTTAATAATATGTAAATTTGAAATACCTTCTATCTTTTTAGGTTCATAATTTAAAGGATAGGAGGTTTTTTTGTGCCTAAAATTATAAAAAAAAATAAAGACATTGTATATTATATTCAGAATTTTATTGATTTTTGCAAATATAAGGAATTATCAACAAAAACAATTAAGAGTTACTATCAGACATTAACTTTATTTGCAAAGTACTTAGAGGAAGAAAAGGAAATACTTGATATTCAAAAAGTAAATAAAGAAATAGTTGAAGAATACATTGAATTTACAAAAAGTAGAGGTAAGTATTCATATGTTGCAGATGAAAAAAGTATAGAAACTACTTATCAAAATAATAGAAGGGATTTGGGAGATGAGATTTCAGCAGCAACATTAAATAATTATCTTAGGAATATAAAAGTGTTTTTTAATTTCTTATATGATAATGATTTTATAAAATATAACGATGTTAAAAAAGTTAAACATATAAAAACTAAAAGAGTTATAAAAGAGCAATTAACTGATGATGAGTATAAAAAACTTGTAAAATCGTTAGATATAACAAATTTCCATGAGTATAGAGATTATGTAATTATTCAATTAATATTTGATACAGGTATGAGATTGGGTGAATGTTTAAGTTTAGAGATAGAGAATATTGACTTAATAAATAAAACAATATTTTTAAGTGCCGAAGTTACAAAAGGAAAAAAAGATAGATATGTATTCTTTAGTCAAAAAATGAAGGAATTATTAGGACGATGGATTAGATATAAAGATGCTATACAAGAAAATGATTTAATTTTTCCAACTCAGAGAACAAATAGGATGTTAACAGCATCTAATTTTGAAAGGAATTTTAGAATTTATTTGAAGAGAGCAAGAATAAAGAAAAAAATAACACCTCATACACTTAGAAATAATTTTGGCAGAAGATTTTTATTAAATGGAGGAGATATTTTTATGCTTTCAAAAATTCTAGGGCATAGTTCAGTTACTGTAACAGAGAAGGCATATTTAGATCTTACTACAGAAGACATTAGAAGGAAATATAGAAAGTATAGTCCATTAGAAAACATGAATTAAAAATAAACAAAAAAGAAGCTACTGCAATAGCCTCTTTAAAACTAAATATTGATTAATAATTCTTTGTATACCTCTCTTAGAGATATAAAACACCTTAAGTTTATTATATTTCAAAAAAGAGAAGGTTGCAAGGGTTTATTTCTTGCACCCTTTTTTAGTGTGTAAGTTGAGTTGTTATGCACTATGCAACTTAAAATAATATAGTGGTTACATGAAGCCAATGCAAAAAGTTCATGGGGTATTATTTAATTACTCTATTTATAAAATAATATCCTTAGTCGAGTACAGCTGATCGACAAATAAATTAGCTGGGTTGCAGGGAAATGCCGCGAGAGTGGGGGATTCAAGTCAACAGGAGAAAATATATTGTAGGGTAACATTTTGCAATATAGTAAAGGCTTGAATACAAATAGAGTATTAACGAGCGATACAATACGTATACAGTTCAGATAGAGTCCTAAGACTAAATTCTTAGGGCAAACTATATCCTCGCAATGTTTCCACGTGCCAGTTCAATATAAGCCTTCGGCACTTAAAGTCAAGTAAAAACAAATAATTAATTATAATATTTTATTTATTATGAATTGAGCTAAATAATAAAGAATAAGGCCTAATATAAGTCCTAAAATTACACCGATAAAAATTCCTAATAAGAAAAATTCCATATATAATCCTCCGAATATTAATTTATTAGTAATTATTTACTTTTCATGGTAAAATTATACATATGATAGGAGGAGTAGTTTATGGTTAGCAAAAAAGATTTATATAACACTTTAGAATTAAGGTTCAAGAAGGAAGATCAATTGCATTTAGATTTATATAAATATTTAGAAGAAAAGGGCAGAATAATTGGAAAAGATAAATATTTACTACAATTGCTATACGAAGATTATATAAGAAATAACGGTGATAAGTCTATCAAATGAGATAGACTTATTTTTTTACACTTTTTTTCGTAAAAAGTATGAAACTTTCGGAAAGATACTGCATATAGTAGAAGTATAAGAAACAGAAAGCAGGAGGAAGACATGAGAATAGGAGTAGATTTAGGAAATTATGCAGTAAAAACAAGTATGAAAGATAGCTTTTTAAGTAAAGTCACAACAAAAGAAGGGTTCAATAGTACACCGTTTTACTTAGACTATGATAAGTTTTACGTAGAAGAAGGTGAATTTAGCACGGATTATAATAAAGCTGAAAAGGATATAACAATACAGTTGCTTTATTATGCTTTAGCAAAATATGATGCAAATATATTTGATATAGTTGTTAGCTTACCAATTAGTCAATATAAAGCTAAAAAACAAGGATTTGAGCAACTTATAAGAAATAATAATGTAAAAACAGTAAGTTTCGGAAATATGACTAAAGATATTATGATAGATAAAATCTTAGTTATGCCAGAAGGTGCAAGTGCAATTTATAATCTAAGTAAAGAACAGAGAGAAGTTATAGGGACAAAACAACTGCTTATAGTAGATATAGGAGGACGTACAACAGATGTGGCATTATTTATAAATAATAAGATTAAAGATGTTAAGACGGTGTCTACCGGTAGTTTAACAGTCTATGAAGAGATAGTTGAAGAAGTAAATAATAAATTCATAACAGACTTTAAACTTGAAGATGGAGAAGAGTTGTTGAAAAATGGGTTATTTTTAAAAGGTAAACAACAAGATTTACGTTTTATAGTAGAAATATTAAAAAGACACTTCAATGCAATATACAAAGAGCTACAACTTAAATTTAATCTAGATTTAGGATATGTACTTTTAACAGGAGGGGGAAGTTATTTATTTAGAAAAGCATTTAAAAATAGATTATCGAATGTATTATTATCAAGTGATCCAATTTTTGATAATGCAATTGGATCACTGAAAGCAGGTGAGAGAATATGGCAAGAATAGATATAAGTTTTAAAAATACAAAAAGAGATAGAAAATTATATAATTTCTTAATTGAGATGGAGGATAGAAGTCATGTTTTAAAAGAGGCATTAAGAGAATATTTTTTTGAAGAGCTTAAAACAGAAAACAATTCTGAAAAATCTAAAATTAAGAAAAAAGAAATAGAGAAAGAAATTATAGATATAACAGATTTTTAGCTGGAGGAATTTTAAAATGAATAAATGGAAGTGTGAAAATTATTTTATGTATTTAGAATTATTAGTTAAGTATATAAATTTAAGAAAAAATGCAATTAAAAATAAAGAAGATATAGCGAAAATATTATGTAGTCTAAGGAATGGATACAGACCACTAAATTTAACAAGATACTTATAAAAAGCCAATAAAAATAGCCCGAATCTATATGGATAGAAAAGGGCTAAGGAAACTACTACGTTAACTACGTTACACTAGTAGTTTATGTGAGAACATTTAAAAAGTTGATTAAATTTTGAAAGTTATATGTAATTTTAAGAAAATATTAAGAATTAAGCCACCAACCTAATTATAACTTCTGCTACCATTGTTGCAGCAGTGAATCCACATGTAAATAGAAACACAATGATACACCTCCGCTAAATTTATATTAATAATATTACCAAAATTTTATAATTTATACATGGAGTTGAGAATTTATGATAAGAAATAAAGTAATGACTATACAAGAATTTTTAGATTATGCAAATATGAGCAAGAAAGAAAGGTTTATTAATGAAATAATTAATGAATTTAAATATAATAAGCAATTAAAAATAGCTTGTACATTTGGACTAGCAATAGCTTTAATTTTAATATCTAATACAACTGCTCATGCAGCAGAAGTAAATACAGGAGGAATAGATAAGCTCGGAAATACATTACTATACTTAGTAAGAAAAAGTGGGCGATGGGTTTGTCTAGTACTAGGGCTTATTAATGTAATAAAAGTGGGCTTGAGTGGTGGAAATGAAAAAGCTGGAGATGTAGTTAAAGTTTTAGGAAAATACATTCTAATCTATGCTACCTTGTATTTTTTTCCGTATGTTTTAGATTTGATTGAAGATTGTTTTAGGTAGGTGATAGAAGTGTTAAGAGAGATAATATTAAGCAATATAGAAGTTTTTCAGAATTCTACTTTAAAATTTATAGAATTTCCTAAACTTGGTTTTTTAAATTTAGGGGAATGGTTAGTAGATGGAATTAAAACAGCATTTTTAAATTTATTAGAGTTGGCTGTTAATGGAGTAATAGAAGTCAGTTACTGGGGGTGTCTTTTTGTTGGTTTAACTGCATTATTTTTATATATATCGGGGCTTAAAAAAGCAGGCAAATATGTTCCAGTTTCCATTATGATATATTTTTTACTACAAATACTTAAGGTGGCGATTGAAAGTGTTAAATAGAAAAATCAAGAGCATGAAATTATCTCATTATTTTGAAGTTAAAAAACCTAATTATCAATATATTAAAATTATACCACATAAGAGTATTAGAAATTATTCAAGTGTCAATATCGCTAAGAGTATAGCAAATACTTATAAAAGTATAAATAAACGTGTTTACAGAGAAAATAAAAAATTAATATTTGAAATGGATTTTAAAATAAGTTATTTAATAGATATAACTAATACAGATACAAGTTTTTATTTAGTAGTTCCCAAATTCTTTTTAAATATTGCGCTAGAGAAAATACATGAAGTATGGACTAAAGCAACTATTGAAGTTATAGGATCAAGCATACAGCCATTTTCTAAAGATGTAGAATGTTATAGTTTATCTTATAAAAAACATGATGCTTTAAGTTTAAATGTAGATAAAAAACTTAATGAGCCTTTAAATTCAATTTTATCAGTAATAGAAATTATGAAAGAAAATGATAGAGTTATGATAGCTTATAATTTTATTCCACGAAGTCAGTTCGGGTGGATAGAAACTTTTGATGAATTAGAAGAAAAAGTTAGGAAGAAAGAGAGTCTTGATAAACCTGTTTTGAATTTTGAGTATATATTAAAAAATGCAACTCTGAATGTAATTAAAGCTGTAGATCTTTTTGTAGAAGTTATAAATGATTTTTTTGGAGGATTAACAGTAGAAACTAAATCAAATATGTATGACAGTATGTTTAGATTATTAGAAAATCAAAATGATATATCTAATAGTAGATACAAAAAAACAAGTCAAGTTATTAATACTCAAATAGCAATTTTAAGTGAGAGCGTAGATAATATTAGGAAAAGTAATAATGCTTTAAGTTTATGTCAAGCATTTAGAACATTAGACTGCAATAATGAATTGAAATATGAGAAAGTTAAAAATTCTATAAATATAGAAGATTATAGTTTTAAAAAATATAAATCTAGTGCTATGTCAACAGCAGAAGTAGGGCAACTTATGCAAATTCCAGGAAGAATGTTGTTGACTACCCTAGGTATAAAACACGTAAAGACAGAAGAAGTAAAAGTACCCGAAAAACTTCAAACAGGAACTCATAGACTTGGGACAAGCAAGTACAAAGGCAATATTACTCCTGCTTACTTCGGGAAAGAATACAATATAGCAAGTTTGCCATTGGTTCTTTTTGGAATGATGGGAGGTGGAAAATCAACTTTTTTAGCTAATTTTGCAAAGGACTCAATAGATAATGGAGAAGGTGTAATAGTTATAGATTTTATTAAAAAATGTGAATTAAGTGATGATATAAAAGCTATTACACCTTCTGAAAAACTTATAGAAATAGATTTGTCGAAAATGGAAGATCTTCAAGGGTTAGGATATGATGAGTTAAAGATACCTGAAAATGCAAACATTTTAGAAATTGAAGAGATGGCAAATTTACAAACAACTCAACTTCAAGCTTTTATCAATAGCATTGTTATAGGTGATCCACTTTCAAGCAGAATGGAAACAATTTTAGGAGCAGCAGGTGATATTACTTTTTCACTGGGATATACAGCTATAAAAGATGTTATAAAATGTTTAACTTGTCACAAAACTAGAATGAGGTATATTGAGGAATTAAAACAAAATAAAGAATTATATGAGAGTTTAGATGAAGAAGTAGAAACCTTAATGGAACTTAATGAATGGTCTAAAGTTAGTGCAAAGGATGCTAAAGAAGGTGTCATTCCTGAAATAATTGGTACTAGAGAAAATAAAATAGAGCATATATTAGACAGAACTAGAGTGCTTCGTAGAGATACTAAGTTAAAGTATATGTATAGAAAGGATACGAAAGATAATATAGATTTAGTTAAAGCTATGGATGATGGGAAGGTAGTATTATTTAAAATGCCACAAGCCAAATTTCCAAGTAAAAGAATAAAAAATATAATCGTAACTTATTTAATGTCTAAAATTTGGTTAGCATTAGAACAGAGAGGAGCCAAAACAGATAAACCAAGGAGATGTAATATAATTGTAGATGAGATACATCAAGCTCCTACGGTATTTGATGATTTAAGAGATATAATAACACAGACTAGAAAATTTGGAGGAAAGTTAATATTTGCACTACACCATACAAGCCAATTAGAACAAATTGAAGATACACTGGAATCAGCTGGAACATCTTATATGCTTTTAAATGGGTGCTTAGAAGATGATTTTAATCATTTTAAGAGCAAATTAGGAAGTTTTGAGTACGAAGATTTACGTGATATGGATCAATACTGCTCAATGAATTTAATTAAATATAGTGAAGGTTATGCCAGTTTTATAACTAAGTTACCATCACCAGTAAAGGGTAGTTAATAGCTATCCTTTTTATTTTTTACAAAAATTACATAATATAATTAGTATATAAGAGTTATAATATAAGTATTAATATTAACGGAGGAAGACAAAATGGAAGAATACTACACACTATTTCAAAAAACAATAGCTATATATCAAGCAGGACATTCACAGAAAAAAGTAGCAGAAATTTTAGGAATTCCAGAGTATAAGGTAAGAAAATACACAAAACAATATGGATACCATAATGGTTTGAAATCTGATAGTACAATGTACAATAACAAAGGGAGAGAATACTATACATGTCCAATTGAAATTGAAATTCCGATATGTCCAATTAAATATCTTTAATTAAAAATAATAATTATAGAGGTGACTTAAATAAAGTTATCTCTTATTTTTTTACCTTTATAATAGTATTAAAAGAATTTATTGTAAAATTATATAAAAATATATAAAATATAGATGTATATGTTTGAGGGAGAATGAGAGTGATATTAAAAGTTGATTGTTATTTAGAAGATAAGATAAATCATAATTGCAACACTGTAAGAGAGTTTATAGAAAATATAATTGAAAAAACTGAGGATAAAGAAAATAAGTATTTTAAAATATCAACTAAAGTAGGATTAAGTGGGAATAGAAATATGATTTTATACTATCAAGATGGTATATTAAAAAGTCATCATACAACTCGTCAAAAATTTGACTATAAGCTAGTTTTAGACTATGAAATTTATGATGAATATTATATGGGTATTCTTAAGATGAATAATATTTTGAGCTATGATTTTGATTCAAGGGAAGAATTGAAAAAATTTATAGAACAGTATTATTATAGCAATAATACATGTCATTATATAAACTTAGATGTAAAAGATATTATAAGTGAACTACAAAGAGAACAAGAAGAGAAACGTATTCAAGAACAATTTTTAAACAATTCTATTCCTAATATTGAAGAAATAGATAAAGTATTAAAAATGTTGATAGATAAAAGAGTAAATCCAAAAGAAACATTAAATTTAAAAGGTGTTGTCAGAGAAATAATAGAAGAAGTTGAAAAGTTAAAAGGAAAAGTATCATATTTAGAAAGCCAATTAAATAAAAAATAAATACAGATAATACGGAAAAGACTACAAAATGTAGTCTTTTTTATTATTTAATTTTAATTAATGTGATTAAAATAAAAAGAGCCTATTAAGACTCTCCTTCTGTATCTTTTGTATATTCAATTAGGTCTGTAATGTCGCAATTTAGAACATTACAAATCTTATCTAAATGATCTTTTACTATATGCTTTGCAGTATCATTGCAGTATGCACCTATTGTATTTTTGCTTATATTGGTTAGTTCAGCCAATTCTTTTTGTTGCATACGTCTTTCTGCCAATAAAATGTGCAATTTCATAGTTATCATTAAATCACCTCTTTAATACATTATACTATAAAATAGTGATTTAATAAATAAAAAAATGTTTTAATCATTAAATAAATAAAAAAATCCTTAAAAACAGGATTGACAATCACGAAAAAGAGGATTATTATATATACATAAGATAAATTTAAATAAGGGGTTGTAAAAATGATGGGTTTAGAGAATTTAATAAGTTTAGAACAGTTACAAGAAGTATTAGAAGGAAAAAGAATAAAGGTTAGCAAACTGATAGAAAATAATATTTTTACAAGAAAAACAACTATTGAAGATGCAACAGTTTTTCTATTACTACAAGAAGTGATTAATCATAATAAGAGAGATATTGTAGTTTTCAAAGAAAATGGTGGGTGGATAATTCATATAAGCGACATCTTAGGGAAGAATATAGATGAATACAAAATCAATATTTGTAGAGAAAAGGTGGCTTAAAAATGAAGGGTTAAACATAATTAAGCAAAAGCGAGAGTTTTAGCAAATTATATAAAATAGGGGTTGAAGTTATGAGTATAGATGTAAAATTTTCAGATCATGCAATAGAAAGAGTGAAAAAGCGTTTAGGATTAAATAAAAAGGCGCTGGAAAGACATATAGTAAAGGTTGTATCAGATGGAGTACGTTTTGATGAGTTAAAAGGGAAATTAAAGCAATATGCTACATCTTTATATTATAGAAAAAATATATACCCAAAAATCATTGTTTACAATAGATTTATATATCTGTTTGATGATGAAAATGTGTTGATTACTATCTGTTATGTTCCGTCTGAACTTATAAAAAGTGCAGACCAGCAACAAAAATATAAAATTAAAAAAGTGGTATAGAAGAGTGTAGAAGTTACACTGATGGGAGGAAACAATATGTTAATAAGATTATTAAATAAATACGAGTTATTACAAATAAAAGAGACAATAGATAAAGAGATAAATGAATTAGGAGACTTCGATTCAGGAATATATGTAAATTTAAAAAATGGATTTCTATATGTAAATAATATTGTGGATCAACTAACAATTCACGAAGAAGATAATTTTTATAGTGATTTAATTTGTAATTTAAATTTAAAACAAAGTCAGCTATTGATAGATTATTTTGTAGAAAAATTATAAAGAGACATGATATAAATTTAATTTATATCAAAAGCAATCATTAAAATAATATATATTATTGGTGAAAAATATGCTAAATATGAAAAAATAAAAATTTAAAGATTTAGAAGAGTTAAATGTAAATAAATTATAAAATAAATTTGAAT
Organism: Clostridium thermobutyricum DSM 4928; assembly: GCF_002050515.1. GTDB lineage: Bacteria > Bacillota > Clostridia > Clostridiales > Clostridiaceae > Clostridium > Clostridium thermobutyricum. The sequence goes on along the minus strand of NZ_LTAY01000037.1, from coordinate 27,565 downwards.
AAATATTGAATAAAGTGTTTACAGAGTACACATAGTTTGATATTATATAATTAAAGTAAACAAAGCACGAGGAAAAGATGAAATGTTAGGATTAGAATATGTATGCAAGCAAGAAGAGTTAACTTATACAGAATTAGCTCGTGAATTAGGAGTAACAAGGCAAGCCATAACAAATTGGATAAGAGGAGGGAGGGGAATACCTGATAAGCAACTTGATAAGTTAGAAGTGTTGTTTACAGTAGATAGGGAGTGGTTCAACAAAGAGTTAGATTCTAATGATATAGTTACATTGCAGTATATCTTAAATGAGAATAGAAAAATAAACAGAAATTGGTATTTGGTAGATGATGGATATGTGCAAGCATATAGGATAGAGAAATTGAAATTTTTAGAAAAATTAGAGAGTCAATTAGATGATTTATATGAACAGAGAATGTTTGAAGATGGAGTAGATTTAGAAGATTTAAATGTTGAAATGTATAATATATTTAACATGATAAATTTATTACCTATAGTTGCTATAAGAAATAAATTAAAACATGAAACATTAAATAAAGTGATGATGGCAGTAATTAATTCACAAGATACAAAAATAGAAGGAATGGTAGATGATAAATTTGTAAAAATGTTAACTTTAGCTATAGAGTTAGAAAATGATAAAGAAAATGTATAAAAATAATTAGGAGTGAGAATTTATGAATTTTAAAAATTGGGTTCAAGCAAATGAAATGGCAGAAGAGTTGAATCTATACTCAAAAGCAGAATTATTAAGAAGGAACTTAAAACCAACAAAAGATGCAAAAAGTGAAATACATAGAGTGTTCACAGGAGGAAAATGGAGAAGTTTTGAATTTTATAGTATAAAAGATACTGTTAAAATCAAAAGAAGAAATAAAGCAAAAATAAAGAGAGAGATAGAAATAAATAATAAAGTTTTATGTGAGGCATTATATATAGTGAATAAATCAGCTAAAGTTAGCAGAGATACAAAGTATAAAGCATACGAGAATAGAGATTTTAAAACTTGTAATATGAGCAAGACTAGATCGTTAAATTTATATTATTTAAAAGATAGAGTGATAGAAAAAATGATTAATGAAGGAAAATTACAGTTTATAGGATATCATAAACAAAACAATGTATATTTAGAATTATATAAAAATACTGAAACTGAGTTTTCGTTTCATAAGATATCAAATATTAAGCCAGAAAATACGTTAGGGAATATAGATAATATGATAAGCAGTGAAAGAAAAATAAATGTTTCTATAAGCTTTAATGATGCTAAAGAAATATTAAAAAAATATATATCATAAAAAAATAAATTAAAAGGGAGAATGAGAAAAAATGATGAGAGAAGAGTTATTAGAAAGAATGGGACAAGGATATGTAAAGGAAATTTTAGGCGAGGAATTAATTAAAGAACTTAATAGATATGATGAATATGGGACTGGAAAAGAGAGGTTAGAAAATTTAAAAGCAGCTAAGGTAAGGGCTGAATCTAGATGTGAACAAATAGGAGAACTATATGGTAAAGTTTTTGGAAATGAAATTAAAGAAAAAGAATTTTATGCAAAGAATGCAGGAGAATTTATATACTTACAAGATGAAATTGAATTTATAGAAAAAGAAATTAAGAAGTTAGAATTAGTAGCTGAAGAAAAAGAGTTAAGATATGAAGAATAGGGGCAATAAAGTTGAAATTAGGAATGAGAAAGCCAAGCATTAAGAAAAGTTTTAAGGCTAGAACTACTGGAAGAGCTAAAAGAGTAATGAAGAAAGCCGTTAATCCTATGTACGGCAAAAAAGGTATGGGTTGGGTTAATAATCCTAAAAAGGCTGCCTACAATAAGGTCTACAATAAAACAAGTTTTAGTATATTCAGTTTGCTTAAAAAATTGTTCAAGTGAAAATTATTAGGTGTTAGATAAAAAATGCAGAATTACATTCTATCCAGAATATGATGAAAAAATAAAAAGAACAAAAGAAGATATGATACTTGAAGATTTAATATGTACAAACATTATGCAAAGAGGAGTAGGGAATATAAATCCTATGAAAATGTCTAGATGTATTATTGAATTAGAAAGGATTAAAGGTGTTACTAAAAAAGGTGGAGATAGAAAATCAAAGGAGGATAATCCTCCTTTGAAAACACAAGAGGAATTTGCACAAGAAATAGGAATATCTCAAAAGCATCTTCAGTCATTAAAAAGATTGACTAGTTTAATACCTGAATTACAAGACATGATAGAAGATGGAGAATTAACTGCAACTATGGGGGTTAAAGTGGCAGATAAAGATAATCTTAATGTGGCAAATCAAAAAGAATTATGTGGCATATGACATGGGAGTTTTAATGTTAAGGGAAATAATCAATATAGCATAGGACATAATGTCCGAAGCACACAATCTCAAATTACAAAAGAATTATGTGGGGGTGGAAAGGGAAACAATCAGTGGACACGACAAAATGTCGTATCCACACAAGAACAAATAGCTAAAGAACTGGGAGTGTTTATCATGGTAATCATATAAATAATGAGAAACGCAAATTTTTCGTTTCACAAGAGAGTTTAGCCAAAGAACTGTGTGTATCTGTTAGACATATACAAAATCTTAAAAAATTAAATTCTTTATCACCAGATCTTCAAGAATTAATATCAGATGGAACAGTAAAATATACAACAGCATTAAACATTTGGGGAAAATTAACCAATGAAGATAAATCTAAACTCATTGAAGAGCTTGGTAAAGATAAGATAAAGGAAATTAAAGCTAAAGAATCAATTAAATAAATAAAAGGAAGAGCTAAGTTATTTGAAAAGAATATTATAAAAAAGAATATATATAAAGAGTGGAATTTTAGAGAGTTAATTTTAAATGGTATAAGAGACATCTGTCTACCGACAGATATCTCAAGGGAGTTTGGAAAGTGATATAAAACTTTTCAAAATAGAAAATTTAGAATTTATAGGGGGAATTATAAATGAAACAGTACACTTTAAAGGAGATTAATACGCAATATCAAGAATCGTTTATCAAAATAGCGGAAAATGATTTAATAAGGATTTATAGCTTATATAAAAAAGAAGAGTTAAAAGAAAACATAGAAAATATTATAAAAGTACATATACCAATAGACAAAGAAGAAGCAAAGAATATGCTTAACAATGGTTTTACATATAAAGATAAAAAATATATTAGCTTAATTACAACAGTAAATATGATGAAACATGAAGATAGAGAACAAGAATACTCCATGGAATACTTTTTTATATCTGAAGAAGATAAAGATTTTATAGAGTATTTAGAAGATTTATCTTCATTAGGAAAACTTAAAATAAAACAAAAAGAAGAAGCAGTATTATGTATAAATAAAGATATAGTATCAAGATTATCACTATTGACAAGTGCTGGGGATAGAGTATATTTACCTTGCCTAAAGAAAGCTATACTGCCGGAAATGACTTATACATATATAAATAATTATCTACAATTCAAAAAAGAATTTGGGATGAATAGACCTAGTAAATCTTTAAAATTAGAAAAGCATGAAGCATTAGAAGTAGCTCATACCGCTATGGACGGATCAGGATTTATAATGCCTAATATTATGAAAAATATACAAAAACAATTAGGTGTTAGATATTCTCTGAGCTGGATAGGAATAAGGGAAATTGGAGTAGCAAGCAAAGGTCTGTTAGTTAAATTTGATTTTAAAAAATATCTAAGAGAAGAACATGGATTAACTTCTTTGATAGTAAAAGATATGTGGGGTAATGATGTAAATTTATTTGATGTAGATATAATTCAAAATGCAAGTCAAGTAAAATGGGGAAAATGGTTTGATAGTGCAGAAGAAATAGAGAAATTAAAATTAAATTATCCTCATGCTGAAAGACTTTTAAATGGATTCAATATATGTAAATACAATAAAGAAACCCCAAAGTCTTATACAAAAGCTAACTATCAAATAATTACTAACTTAGCATTAACACCATCTGAACTTGAAGAGATATCTAAAGAACATAAAGATATTTATAGAAGAGTTATAAATAGAGAAGAACATGCAACTCGTATAATGCTCGGAGATATAGCTAGAGATGAAGAGAAAGAACTAAGTGCAAGTACAAAAGTACATAGATTAATACAGCTAGATAATAAAATGTTAACGTTAAAAAGTAGTTATAAAGTTATGGAAAGCTTAGTAAATAAATCAGTCCATACCTTTGCGGGTGGAAGTATCTATGTAAAAGGTAATTATAAAGTAGTTATAAAAGATGCAATTAGTTATTTCGATAGCTTAATCAATGCTGAGTATACAGAGGATGGAAAGATTAAAGGGTATATGAGTTTGAATGGGTTACAAGATAATCAAAACTATGTACCTAGGGAAAAAGGACATAGAACACTTGCTAGATGCCCACTTAACTCAGCTACAGAATTAATTAAAACTATATTGGTAGAAAATCCTCTATATGAAAAATATTTCAAAGAATTAAGTTCAGATATTATGTTTTATCCGTTTAATGATTTCATGATGAGACAATCAGGTGAAGATGAGGATTTAGATATATCATTAGCTATAGACAACGAAATTATCTACAATGCAGTGATAGAAGATGTAGATGAGAATGGAGTGAATTGGTATTTCAGAAACCAATTTGATGGAGGAAGTCACAAAGTTAAATATACAAAAGAAAATATGATAGAAATTTTGCTACAAGTTCGAGGCAATGTAATTGGACAACTTTCAAATAAAGGTGCAATAGTATCAAATCTTATACAAGAAATGCCTTATAAATTTTTAAGAGAAGATGGGATACTATATATAAGTCTAAGTCAATTTAGAAGTGAAATAGAAAAGAAGATAAATGCTCAATTTTTAAGTGAAAAAGAATATTTATATAAAACTTATACTGGAGAAGAGTTGCAAAGTGAAAAAAAGAGACTTGAAAATAAAATTAACAAGAAAATAAATAATGAGATGAAGGTGAAGAGAGAGTTAATTAAGGAATTGCAAGAAGAAGGCGTTTGTTGGGACTATACACAGCTTACAGAAGAAGAAATAAAAAATTTTATAATGAAAAATTTTGAACATTATAAAAAATATAGCTATTACTTACTATACTTACAGATGGTTGCAATAGATCAGCCAAAGACAAATATAAAAGTCGAAAAAGCAATGGAAAAACCTCTATACAAAGCAATAGGAAGAAAAGCTAAAAAACCGTCATATATCTATCATGCAAAATATAAAGAGGCTAGCCAAACTGTAAAATACACAGACTGTAGAAGTTCAAATACTTTACTTTGTAATTTTGCAAAAGAGATCAATAATGAATTAGGCAAAAAAGCTAGATTGATGGATAAAGATATATATAATAACGAACCACTTTTTAGAGTTCTTAAAAAAGTTGATGCAGTAGCAAATGAAGAATGTACAGATACTTTGAGAATATTAGAAGATAAATATCACGCTTTAAGAAGTGAAATAAAAGAAAAGATAGAATTAAAACAAGCTAAAGAACTAAGAGAGACATTGGGGCATTATAAAGAATTAAAGGATTTAGAAATTAAGATAAATGAAACTTACTACAACAAGGAAATTGCGACGGCTTCTAAAAAAAGTAAGCTTAAAAATTTGTACAATCAAAAAGAAAAATTAGAGGCTGAAAGAGAAGAAAATAGAGAAGAATTATTAGATTTAGAAACTAAAATAGCTAAATTAAATGCCAAAATAACAGAAGAATTTAATAAGATAGATTTAAAAATAGCAGAAAACTATAAAGAACTTATACAAGATAAATATAGTGATAAAGTAATTTTAAAATCGATAACAAAAGTTAGAAGAGAAACAGAAGGAAACAACCTAATTAAAGCAAGTAGCAGATTTATAATCAATTTTTGCTTTGCAGAGCTAGAAAAAGAATTAATAGCACAAAAAAATGGAGTAGGAACAATGTATAAAGAGGATTTAAATGGAGAAATAAAATATTTAAATACTAATTACAGCATAATAAATGTAGATTTAAAAGAATTAGATTTAGACAAGAAAGAACAATTAAATAAAAAGTGTAAGTTAGGAGAGTTAAGAAAAATAAGAGCAAACTATAACGGACAAGCTATTACAAAGAGTTTAAAAATAGATAGAGACGAGAAAAATATGTACTTAATAGCAGAAGAAAGAATAGGCTTTGTATTTCCTGATTTTAGGGCAATTTTAGAAGGAATAGAAGAAATAGAAGTTAAGGAAATAGAGGTAGCTAAAAATAATAAGAGTGTAACAATATATTATTAAATAATTAAAGTAAAAATAAATAATGGTAACTAGTGGACTTAGTGTCCATTAGTTAAACCGACAAGAGTGAGTCCAGTATGAAAGGATTCTTACTTAGAACGAAGGTAAAAATACCAACGCTCTAAGATTGATGTATGTCAAAATTAAAATAAAAGGGAGATTGAGGAAAATAAATAAATATACAATAATAAATAATAAAAATTTAGCATATGCACTTAGTTTTTGTGGCTTTGAATACTATGTGTTCGACAATAATGGTAAAAAGGTATATAGCTTTGAAAAGACAGAAGATTTAATAAAAGCTATACAATATTTAACAAAAATAAGAAAGAAAAATAATCATTATTAAAAATAAATGAGAGGAGAATAACAAGTATGAAATTGAAGCAAGTAGAATTAAAAAAAGTATTAATAACAGCAGAATATAAAAGTAAAATTGATGGAGCAACAGATAAGCAAATAAATTTTGTAAATGAAGTATTAGATAAAGTATTTAACCCAATGGACGGCAATATATACATAAATCATAACAGGTGTGGGATAGGGAAAAGCACACTTATAAAGGCAACATTAAATCACCTAGTGAATGATAGTACTTATTGGGGAATAGCAAATAGAGATAAGTTACTTGAAGATGATGGAGCTATAGTCGTTACTGATAAACTAGATAGACTAGAAGAAATTGCTACATACCCAGGGTTAGAAGATAGATGCTATTTCATGAAATATGATAAAGATGATGAAAGTACATATAAAAGTAACAGAATAGATTTTTTAGAACAATTAAAAGAACAATTTAAATATCCTATTGTTTTAGTTAGCACACAAAAGTATTTTAAAATGACTGAAACAGAACGAAAGCAACTATATAAATGGAAAAATGGAGATAGAAAAATAAAACTTATAGATGAAAAACCTTATTTAATTAGCACTACTGTCATAGATGAAGCTTATTTAAGCACTATAGGAATAGCATTAGAAGCACTTCCTAAATCAGAAGAGAAAGAAGGAATATTAAAATATTGGAGAGATATATATAATTTTATTGATACTTTAAGAAATAGCTATCAAGAATATGATATAAATTGGATAAGTGGAAATGGAAGTAGTGTAATAATTAATAGTGCATTAGACAAGAAATTCATTAAGGCAATAGAAAATGATGTAACTACAAATATCTATGAAATGATTGAAAAGTTAAAAGATATAAATAAAAAAGGATGTTTATTTGTTAGTAGTTCAGACAAATTAGTTGATAATAGCAGACAACTCATAATAATAGATAATAATTTTGAAAAGTTTGATATTGATAAATGTAAAAATATAATATTTGATGCAACAGCTAAAGTAGATGCTGATTATTTAACTATTCCTGAAGAGCATAGAAAAATGTTTAAAGCAGAAGATAGCAAGGAAAGTGATATTGATTTACATCATGTTGTTGTTAGTGCAAGTCAAAATAGCTTGATCAATAAAAATGATCATATTGAGACTATATCTAAATATATAAATAATATAACTGAAACGGGACTAGTAATAACGCATGGTAAAAAGAGAGGGATATATAATAAATTTAACAAACATCTTAATACTAAAAATCATGCGTATTTTGGAGATGTAAAAGGGAAGAATGATTGGGAAGGGTTGAGCGAAATGGTGCAGGTAGGAATGAATAGAAAGACTAATAGTGTCTATTTAATAACTTATATTGCATATACACAGATAAATGAAAAATGGAATAAAATCAATGATGCCGATAAAATACATAATGAGATAAAGCAAATATTAGAAGTTGACAAAGGGTTATTTTTAAATAAAACAATGAAAACGATAATGAAAAGTGATTTAGTAGTTGATAGCATACAGAATTTAATGAGAGTTAAGTGTAGGCATTTTAGTAATAATGAAAAGTGCAAGATATTTTTTGTTTGTAACAGATATTTAATTGATACAGTCAATGAGATAGCTAAATTAGTAAATGCAAAAATCACTAGAGTTGTACCAGATATATTTGAAGAAGAAAAGATGATGAATAGAAAAGCCAATGAAGGTAAAAAGAAAACTAATCCACAAATTTTGATGGAATTTTTAAAAGGTTTAGATAATGGTAGAATAATAACTACTAAAGAAATTTATAATGAAAGTGGATTAAGCAAAACACAGTTTGATAAAGCTAAGAAGGATAATAAAATATTAAAAAAGTGGTTTATTGAACATAAAGGGAATAAAAGAGGAGAATTTATAGCTTAATTTTAATAGTTCACTTTTAGACTTAGCATACCCTTTTCTAATATATAGTATTATTAGAGAATAGTATGCTAACTTTTAAATAATTGAATAATACTATGTTTTAAATTGTTATTAGCCGTTTTGGTTTGCCTCAGTGGCTTACCTTTTTCGGCAGGTAGAAGGATTTTAGTTGAAGCTTTGCGGAAACTTAATCGTTCTAGATCGGTGATAAAAAGGTAAAAGAACGCTATATAAATATTTACAAAGGGAGTATTTTATTTTTTAATGATTAATTTTTAATAATAAGAAGTTGAATAGTTACTGTAAAAAAGTTTTTAATTAATAAAGATAGAATTGTAGAAAGCAATTTATTAGAAATGATAGAGAAGGAGATTGAAGAAGAATGATATGATTATCAAAATTTATTAGTATTCAAGAGCTTATATAGATTAAATTCTTTTAGTTTGTATAAAAATAGAGGAAATGTTAAAAATATGTAGAATAATATCATTTGAGAATAAAATATGAGGTGATATTATGGAAACATATAATGTATTAAATTTGATATTTAATGAAAAAGAATTAGAAGTGGATTCAAAAGTGAGCATTGATAAAGTAGCTCAAATATTAGAGGCAGGTATTATAAAGACAAGCGTATTTAATGAAGATGATAGTATACATTTAAAAGAATATAAGATTACATCTAGATTTTACAATTTAGATAATGATAGTATGAATTTGGTTATTGAAAGCACAGAAAATAAATTATAATAGAAAATCATAATAAATCGTGTATACTGCACTTATTATGTGGAAAGTAGAGTAGTTATTAAGTTAGCTACTCTTTTATTATGCTCAAAATTGATACTACTTAATTTGAGGCGGCTAACGGCTACTCGCCTTATAGCCGAAGGGATGGTGAAACAAACACAGAAATGTGGGAGTTGGTAGCGAAGTACATTAGTAACAATAGTAGATAGCTATTGTTAATTCAATATGTTTATTCATATTGAGGTTTTGTAAGATTCTTATTGTATAAGATTAAAACTACAATTTTATTCAGGCATATGATTTGTATGTACTGTTTCGTACGAAAAGAGAGAGAAATCTTTCTTTAGTATTTTAATTATTTTTGATACTTTTTATGAGTTGGCTTTGCAGAAGTTTAACTCACCTCCTTTTGTGCAAAATAAAGTATCTGAGTGAAGAAGGTTAGACAATACTAGCCTGCGTGAAAGCGTTAGACTACAAAATAGAGTTGAAAGTTATCTCTAGCACAAAAAACTTTCTTTATAAAATGCTTAAAAATGGCTTAAAACCGTATAGTAAATGAAAAATAAAACGATTATTTAAGGCTAGTAAGAAATTATAAATAAGATTAAAATAAAGCATTTAAATTTAGATAGTAAAAATATAGTTATAGAAAATTGTGATTATATTTATGCTATTTTTTATAGTGCATTATTTTAATAATTCTATATAAAACTCAATATTTAAACTATTTAATAATTATTAATATGCAGTTTTTACAGTTGTCCTGCAATACCAAAGACACTGTACATTCTTAAAGATATTAAATGAAAAAATAGGAGTGGTTAGAGAATGTTTGAAAAAGAGATTAAAATGTATTTAGAAAGTTTAGAAAAATTAAGATTAAAAAATAAATTTACACAAAAAAGTATAAAACACGGATATGACGCTTTAGAAAATAAGGATTTGCAACATAAATATGTGAAAAGCATAATTAAAGATTTAATGTTTAAACTTAAGGCCAGAAATAAAGCTTTAGGTGAAGTGCGTCAAGAAGTGGAAAAACTGAAAAAAGAGTTGAATTAAAATATATAGAAGTTTTGAGAAAGAGTGATATATGAATATAGATAAAAAATGGGTAAATAATTATAGAGAAGTCGATGGAAACTACATATATGTAATCGGAATTAAAAATGGAGCTGCACTGTATGTTGGAGAAACAACAGCATTAAAGACCAGGATACAGCAGCATCTAAATAATAATTTGTTGCTATTAAATGAAATCCTGAATAAAGATTATTACATAAAGGCATGTTATTTAAAATCGATAAGCGATCTTGAAAGAGGGTATTTAGAAAGTGTTGTTATTAAAAGACTTAATCCAAAACTTAATATACGCGGAGTAAATAGTAGTAGATTTAATTGGATAAGTGATAAAAGGAAGAATGAGTTAATAAAATTATTAGATTTGATTGAATGGGAAATAATTGGATAATACTTTATTCAGTTAAATTAATTTTAAAAACACTTTTAATGGTAAATCATTTATTAGTTATACTGTATTTTTAGAAGATTTAGAAAAAGTATAAGAGATAGTTTATGCTGTCTCTTTTTTAATCTGGAGGACTATAAATGAAAGTTAAGGAAATAATAAAAATATTAAATGCATTAGAACAAGATGCAGAAATAGGTTATCATTGCAGAGTTTTAAATGTTGATGAAATAAGAGATGTTGGAGGTGTAATTACATCAGACTATTTCAATGATAATGAATTTAAATATGTTATATTTTAAGACCAAATAGAGAGCTTGTACAAATAATACTGCACATGTTACAATTTATTCATAAAGTAAATTTATGAGGTGATTATGTGGATAATAAAAATTTAAATGTGTCTTGTGATTCAGATTTTTTTACAAGATTTCAATGTCCTTACTGTAATTCAGAATTTAAAATAGAAAATTCATTTTTTATAAATGAAGAAGTTGTATATAATATATGTTGTCCTTATTGTGGAATTACAAATAAGATTGAGGAATTCATGACAGAGGAAAATTTAAAAGAATTCCAAAGTGAATTAGAAAATATGGCTATAGAGGTTATTGAAGAGCTTTTTGAAAAGACATTAAATAATGCGTTCAAAGGAAGTAAATTTATAACATTTGAAAAAAAGAAAAATACGTTTAAAAAAAAGAAAGTAGATAAAGCAGTAACGCCTGATGATATGCATGAGATCAATATAAAATGTTGTGATATTAATATAAAAATAGACAGCTACAGAAAAGAAGCTTTTTGTATAAAGTGTGGTGAATCTAATGAATAGTTTAAGTATAGACAAAAAAGAGTTTAAGAAGATAGATTTAAGATTTAGAAGTCATATAAGTTCAATAATGATGTCAACATATGAAGAGTTTGAAAATAAATTAATAGAGTTCTTTGAGTTTATAGATAATAATGAACTAATTAGAAAATTTATAAATGAATATAATACAAAGGAATATGATATAAAAACAATATTAAGTGAGCGAGAAGTTTATTGCGCAGAGCTGTATGATATAGGAACTACAACAAGAGAAAAGGTATCATTTGTATATCAGTTATTAAAGTATGCTTTGTCGGATGAATATGAATCTAGTATAAATAATATATATACTTTTTATAGAGGAGAAACAAATTATAATTCAGCTACCAAAGCATTTAATAATCATGTTACAAGAGCGTTATTAGAAGAAATAAGGCTTTATATGGAAGAGTTGAGAATTGATATGGAGGAAGATGGAATATTGAAAATAGAGGTTAATGGAGATCAAAGTCAAGTTATTGTAGGAAAAGATAATTCGACAATACATGCAGTACAAGATAATAAGGTTATCGGAAAGGAAGATGTAGTAAATCTAGCAACTATGATTAAATCATTTATTAATGAAATCAAGAAAGAACCAAATATATCAAAAGAAATAAGAGAGGAAATAGAAGACTCGTTAGAATTAGCAAGAGAACAACTATTGTCAGATTCACCTAAAAAAGGACGAATTAAAAATGCGATTAGTTCATTGAGTGATATATTAACAATAACAAATTTAGGGATTGGAGTAATAGAAGCTGGAAAATCTATTATACAAGGATTACAAAGTTTTTTATATTGACAGACAAACAAATTGTAGAGAACAGTATAATAATAAAGAACAAACAAAATGTATTATATAATGATGTAAATAAATATTGGTTGTAGATTTAATAAAGAGAGAATAAATAATATAAATGAAGGTGCTAATGTACAAAATTTAGATAAGATAGTAAAATAATATGTTAAACATACAATATTGAATTAATTTATATCCTCCCCCCTCCCTATGCAGATAAATATGTAAGAAAACTTAAATTAAATTTTAAAATATAATTACATAATTTGTAAAATGTGATATAATAATATCATAGTTTTATGAAAGGGGTGCAATTATTATGGAGAAGTGTGGGAATGGAATTATAACAAGAGAAGAAGCTAATAAAATAGCAAATGAATATTGGGGGAATATACCGGATAATTATGTAGATGAATGGATGAAGGAAGTCGAAAAAAAGATTAAGAGACAAGCAGAAGTTGGAAGTTATTGCATATATAGATCAGTATTAATAGAAAAAACTGATTGTGTTAAACATCAATTAGAGTGTGCTGGGTATACAGTTGAAGTAAAAGAGCTCGATGACAAAGAAAATAATATTAAAATAAGTTTTAATTAAATTAGAAAAGATGAGTCTATCTATTGTAGGTAGGCTCTTTTTATATGTAAAAATATAAATTAGGGGGAATAGAAAATGGAAAAATTAGAAATGGAAATAGATTTATTGAAAACAGAGGTATATGAATTAAAAAAAATAGTGAAAGGAAATTTTAAAGACATACGTGATTTAAATGAGAGATTAAGTATTTCAGAGAACAAGTACAAAGATTTAGTATATGAATGTAGATAAGATAAGAGAACTAATAGCAACAGGTAAACTTATACAATTCTATAAGTGTAAAGCGTGGAGGCAACTGAGGCTTAAAGCAATAGAGAGGGATGATAATGAATGTCAGATGTGTAAGGCTTTAGGTAAAGTACATGAAGTTGATAATGTACATCACATAGAAGAAGTCAAGGATTTTCCAGAGCGGGCGTTAGATTTAAATAATTTAATTTGTTTATGTTATTATCACCACAATTTAGTTCATGAAAGAGGAATTAAATTAAATAACAAAGAGAAAAAAATTTTTGATGATGAGAAATGGTAGATTATAGCCCCCTATTGAAATATTTTGGTTAAAAGTAGGGGAACGAGAAGCGCGAGGGGAAGTCTGCAATTTGATTTTTTTATAAAATTTTAAAAAATAGTTATGGTGCAAATAACGGTGCTATATCAAAACAGGAGGTGAACTAAGTGAAAAATTATGAAGAAGCGTACAAAGATTATAGAAATAATATGTCATTAAAAGATATTGCAGAAAAATATAATGTAAAATTAAATACCGTAAATAGCTGGAGAAAAAGATATAGTTGGGTTGAAAAATTAAGACAAGAACCAACTTTGAGAGATGAAATAAAAAATAATTTATTAAGACAGCTCGAGGAAAATAATATATCAGGTAAGCATTTTATAGATTTGATTGAAGACTACATGAATTTCTTTGACATAAAAAACGAACTGCAGGAAGATATAAAACAAAGAGGTGCAATGACTTATTGGACAAGAGGAAGAGAAAGTGGCTGGAAGAAAAATGAGTCTTTAGATGCACTTAATAAGGTAAATACACAGATGCTTAAAATATTATCTGAGCTTAGATTGAAGCCTGTTGAAATAGCAGCTTCAATTGGAGATGATGATGATGAAATTTAATAAGTACATTGATAATTACATAGAAGCTGTTGAAAATGGAAGTGTAATAGTAAGTAAAGATATTAAAGCAGCTATTGAATTAATTAAGAAAAAGTTATCTCAGAAAGATGTCATTATTGATAGTAAAAAAATAGATTTAGCAATTGAAAAGATAGAAGAATATTTTCCATATAAGCTTTTCGATTGGCAAAAATTTATAATTGGATTAATACATTGTTATTACTCAGATAGTACTTTAATTTGGAATCAGTTCTTTATAATGATGGGCAGAGGTGGAGGTAAAAATGGATTTATCTCAGCTTTGATTTGGTATTTAACTACTAGCTTTCATGGAATTGAGGAGTATCATATTGATATAGTTGCAAATGGAGAAGATCAAGCAACTATGAGTTTCAATGATGTTTACAATGTTATTGACAATGATAAAAAATTACAAAAAGCATTTAAATATAATAAAGTTGAAATTCAATTTAAGAAAACAAAAAGCAAGATAAATTATAATACTTCTAATGCGAAAACTAAAGATAGTAAAAGAACAGGGTGTGTAATATTTGATGAAGTACATCAATATGAAAATTATAATCAAATAAAAGTTTTTAGAAGTGGATTAGGTAAGAAAAAACATTGTAGAACTTTTTACATAACAACAAATGGAAATGTTAGAGGGGCTGTATTAGATGATTATTTAAATACATCTAAAGAAATTTTGGAAGGGAAAAAGAAAAAATCTAAAATGTTACCTCTAATTTATAGGCTTGATAGCAAAGATGAAGTTAATGATAAAAAAAACTGGCAAAAAGCTAATCCTTCTCTGAAATATTTCAAGGATTTAATGATTGAAATGGAGCAGGAATATGAGGACATGAAGGACAATAGAGAAATCTACATGGAATTTATGACTAAAAGAATGAATATTCCATCACAAGACAGCATGATGGAGGTGGCAACTTGGGATAAAATACTTGCTACAAATAAAGAAATACCTGATTTATCTGGATGGAGTTGTATTGGTGGTGTGGATTATAGTAGTGTCAAAGATTTTACATCTGTTGGATTACTCTTTAGAGATGGAGATAAGTTTTATTGGATACATCACACTTTTATTTGTCACTTGGCTTTGCAAGTTAAAAATAGAGAGTTTAAATTTCCGATAAAAGATATGGTAAAAAAAGGACTAGCTACAATAATATATGAAGACTGCATAGATGGTAAGTATGTAGCAGAATGGTTTAAAGAGCAATCTAAAAAGTATAATATTGTTGAAGTTTATGCAGACGATTATAGAAAGGCGGTTCTTAATTCTTCATTTAAAGAAGTTGGAATAGAAATAAAAAAAGTAAGAAGTGGATATATAACACATAGTAGAGTATTTCCGTTAATGGAGTCATTATTTCAAAATGAAAAGATTATTTGGGGAGATGATCCGATGATGAGATGGTATACAAACAATGTATATGTAGAAACTGATAAAAAGGGGAATAAGTCATTCTTAAAGAAAGAGCCAATTCTGAGAAAAACAGATGGCTTTTTTGCATTTATACATGCTTTATCTGAAGAAGATAGAATACCAACTCAAACTAAACCAGTATTTTTTAGTTGCTATAGCTATTAGCTAAAGGAGGTGAGAAAAATAGGAATAAAAATGTTTATTAAAGATCTCTTTGGAAAGGAAATTGAATTTAGTAAAGAAATGGAAGGAGAGAAGAATGCAACTATATTTGGAAAAGAGGCATTGCTAGAACAATATTACAAAGAGTTCGCAGTAGAAAGCTGTATAAGTATTATTGCTAATGCTTTATCTTTAGCAGATTTTCAAACCTACATGAATTTTAAAAAGGTTAAGTTAGATAATTATTATTTGCTTAATGTAGAGCCTAATGTAAATCAAAATGCTAAAGAATTTTGGCACAAAGTTATAAGTAATTTGTACTATAAAAACGAATGTTTAATAATACAAGAGCAAAAACAATTTTACGTTGCAGATGGCTTTAGTAGAGAGGAACAGGGACTTAAAGAAGATTTATATAAAGAAGTCTGGATTGGAGAATATAATTTTACAAGAACTTTTAAAGAAAGTGAAGTGATGTACTTAAAGCTTAATAACACAGATATTAAAAAGTTGATAGATGGCTTATATACAAATTACGGTCAATTACTAACGAGTGGAATTAAGAACTATAAACGATCTAATGGAATGAAAGGTTTTGTAGAAATAGATACTTCTTTAGCACAAACGGAAGAAGCAAAGAAACAATTACAAGATTTGATGGAAAATCAGTTCTCAACTTGGTTCAAAAATGATGATGCTATATTACCACTTTCTAAAGGTTTTACTTATAAAGACAGTACTCCAAATAATGGTAGTGCGACTAAGGCTACAACTAGAGATATAAGAGCTATAGTAGACGATATAATTGAGTTTACATGTGCTGCTTTTCATGTACCTTCAGCGATGGTAAAAGGTAACATGGTAGGTGTTACAGAGCAAACAGATAATTTCTTAGCCTTTTGTATAAATCCACTTGCAAAGCTTATTGAAAGTGAAATTAACAGAAAAATGTATAAAAAATCAGGATTTTCGCAAGGAAGCTATGTAAAGATAGATACTCTTAGAATTAAGAATATTGACTTACAAAAGATGGCTAATGCAGGAGACCTATTGTTTAGAATTGGGGTTAACTCTATAAATGACAATCTTGAAATGCTGGGCAAGGAGAAACTTGATGCAGATTATGCAGATGAACACTATGTAACTAAGAATTATCAAAGTGTTTTAGATATTAACAATACTAAGAAGGGAGGTGAGATTGATGGAGAAAAGAACGGTCAATCTTAAAATTGAAAATAAAGTTGAAGATAGAAAACTACAAGGGTATGCAAGTGTATTCAGTGAAGAATATACAAAGATAGCAGATATGTGGGGAGATACTTTTAATGAGAGAATCGTGAGCGGTGCTTTTAAAGATACTTTAGAGCAAAAAGCTGACGATATTTTTATGCTTGTAAACCACAATTGGGATAAAGTTGTTGGAAGAAGCGGAAGTAATTTAAAACTTACAGAAGATGAACATGGACTAAGATTTGAATTGCAAGTTCCAAATACTGTTGATGGAAACGACCTTTTAGAAAATGTAAGATTAGGTCTTATCAGAGGATGTAGCTTTGGGTTTAATGTTATAGATTCGGAGACTAGATGGCTTGAAGATGAGTTTTATAGAGATATTACAAAAGTAGATTTATTTGAAATAACTGCAACTGCTATACCTGCATATTCAAACACTGAAATAGCGTGTAGAAGTGATTTATCTTTAAAAGATATTAAACCAAAAACAGAAGAAAAAACTACTGTTGTTAAAGAGCAAGTTGAGGTTAAAACAGTTGTAGAAAATAGAAATAAAAAAATGTTAAAAAATTTATTGAAAAATATTGTGAAAATTGAAAGTGAGGAAAAATAATTATGGAAAATTTAGATGTTAAAAATATGGAATTAAGAGCAAAAATAACTGAAGCTGTGAAGTCAGAAGACGAAGGAGCTTTAGGGGAAGCATTTGTTGCAATGGCAAATGAAATACAACAAAAAGTAATTTCAGAAGCTAGATCAATGGCAAGCAACGAAGTAAATGACAGAATGATAATGGGGCAAAGAGGTCAGTCTGTTTTAACAGCAGAAGAAAGATCTTATTATAAAGAAGTAAAAGAAAAAAGAGGATTAACAGGATTAGATGTTACTATGCCAAAAAGTATTTTTAACAGAGTATTTGAATACTTAGTTGCAGAACATCCTTTATTATCTAAAGTAGATATTATAAATGCCGAAGCTGTACAAGAATGGATTTTAAGAACTAGTGAATGCACTGGAGCAGCGTGGGGTAAATTAAACTCTGCGATCGTACAAGAATTAGAACATGGATTCAAGTCTGTGCAAACAGATACGTACAAATTAAGCGCATTTATACCTGTAGCAAAAGATATGTTGGACTTAGGAGCTGAATGGTTAGATAAATATATTAGAGCTGTACTAGCAGAGTCTATTGCAATAGCTTTAGAAGAAGCAATTTTAGTTGGATCAGGAAAAGACCAACCAATAGGAATGACAAAGAATTTAGATGGAGCTGTAACAGGTGGTGTTTATAGCGATAAAGATACAATAGCATTAAAAGACTTTTCACCTTCAGAACTAGGAAAAATGATGGCTCAATTAACTAAAAATGGTAAGAGAAGTATAGGAACAGTTACATTAATAGTAAATCCAAAAGACTATTGGGAAATTATATTCCCAGCAACTGCTGTACTTACTCAAAACGGAACATATGCTCATGGAGTATTACCGATAAATGCTGATATAGTACAATCTGTATCTTGTCCAACTGGAAAGATGGTTGCCGGAATTGCTAAAGATTACAAAATAATGCTAGGAAGTAAAGATTCTATAAAATTTAGCGATGAATATAAGTTCTTAGAAGATCAAAGAGTTTACGCTACAAAAATGCATGCTAATGGATTTGCAATAGATAATGATGCATTTATTGTTTATACATTACCAACTTTAGCAGTTGCAAAATCTAAAAAAATAGGATAGGTACATAAAAATGAACTTGGAGGAATTAAAATCTTATCTTAACATAACTTGGGCAGAAGAGGACTTATTCCTCCAAGCCCTTATGGAGGAAGGAATTGCTTTTTTAGAAGAAATAGCTGGAATAGCTCTAGATTTTACAAAAAATACTAATAAAAGTTTACTTAAAGATTATTGTAGGTATGCTTATAATAAGCAAATAGAATACTTTGAAGAGAACTTTGCTAGTAAATTATTAAGATTACAAATAAAAAGTGCATTGAAATAGGTGATTATATGAAAAAACTAAGAGTTGATACATATAATGACGGAGTTTGCTATCTAATTGAAAATAAAGCGTTTTATGATGAGAGTGGGAATGCAGTAAGGAAAGAACTTATACAAAAATCATTTTTTTATTTTGGAAATAGTAGAATTAGAGAAGAAGATAGAGTTAATCTAGCAGAAGGAAATAAGGAAACGTTAAAGATAAAAATAAGAAGAAATAATATTATAAATAGTAATTGTTTAATAAGACTGAATGAAAAAGTTTATAATATTAAAGCATTAGATAAAAACAATAGAAACTTATATCTATACTTAGAAGACTGGATAGATGAGATGGATAAAATAGTGGAATTCTATACAGTTGAAGTAAGTAATAGCGCTTTGCAAGATGATAGAGAAATTTTGTATAAGAAAGTTTTTGCAAATGTATCTGTTGTAGATAAAGTGAAAAAGGAAATAATTATTAAAACTAATTATAGCACTACATTTAATACAGACTTAAAAATTAAATTTGGTGGACATACATATAAGATAATTTCTATAGAAGATATAGACTTAAAGCACGAAATATGTGTAATCAATGGGGTTGAGATATAAATGGGAATGGAATTTAATTTTAACAATCTTGAAGCGAAATTGGATGAAATGGCTAAGAAGGTAGGGAATGAAATATTAGATACTGCACTAGATGCTGGCGTTCAAGTTTTTGAAGAAAGAATGGAAGCTAATGTTCCTATTGATACTTCTGAATTAAAAGGTAATTTAGGCGAAATTAAGAAAACTGGTTCAGGGACAGGTAGAAAAAGTATTTTGGGAATAAAGAGTAATGACAGGGATATTATTGCGAGAGGATATTATCAAGAATACGGAACAGAGCGAATGTCAGGAAAACATTGGATGAAAAAGTCATTCGATGAAGCCAAGACAAAGGCAAATGAAAAAATAATAGAGGTATTGAGGGAGGCGTTAAAATGATACATTTAATTGAAGAACTTGAACTACTATTAAAAAAATTGAATATTGAATTTGAAATGCAGAAATATAATGGGGATAGTGATGAATATGTAATATTTGATATTTACAATGAGAAAGATACTGATTATTGTAACATAGGTAATCTAACTACTACATATTATATAACTTTGAACTACTGGCACAAGAATAAATCTTGCAGAACAAAATATGACACTATTAAGAAGCTATTTAAATGTAATGGCTTCTTTTTTTATAGTGCAAAAACATTAAAATCGGACAATATGTTCGGTAAAAACTTTATATTTATAAAAAAAATAATTAATGGAAGTGAGGAAATTTAAGATGAAAAGAATTTTAGGCGGAATTGGTAGAATTGCTTTTGCACCGTTAACACAAAATGGAACATATGAAACACCAGTTGAAATTGAATTTTCTAAAAAAATAGAAATGGAATTAAAGTATGAAACTGAAGAATTATGGGGTGGAAGTAGAGTAATTTACAGAAACAACAGCTTCGGAGGCGGAGAAGGAGAGTTAACAGTACATGCACTAACTAAAGATGAGCAATCTTTACTATTTGGACAACAAAAAGTAAAAGGTGGCTTAGTTATTAAAGATACAGATGTAGCTCCAATCGGTGCTTTTATCTTTGAATGGGCTTATAGAGGTTCTAATGATAAGAGATTATATGTTGTATATAATTGTCAATGTAAACCTTGTCCAATAGCAGCTGAGACTGTAGAAGAAGGTAAGACACCAGAAGCACTTTCTGAAATAGAATTTAGTGTAGGTTCTGATAGAACAGGATTGATTGCATTAAGTGTAGATACTTTTGATGAAACAATAGATAGAGAAACCATAGATGCATGGTTTGAAAAAGTACAGATGCCAGAAGCATTACCAACAAAAAGCAAATAAATACATACGGGGAGAGTACATAGTTATTATGTATTCTCCTTATTTTTTACATTATAGGAGGTAAGTATGAATGTATAAAGCAAAAATAAAACTAAATGGAAAAGAATATAAGGGAACTTTAACATTTGCAACTATAAAAGAGATACAAGAAGTATTAGAAACAGACTTTGAAAAGAAATTGACAGTAACACAGATATTTGAAGCACTTGAAAAGAAAGATTTAATAGTTATAAGTACATTTATACTTGCAACTTTAAAAGAATTAAATAAGGAAAAAGAAAATGAAATTGTCAGGGACTTTGCAGAAGATGGACAGGATAGCTTAGAGGAACTAGAAAATAAATTTAAAAAAATGATAACTTATGTAAATGATATTTTTAAAAAGTGTATGCCATTAAATAGTAAAAAAGAAGTGAATAAAAGGCAATTTGTAAGTTTAAATGAAGAAAGTGGCGATTGGGAATATGATAACTTGGAATTTCTTTGGAATAGTATTTTAAAGAGAAATAATAATTTTTTAGATATAACTCCAAAGAATTTTTTTGAACAAGTTAATGTTTATAAGAAAGCAAATAAAATACAAGATGAAGAAGTAGTAATTGGATAGGAGGTACATAAATGGCTGATACAATAGAAAAATTGCAGGTAGAACTGGCATTAGAAAGTAAAAACTTTACTAAGCAGATTTCAGGGATAAATAAAGCTATAAAAGAATGTGAAAGACAGTTTAATTCAGCAAAAAAGGAAATTCAGAATTACGAAAAAACGTATACTGGATTAGATAATAAAATACAGAAAACGGCAAAACAGATAGATTTATATAACACTAAATTAGAAAAACAAAAAGCAAAATATAAGGATTTAGAAGAAACTTTAACAAAGCAAAAAACTAAGTTAGATCAGATTGAAAATACACTAGGAAAAGGTTCAGATGAGTGGCAAAAACAAGCTACGTTAGTACAGAAAAATGCAGAAAAATTAAATAAATTAGGTGGAGATATAACACAAACAAAAACTAAATTGAATAGTTTAGAAGGTGAACTAAAACAAAGTCAGGATGCTTTTGTAAAATTAGGAGTAAAAACAAAGACTTTAGATGAAGAGTTAGGAGATATAGATCAGCAATTATCATTAACAAAATCTGAATTTAATTTACTTAAAAGCACGCTAAATGAAAATGGAAATACATTTAGGCAGTTATCTATAAAGATGAAAGAAACAAGCAGTGAATTGAATGCAAGTATGCAAAAAGTTAACGCTTATGAAGCTGAGATAAAGCAATTAGATGCAACTCTAACAAAGAATAAGCAACAACATAATAAGCTTGAAACTGAGATAAAACAGACCGTACAAGCATTACAGACTGCACAAATTGAATTTGGAGAAAATAGTAATGAAGCGCAGCAATTAAGGGCTAAATTATTAACTCTAAAAGATAGTTATAATATCCTTGAAACAGAAATAAGTCAAGGTGAAAATCAGCTTAATAAATATCAGACTGAATTAAATGAAACACAGGCAAATGTAAATAGATTAAGTAGAGAATTAAGACAAATGCCTTTTAACGAAATAGGTAATAATCTAAAAAATGTTGGTGGAAAATTAAAATCAGTTGGAAGTACGTTAACTTCTAATGTTACAATGCCTTCTACTGCAGCTGGATTAGCAGCTGGTAAGATGGCTCATGATTATGAGCAAGGGTTAGCTAAAGTTGGTTCTTTAGTTGAAAAATCAGGTAGTGAAATGAAAGAATATGATTCAATTATAAAGAAAATGTCAAAAACTACTGGAGTATCATTAAGTGAACTAGCGGAATCTATGTATCAAGGTATTTCGGCAGGTGGAGATTTAAATAATATTTTTAAATTAACTGAAGTAGCAAGTAAAACAGCAATAGCAGGTTTTACTCAAACTGATACTGCTATAGATGGATTAACATCTACAATGAATGCATTTGGAATTAAATATGATGAAGTTGATAAAGTAGCTAATAAATTCTTATTAACTCAAAATAAAGGTAAAACATCAGTTGATGAATTGGCTAGTAGCATAGGAAAAGTTGCTCCAACTGCTAATGCAGCGGGAGTTGGGGTAAATGAACTTTTAGCTGCAACAGCAGGATTAACAATGAATGGTATTGCTACAAGTGAAGCTATGACAGCTACAAAGGCTGCTCTTAGTAATATTATAAAACCAAGTACTGAAGCGCAAAAATTAGCTAAAAAATTAGGAATAGAATTTAGTGTTCAAGGACTAAAAGCAAAAGGATTAAGTGGATTTTTAGAAGACTTAAAGAAAAAAACTGGCGGGAATATAGAAACCATGGGTAAATTATTTGGTTCAACTGAAGCACTAAATGCAATGCTTATTTTGACTGGTGAAGGTGGAGAAACTTTTAATAATGTATTAAAGGATTTAAATGGAGATTTAAATCTAGTTAATTCAGCGTTTGAAAATATGACTTCCGGCCCTGGAGCAAAAATGCAAATGTCATTCAATAATCTTAAAATAGCTCTTGTTGAATTAGGAGAAGTATTAGCACCAACGATTGAGTTTTTAGCAGAAAAAATACAGCAACTAGCAGAGTGGTTCAGCGGATTAGATGAAAGTACAAAACAAAATATTGTAACTTTGGGAGCATTAGCAGCAGTAATGGGGCCGATACTTTCAATAGCAGGAAATTTATTCACTGTAGGTGGAAGTGTTGTTGGAATGTTTGGAAAATTAGCAGGAAGCACAGCAACAGCAAGTGGGGCAATGGCAGGAGCAAGTGGAGCTACTGGAGGATTAACAGGAGCATTAGGATTTTTAGCAAGTCCAGCTGGGATTGGATTAGCTATAGGGGCATTAGCTTTATTGATTACTAAAGTTGGAGATTCAGAAAGTACAATATTGGCATTGCAAGAGAAATTTGGAGGATTAGGAACTGTAATAGGTGCAGTATGTGAATTTATATCAGGTGTAGTTCAACTTACTTTTGGGAATATGATTATCATGATTCAAGGTGGAGTTGATACAATAGCAGCGATTTTAGACGGCCCAGGAGGACAAACTATTAGCGATGCACAAGAAAGAATGCATAACAGACTAATTCTTAATAATGAAGAAGCATGGTCTAAAATGACAATAAGTACTACTACAGGAATGTCCCAAATGCGTGAAATGACCATAGAAGAATTGAATCAGTTAAATCTAGCAACAGATGAATTAATGAGTCAAATTCCATTGATCGCTGATGGAAATTATGCACAGGCAAGTATAAAAGTAGCTGGACAATTGCAAGGGTTAAGTGAAACTCAGTTAAATACATTAGCGAGTATGAATGACACTACTAAGGCAATGTTCCAAGGTATAAATGAAAGTATGACTGTTGAAGAAAAGGCAAGGCAAATTGAAGTGAATCTTAATCAAATGCAGAAGGCTGGAAAATTGAATGTAGATACACTTAATAAAAATGTTAAGTCAGCAATGGATACTTTCACAAAACAAATAGATGTAAATACAAAAAATGCTGCAAACAAAGTCGATGCAAACACTAAGGATTTAAGTAATAAAATAGATGCAAATACTAAAAATGCAGGTAGCAAAACTAATACTAATACACAAAACATTACTAAAGACATAGATAAGAATACTAAAGAAGCTAGTAAAATTGCAGATACAAATACTAAAAATATGGCTAAAGAAGTAGATAAAAATTCTAAAGAGGCGGCAGATAAGGCAACTAAAAATGCCAACACAATGAAAACAAATGTAACTAGCTCAACTTCGAGCATGGCTGATATTGCAATTAGAGATTGGAACAGGATTAGAACAGAGTATAGTAGAGCTATAACAGGAAAAGTTAATGTAACTAAAACAACTACAAATGTTGTTAAAAGTGTCCCACAGAACGAGACTAGAATGTTTGATATTTTTGGAATGAGATCTTTACCTTCTGTAGATTTAGAAAATTATCAACTTAAAGGTAGCTATTATAGTAGTGTAAGTAAGGCTAGTAGCAGTATAACAAATAATAATGTAAATATTAATATGAGTGGCGTTGAAAGTCTATTGAAAAAGTTAATAAAAGAAGTACAAAGTTACTTTGTAAAAGATGATAAACAGGATATACATATAAAAAATATCATAACTGTAAATGGTAGCGTTAATCAGCAGCACTCAAGAAATATAGCTAAAAGTTTAAGTAAAGAAATAGAGGGTGAAATGAAAAGATTAGGGATAAATAGAAGAATGAGATAGGAGGAGAGCAATGAAGAATTTAGAGCCTAGAACTGATTTTAATTTTAATAATAGATGGCTTAGTGAATTTGGTGCAATTTTATATAGTGAAAATAAAAAAGAAACTATAAAGATATTATCAGAAAGTATACACAAAGTACGAGATGTAGGAGATAAAAGATATTATACAGGTAAAGTGTTAGAACCAAAAATTGAGACATTAAATATATTTTTTAAAGAAGAAATCGATACAGATGAGCTTATCAATTGGTTAGATACGGCTGAACCGAAACCTTTTTATTATGACGATAATACTGAAAGACAGTTAATGTGCATTTTAAATACAGATATAAAACTAGAAGTTGCTTATAAACCAAAATTTAGAGGAAAATTACAAATAGAAATGATTGCATATGAACCTTATTGGACTGAAACAAATCCTAGAAGTTTAGAAATAGAGAATCCAGAGTTAGGTAGAGAATATAGGTTTTATTATGACGGAACAACAGACGGTTATCCAACAATCTTTTTGGAATGTAATGGAACACAAGAGAATGTAACA
Source organism: Clostridium thermobutyricum DSM 4928 (assembly GCF_002050515.1). Lineage (GTDB taxonomy): Bacteria > Bacillota > Clostridia > Clostridiales > Clostridiaceae > Clostridium > Clostridium thermobutyricum. The sequence goes on along the minus strand of NZ_LTAY01000037.1, from coordinate 1,887 downwards.
CTAAGATTAAGTGATAAAGAGTTTAGAATTAAAAGTTTTACTAATAATATAACTATTCAAATGAGGAATGGAATTATAACGAGCTTGAATAACGGAATTGAGGAGAACAAATATGCAAACTACGAGTGTCTAAATGGATGGCATGTAAGAGAAATGATTAAATTTAAACCATTGACAAATAATATTTTAACAGTTATAAACGGTGATTTAACAAAAATACATTTAAACTATAATACTAAGTGGAAGTAATTTAAAGTAGTTAATTTAAGTTTATAAGAATAAACGATAGAACAGAGGATATATAGCTGAGGAATGTAAATTAATTTAAAAAAAGAGAAAGATAAAGTAATAAGTGAGAAATTTGAATTACAAGATAAGGCTATTGTAATTTTAAAAACTAAATATACATAGCAAGAATTGAGAGTTTTTTTATTGGAATTAGCATTAAATAAGAAAAGCGATTATTTAATAAAACTATAGATAGTTTTAATATTGTAGTTAAAGAATTTGCACATACAAATAAAGATGTTGCAGAAATAAAAAAAAGAAAGAGAATACATAAAAGAAAAAGTCAAATGGGATTTTTTAGAGGATAGTTATTAAGTTAGCTATCCTCATTTTTTTACTTAAATAAAATAATCGTAAATGAAAGGATTAATATAAAATGAAAAATACATATATCATAAAAGAAAATAAAGCAAAATTAATAATTTATAGTAACAAGTATGGAATTATAGAAGTAATAATAGATGCGGACGATATAAACAAAATGAAAGATATTAAATGGCATTATCAAAAGAATAAAGAGAGTGCTTATATATGTGGTAGAATAAATGGAAAATTAGTTAGATTACATAGATACTTACTAGATGTTACTGATAGTAGTGTAATAATAGATCATATAGATAGGAACACACTAAATAATTGCAAATCTAATTTAAGATTAGCGACTTATCAAGAAAATAGTTTTAATAAAAGTATAAGATGTGATAACAAAAGTGGATACTCAGGAGTAAGATTTTTAAAGACAACTGGTAAATGGGTGGCGAGAATAAAGTTGAATAAAAGATTGGTTCATTTAGGGTATTTTTATGATAAAAAAGAAGCGATATTAAATAGACAGATTGCTGAAGAAAAATTATTTAAAGAGTTTTCTACAGTGAATAAATATATTACTGATGATATAAAACTTATTGAAAAAGCATGGATGAATTTAGAAAAAAGGTTGCAAGGAATAATTTAAAAAAATTAAATAATATTGATATAATTTTGAGTATAGTATATAATAATAGCAATAAATAAAAATTACGTGAACCTATAAAAGAATAGAAAAAAATACAAAAATATATTAAACAAATTTATTGATGAAAAAACACTCTTAAGTCTTGAAATTAGAGGCTAGATGCAATAAATAAACTATTTGGATACACAATTCATAATGATAAAGGTAAGCCAACAAACTCAGAATTTATAGCAATTATTGCTGATAAATTAAGACTTAAAAATAAAGTTAGTTAGAGTATAAGATATTGAAAGTAAATAGATTAAAACGATATTAATATCAATTTCTAATTCTTATGGAAATAAATATATAAATATAATGTTTAAAACACCTCCAAAGTTTGGAAATGATTGGAGGTGTTTTTTGTACTTAAAATAAAGAGATTAAGAAAAATATAATAATAGAAATATGATGTTAGAATATAAGTAAATTGAATATTATAAAGAATAATTTATTAAAACAACATATAAATTAGATTATAGATATTTATTTTTATAAATATTATTTTGTTTATTCACAAGAAAGAAAACAAGGAAAAAGTTTATATTTAAAAATACAGAAAAGATCATGGAATATAAAGTTTAAATTTAAGAATAGAATCTAAT
>NZ_LTAY01000036.1 GCF_002050515.1 Clostridium thermobutyricum DSM 4928 | reverse complement strand
CCTTTATAGATGTTAAAAAATTATATTTCAATATTCATATTATTATTCTTTTTTATAATCTTTTGAGACTTTTTTTTAATATTTAATTTTAAACAATTACATATAATACTCTATTAGTTTTAAACTTTATTAATATATAAAATTATCAATTTATATTTAAAACTATATACTCTTTTAACAAATTTTATTAATTAACAAAGATTTATTTCCTTGATATTATTATTTATGTTCTTAAATTAAAATATTTAAAATTATTTACAGCAAAAGAGGATGTTTATGAAAAGCAAATTATTTACTAAAGAAGAATTAACTTTTATAATCCTTATTGGATTAGCATTAGGTTTCAGGCAAATTGCTATGAACTTAATAACCCCTTTTGTAGGTATTTATTGTAATTCATTATCAGATGGAACTTTAGCCCTTGCAGGAATAGCATTAGGAATTTTCGGCTTAACTCAAGGTTTATTTCAAATTCCATTTGGTTCATGGAGTGATAAATATGGCTATAAAAAAATGATATTAATTGGTGTATTTTTAATGTTAATTGGTATTACTGTTGCAACATTTGCAAACAATGCTTATGTTTTTATCTTTTCTAGAGCTTTACAAGGTGCTGGAGCTATAACTTCTGCTGGATATGCATGGCTTTCAGGTAGCTTAAGCATTGAAAAGCGAGCTGATGCTATAAGTATAGTTGGAGTAATTATAGGTATATGTTCTGCATTTGCTTTAGGTGGTGGACCTATACTTAGAAAATTTATGCCAGTTAGAGGATTACTTATACTTGCAACTATTTCAATTCTGATTATGTTTTTCTTGATTTTATTCTTTTTAAAAGACTTAAAAAAGGATGGAAATGAGGAAAAAAATATAAAGAATTCTGTATCAGCAAAAGAAAGTTTTGCATACATAAAAAAACTTTTTAAAAATAGAAGTTATGTTGCTGTTATAGTTATTGCATTTATTAATGGGTTCGTTGGTATTTCAGGAATGTTTATTATCCCAGAGTATATAAATAAATTAACTAGCCCTGAAAATATGTGGATGATTTTTACTCCATCAATAATAATAGCAATAATTATTATGAGATTTTCTACAAGATTTATAAAAAAAGGATTTGGAAAAGAATTAACTGTAGTAGCAACTTTATGCCTTTTCTTTGGATGTTTAATTTTTATTGGACACAAACATATGATTTTAGTTGGATTAGGCGCTGTTGTTTTACTATCTGGATATAATATATTATTTAGTTTAATTCCAACTATTATAAATAATATATCTAATAATAAATTTAGAGGCATATCTAATGGTTCATCAAACTTAAGTTTTTATGTTGGTGACTTTTTAGGAACTACTATAGTAGGGTCTCTTTGGAAACTTCATTCAAATGTAGCTTTACTTATTTTAATATGTGCTTCTTTTTTAGCTTTGTTATTTAGTATATTTATAATACCAACATTTAAAAAAATTAAAACTGTTGAATAAAAATTAAAAGTCATAGAATTAATTCTATGACTTTTAATTTAAATTTGAAATTTTTTAATCTCTCCATCAATAAGAACTTTTACTTCTTTATTATCCATTTCATAAGCTCCTATCATTCCACTCTTATATGTACCAAAATCAATGTTTATAATTTTAGAGCCATGTTCACTTTCTTTAAAAATACTATCTTGTATAGGATTTTCAACATAATAATCTGTGTTTTGTATAGGAGTATGTCCTATTACTCCAGTATATTCTGAAGGTATCTTTATACTATCCTTTAAAAATGCTGAATCCCATAAATATCTTCCCCAAAGAAATCTTTCATCTTTTTCCGCTCTTGCAAGTATAAATTGGATTTCTTCGTCACTATAATCTTTACCAAAGTAAAACCCTACTCCTGCATGAAATATTATATGTTCATCTATTAGCATCCATTTTGGACATTCTTTTAGATATTCATAAAACTCTTTAAATAAATCTCTACCACTATGTCTATTAAATCTTCTTATTTCTTGAATAGTTTCAAAGCCTCCATTTGCTAACCACAATGATACATCTTCATCTTTATGAATTTTACATTTAATTTCTTCTCCATCTTCATTTTTATAAATAGCATCTCTTATATCTAAATCTTCATTTAAATCTACTTTTTCATAAGCCTTTATAAACATTTCTTCATGATTTCCAAGAATTAAATTTACATTATCATTCTGTAATACGAAATCTATAAGATAAGCTGAACCTATGCATCTATCAATTAAATCTCCATTTATATATAAATTATCTTCTTCCGAAAAATTTATTTTCTCTAAAAACTCTGTAAATAGCTTGTATTGCCCATGTATATCGCTCATTATATACTTCGCCATAACACCGCCTCCTAAAGTATTAAGTGTAAATTACTTTACATATTAATTATACCGTCAACTTTATTTACGTACAAGTTTTAAAAAATTAAAAAGAGTTCGATTTATAATCGAACTCTTTTATTTTAGGCTATTGCATTTTCAAATTTTAAATATTCTGCTTCAAATTCTATTTCTCCATCAAAAATCTTATTCAAATATATTTTTAAATAAAGATTACAATTGTTCTCTAATATATTACAATCAACAATATAGGCCATTCCTTCTCTTGTTTTTAATATAAATTTATTTGTTTTACTAACATTTTTTGTTTCTATAACAAGATTTACTGAATCTCCTGCTTTTATTTTACAAGCTTTTGCTTTCCTTCCTATATCATTTAAGTATTTAAGTTCAAGTCCTAAAATATCCTTATTAGTTTTATTTTCAATAATCACATTTAAACTTTCTGGCATAAAATACATAAGCTCTCCCCCTTACCTTCGATAACTTTTGATAACCTTTACATCCATATAATTATTATATTCTACAAAGTTTTAATAATTCCTTTTTCTTTTATAATATTTTAAAATTATTATTCAACTTATCTACATGAATAATTTTATATCAATTTGATAAAACTATATAAAATTACATGGAGGTGGGCAATTTGGATTATTTTAAATTTTTATTTGATAAAGCTTTTTTAGGTTTTGCTTTATTAGGTTTATTCGCAACTATACTTAGTTTATTTTTTGAAAGAAGTCTAAGTAATTTTTTATTTTTAATCTTTTTTTCATCAATATGTATAAAAAAGTTTTATGACTTTAAAATTTTAAAAGACAAAAAAAGCTGAATTAATTATTCAGCTTTTTAATTTTTAAAATATTACCTAATAATCTTCACTCAGCATAATTATATGTTTTATCTTGTAAATTTTTTAATTTCTAAAATATTCTCTAATAACCTCTTTTTTTAGTTGTATGTTAATCTCTTTAATATATAAAATATCTATACATTTATATTAAAACTCATATTATTTTACTATAAATGTATTTAAGTAGTTTTCTACATCTTGTTTATTTTGTAACTCTTTAATATTTAATATATTATATTTCTTTATATATTCAACTTCAATAACTAGTATATAATCTTTTATAAAAATAAAATCTAAACAAACCTTATCTTTAAAAGGTAGTATTAATTCTAACTTTTTAGATTTTCTTTTTTTTATCCAAGATAGTTCCTCTATTATTTTTTCTGCATTAACCCCTAAATTTATATTTTGATTATTTATAATACAAATTGCTTTATTCTCTTTGTTTATTTTTAAATCTTTATTTATTAAATCTAATACCAATTTTTCTAAATTGATTTTATTTGCATTTATTTTGAAACTATATTTCGAATACTTATATCTTTCACTTTTCTTTTGTAAGTATTTTAACTTTTTATCTAAGTATTTTATTTTTTCACTTATATAAAATATTTCACCTGCTTCATTTACTATTAAATCTTTATTTTTTACAGATATATCTTTTCTTAATACATCTAATTTCCTATATATTTCTTTTTTATTTGCTTTTTTTTCAATAAAATATCCTACATTATATATTTGCCATTCTTCTAAATCACTTATATTATCCTTTAATAAAAAACCATCTTCTATTTTTTCTATACTTTCTATATGAAGCTCTCTTTGTAATTTATAAAATACTTTTATTATTTCTATTATATAGTTAATTAAACTTTCTTTATCCATACCTTTATCCTCAACCTTTTATAAATTTCTTTATTCTTTTACTTTAATTTTAAATATAAATATTTTTAATTTGGTACGCTTAGAGCGTAATATAAAAAAAGTATGATAAAAATTTTTTATCATACTTTTTTATTATATTAGGCTTTTAAAAAATCCTTTTTCTTTTAAATTCTTAAGTATTATTTTAAATCTTTTTTCTTTTCTATATCCAAATCCATCTAATAAATTTAAAATAAGTCTACTTATTGCTGTATATTCTCTTAAATCCCTTGTCCCTTTTAATAACTCTCCTAAAGTTTCAATATCTAATGTAGCTAAAGAATCTGCTCCTATATCCTCTCTGTTATAGTGTTTTTTCATAGTATTTAATATAACTATTGTGTCCTCACTTGATATATTTCCAATTATTTTTGTAAATAATATTACTTTTTTTATACTACCTGATTTTCTAAATTTATTTTTTAATATACTAAATGCTTCATCCATATAAATATTAAAAATATCAATTAAGTACACTCCATCTTCTTTATCATCTTTAAATATTTTTTTATGCAACATATTTACTGATAATTCTATAATAGATAGTCCTTTCTTCTTGCTTCCAACTATAAATCGAAGGTTATCTTCTATTTTATTTATTAAATCTTCTCTAGTAAATTTTTCGCATTTTTTCTTTTCTCCATTTAGCCACATAGATAAAAATATACTATTTTTCTTTATTAATTTATAATTTTTATTTTTTATATCTTCTGTAATTATATTTGTTAAAATTAAATCATCTAAATCTAGTTTTCTAAAGCTTTTGTTTAAAAATTTATATTCATTATTTATTTTTTCTACATTTGCCATTTCATATAGCTTATCAGTATCATTCATTATTTTAAACATTTCTCCAAGATAATTTAAATTTTCTCGTACTCCATTTAAAATTTCTTCTGCCTTTACAACTGATGCTACATCATCATCTACGCCAAATATCTCTTTATTATTATCTATAGTTTCTTCAATTAAAGTTATAAGTGGATCTGCATTCATTTTCTTTAAAGCTAACATTTTTTCTTTATCATTTTTTCCTTGCTTTTCTAGATAACTTACTTTATCTTTATATAACTTTAATTCCTTTTCTAGTTCTTTTATTTCTTTTTCTCTTTCTTTTTTTGATAATTTTAGTTTTTCTTTCATTTCTAATATTTCTTTTTTAAGTTCTTCTTCATTAAAAGAATAGGTTTCTTTTTTTATTTCAGCATTTTCCATTATATTATTGGGAACTTTGAATTCTTCATTAAAAGTCATAGGTAATTTTTTTTCTATATTTTTTAAATACCAAACTATAAACTCATACGTATATTTAAGACAATTTAAAACATCAAAACTTGAATCTACTTCATGAGCATATTTATTTCCTGCAAATCTTATATATTCAAGCTTTGAAAACATAGTTTTAGGAATCATCTCTTTTATATAATTTATATTTCCTTTTAAACTTCTATTTCCCGCCTCTTCATAAGCTGAAATTCCACTCTTTGAAAAAATCATTTCTTTTATGGAGTATTCTAAAATTTTTCTACAATCTATAAAAATTATACTATTATTTCTTTTATCATTAAAAACTATCTCATCATTTTTTAAATAGCCATAGAATTTTTCTAAATTCGTATTTTTAACTATCTCAAAGTTTAAGCTTTTTTCCATAAGTTCCACCTCTGTTATCTTTTATATTAATTATATCATCAAGCTTTAGAAAATAATAAAAAAAGACTATTTTAAAAACCTAAATTTTTAAAATAGTCTCTTGATTAATTTGGTTATTTTAATTAATTTAATTTTATTTCTGCTTGAACCTTATCACTAAACATATTGTCTTTATATAATAAAGTTAAATCTTTATCTCCTTTTGGAGCTTCAAAAGAAATGGTCCCTGACACTTTTCCTCCTGGAGATAATTTTCCACTATTTAAACTTGTCTTTGAATCAACAGTTGTAAAAGATTGATCTGTTATTTGTCCTTGGCTATTTTTAAGTGAATAATCAAATGGATTATATGAAATTTCTTTATCTTTATCATTATTTATAGCTACTTTAACTATTATAAACTCATTTCCATCTTTAGGTTTATCAAATTCTGTTCCATTTGACTTTTTAACCTCTTCAACTTTTAATTTCATTCCTTTTATATCAACAGTATCCCCCACTTTATATTCCTTTGCTTCTTGTGAAACCTCTTGTTTTTTATTATTTTCAGTAGTACTACTCGTTTCTCCTCCACATCCTACTAATCCTAAACTCATTGTTAAAACTAAAATTGCCCACCATCTTTTTTTCATTTATAAAGTCCCCCTTATTTTTATATTTGACTATTAGCCGCTTTTATTTTTTTCACTTTTGAATATCCTATAAATGATAAAACTATCATTGGTACTATAAATATTGCATATAGGAAAAATACTGCTGCTCCTACACAGAAAAGTATTGCTCCTGTAAGAACAAAACCTGCCTTATTTATAAATGCTCCAACTAAAGTAAATATACTTGCTAATAATACCAATATCATTTGTGGCATAACTAATGCTGATGCAATTGCGCCTCCTAAAGCTTCTGCATCACTTGTTGTATTAACAATAGCTCCTCCAAAATGAGCCATTAAATAAATTGTGTATAATATTCCTAAAACTCCTGCTATAATTGCTGCCTTACTTTTTTTCATAATTTTTCTCTCCTTATTTTTAATTTCCTCTGACAATACTCATTATATAAATTTCACAATTTTTTTTGGTACGCTTAAAGCGTACAATACTAAAAAAATTTTAATTTTATTCATTTTAAAATTTATTTTATTCTATATAACTTTTAAATCCTCTAAGAACTAATAAATCTCTAATCTTATAATAAAAAAAAACATCTTTGATTAAATTTTAATCAAAGATGATATCTTTTATAAAAATATATAGCTTTATTAAATTTCTTTATTTATTGCATTAAAATTCCACTTATTAAAGTAACTACAATAAAATATATTACTCTTCCAATTACTTTCTTATATAAGATTTCACTATTTACAAGAGGAATATATTTATTTAATGTAAATCCACTTCCAATTATAAATTCAGGCAAAATAATCATATAAGTTGCCAAAATTAAATCTGATAAAAGCTTCGTATAAAAAAATTGTGAATATCCAAAAAAGGCTGTAAAATACCATAAACTAGCCAGAATCATAAAAATTATATTTCCACTTCTATACCCAACAATATATTTAAAAAACCATTTTGGTTTTATATGAATAAATTTATTTATCTTTTCTATGTTTATATTTTTTATTTTTTTATTATCTATAATTTTTTTATCTTTAAAAAATTTAATTTGTTCTTGAGTCTTTGCTTTATTTAATGCGTCTTTAAATTGGTCTAAATTTTGATACCTATTTAATCTATCAATTTGTGTTGCTTTTAAAATTACTTCTCTTAATTTTCCCTCTGCTATTTTATTTTTAGGAAAATCTTTCACTAAAATAAAATTTAAAAGAACTCCAATACTATAAATATCGCTTCTTCCATCAGTTTGTGCAAAACCAAATTGCTCTGGTGATGCATATTCTTTTGTTCCTAATATAACAGTATCATGATCACATTCATCTTTTAATACTCTAGATACATCAAAATCTATAAGCTTAACTATACCATCACTACTTATCATTACATTACTTGGTTTTATATCTCTGTGAATTAAAGGCTTGTCCATTCTATGCAAATCATACAAACCATCACAAATTGAAATACAAATATCTATTGCATAATCTTCATCTATATAATTTTCTTCTAATATTTTTTCTAAAGTTTTTCCATGTACAAACTCTTCTATTACTATTAAATTTTCACCAATTATAAAATAATCTATTATTTCTGCTCTATTTTTATTTTTTAATCCTTTTAGCCTTTTATATACATCTAAACATTCTTTTTTTAATATCTTCTTTATATAAATTTGTTGACTTTTTGAATTGCTAACTAAATAAACTTTGCCTTCAGATATTGTTTTTATATCTTCATATAAGCTCAGCTCATATTCTTTTAACAAATCCTCCATTTTTTATCCCCTTTTCTTGATTTTGTAACTATAAAATTATATCATAATATTAGTTAATAATAAAAGTTTCATATAAAAGGATGTGTTCTATTTAATGTCTACTAAAACTTCTGATTTAGAAAGTTTATTAACTTCATTAAAAAAAGATACTGATTTAGATAAATTTTTAGATTCAAATAAAGATATTTTAGATACCATTACATTTAGTGAATACTTTAATAATATATGTAAAGAAAAAAATATAAAAAAAAGTATCTTAATAAATGATTCTAATATGAGCAGATCTTATTGCTATGAAGTTCTAAGAGGAGATAAAATTCCTGATAGAGATAATGCTCTAAAACTTTGTTTAGCTGCAAAATTAAATTTAGATGAAACAAATAGAGTTTTAAAACTAACTAACAATGGATTGCTTTATCCTAAAATAACTAGAGACTCTATAATTATTTTTTGTATTTCTAAAGGATATACACTTATGCAATTAGATTATTTACTTTATGAAAAAGGACAACAAACACTTTGTAAAGAATAAAAAGCTATCTAAAGTTTTTCTTTAGATAGCTTTTTATTTTTATCCTACATTTACTTTTATTTCTGTTAATTGAACCTCTTCTTCTTCTTCATTAACTTTTAATTTGTATTCATTTGTAAAACTTTTTCTATTTGTTTTTCCATCTTTAGTTATATCATAAGTTTCATCTACTATAACTGTCCATTCTTTTTTACTATCATCAAATTTATTACTCTTTATATAACTCGTAACATATTTCTCTGATATTTCTGAATCATAAATTCCTTTAATATTTTTTACTTGTTCTTTATAAATTTGACTTCCAGGATATAAATAATCTTCTACATAACTAAAATCGTTATAATTAACTGCATTTGCAAAATTATTTAAATATTCTTGTATTACTTTTGGAACTTCCTTCGAATACTCATTATAATCTATTACTTTCTCTTGCTCTACTTCTAAATTTATTTCTCTTGAGTTATATACTCTTTCTTTATTACTAGTTCTAATTTTTCCGTCTTTTTCTATAACCGCTTGTACTACTGTTCCATTTTCAAGACCTACTATAGTATCTATATCTTTCATTTTTTTATTTGTCTTAACTCCATCAATTATAAGCGTTGCTTCTTTTTCATTACACTTGATAGTTGTTTTATTAATATTTTCAAAAAGACTTACTTCTTTTACTTTTTCACCATAACAAAGATCTACACTTTTTAAATCATCTAAATCTACATAATCATTTTTTAATTTACCTTCTATTTCATAACTTCCTGGTACTAAAGGTCCTATTTTATCAGAATCTGTTTTAGTTTCAATAGTTTCTCCATTATACTTAATAATATAATCAGCTCCATCTAACTTTTCACCAAATGTAATATATCTAGCGCTTATATTTATATAATATTTTTCTCTTAAACCACTTTTCTTTTTAACTAAATTTACTTCATTATATATACTACTTCCAAAATCAATTGGATTAAATTTTATTTTTACAGCCTGTGAATTTAACTCTTCTACAGTTAAATTTAAATCTGCTAAATTCTTTTTATAGCTATCTATAAGAATTTTTATATTATCATCATTTAATTCTAAATTTTCATCTTCAGCTGATAAAATCTTTTTTAAATCTTTAACATTTTCTTCTGATATTCCCTTATAAAATTTTTCAACTACTTTTTCTGGAGAATCACTTTTAAATAGTGTAAATCCACAAACTAAAACTAATAATAAAACTCCTGCTATTGCACCTATAACTTTTTTACTTAATGGCTTATTTTTTACAAAAGATTTATCTAATTTAACTTTTGAATTTTTATCTTTTTTATTTTCATCTCCTAAATTAGATTTTACATTAATATTTTCCTTTTCTAAATTTAAAGGTTCTCCACACCCCTTACAAAATTTTGCATCATCTTTAAGTTCTGTTCCACACTTTTTACAAAATCTCATATATCCTCCCCCTATATCATGTTTTATTAATATTTTATTCATATTTTCCATTTAGATTATATCATCATACATTACTACTTTCTACTAACTTTTTTATTATTTACATTACTAAATAATAAAGTATCTTTTATTAGATTATTCTAGTTTATTTATTAATATTTTAATAACATTGTAAAAGCTATATTGACTATTACCTTACTTTATAGTTTATAGTTTAATTGTAATAATCATAAATAAGTATTTATATTTACAAAAATAATTATAGAACAAAGGAGGAAATGTTAATGAGTAAAAAATCATCTAAAATTTTATTAGTTATGTTTTTATTAGGAATTTTTATGGGTTCATTAGACACTGCAATAATTTCACCTGCTCGTACAATAATGGGTAATACATTACATATATCTGCTGATGCTAGTATATGGATTATAACTTTATATTCTCTTATATATGCAGTATCTATGCCTATTATAGGTAAACTTGCAGATAGACATGGTTTAAAAACTATGTTTACATTTAGTATTTTATTATTTGGAATAGGTTCACTTTTATGTGGAATATCAAACTTTTATAATAGCTTCTCTTTCCTTTTAATAGCTAGAGCTATTGAAGCAATTGGAGCTGGTGGTGTTATGCCAGTTGCAACAGCTTTTGTTGGAATGAGTTTTCCACCAGAAAAACGTGGTGCTGCTCTTGGAATGGTTGGAGGTATTAATGGTATTGCTACACTTATAGGACCTTCACTTGGTTCATTTATTCTTGATACTTTTGGCGGAAACAATTGGCATCTATTATTTTTTATAAATATACCAATTTGTATAGTTGTTCTTATTTCTTTAATAGCAATTAAAGTTGATAAATTTGAAACTACTAAAAAACCTTTAGATATATATGGAAGTATTGTTTCAGGATTATTTATAGTCTCTCTTATGTTATTTATAACAAATTTAAATTTTGTACATTTATGGACTAGCTTTAAATCAGTAAAATGCTTCCCTTATTTAGTAATTGCAATTATTTTACTTCCAATACTTATATTTGTTGAAAGTCGTGCTGAAGATCCAATTATAAATTTAAAATATTTTAAAAGACGTGAAATGTTATCAGTATTTATAATTGCATTTTTAGTTGGTGCAGGACTTATGGTTGTTGTATTTTTACCTCAATTCTGTAGTAATGTATTAAAATTAAAACTTGGATCAGGGGGATATTTCGTAACTCTTATGGCTGTATTCTCTGGTTTTGCTGCTCCTTTCGGTGGAAAACTTATAGATAAATTTTCTGCTAAACTTATACTTGTTACTGGATTTATCTGTACTATTATTGGTACTCTTACTTTAGCTTTAATTGTAACATCTACTTTAAGTGTAATTCCACTTGTTATTGGATTAGCTTTTATGGGTCTTGGAGTAGGATTTACTATGGGAACTCCATTAAATTATGTTATTCAAACTTCAGTTCCTAAAGAAGAGATTGGTTCTGCTCAATCAACTCTTTCTTTAATAAGATCTCTTGGTGTAGCACTTTCACCAAATCTTTTAGTAGGATTTATTTCTGCTGCTGGGGCTGATGTTTCTGGAAAACTTATGGCAGTTCTTCCTAAAATGCCGGGATTCACACACGCTATGTCATCTGGTGTATCTGGAGCATCTATGGTTAATGCATTTCAAAATGCAAATGTTACTACAATATTCTCTTTAATAAAGAACTTTGTATCAGGACAGTTTACTAAAATGGCTCCTCAATTATCAGAAAGTCTTAGAGGAGTGCCATTACATCAAAGAACTAATATATTAGCTAGTATGAAAGAAAATTATATGCATCAATTAGATGGCTTACGTACTACTATTGAAAATATATATCAAAAAACAATGAATAGTGGCTTTGAAAAAATGTTCTTAACTCTTTGCTTAATTGCAGTTATAGCATTAATAGTAGCATTATTCTTACCTAATAAGAAAAAGGAAATATCAAAATAATAAAAAGCTCTTACAAATAAAATTGTAAGAGCTTTTTTATTATAAAATTTTATAGTTTATTCACATAATTACCCAACTTTGTTAACTAATTATAACTTTCACTATTGTATACTTTTTATAGTAATAATTAATAAATACTACTTAAATTCATAATATTTTTATAGAAAAGAGGAATTTTATTTTGAAAAAAATAAAAGGTTTCTACATAATATTTTTAATAATTATTTTATGGTTTATTGTTTGTAAATTAAACCTTTTTAGTAGTTACATACTTCCCTCACCTAAAATGGTTTTTAAATCATTTTTAGATTTATGCAAAAATGGTAGTTTAGCTAGTGATGTTTTAATAAGTCTTTTTAGAGTATTTTTAGGATTCTTTTTAAGTGCTCTATTAGCCATTCCACTTGGAGTTTTGTTTGGTATTAAACCTAAACTATATGATTATTTTAAAACTCTATTTGAGTTTTTGAGAAATACTCCTCCACTTGCGCTTATTCCTATGCTTATACTTTGGTTTGGTATTGGAGAAACATCTAAAATAATAGTAATAATATTAGCTTCATTTTTCCCAATATTCCTAAATACTTTAGATGGAATTAAAAACTGTGATAAAAAACTTATTGAAGTTGGTTTAGCTTTTAAATTATCTAAAGAGGATTTATTGCGAAAAATAATATTTCCTAGTTCTATTTCAAATATTTTAGTTGGATTAAGGCTTGGTCTTGGGTATTCTTTTAGAGCAATAATTGGAGCTGAAATGATTGCTTCTTCTTCTGGTCTTGGATATTTAATATTAAATGCCAAAGCCCTTTCTAGAAGCTCTGAAGTAATCGTTGGAATAATTGTTATAGGATTGCTTGGAATAATAACAGATTTTTTATTTAAGATAATTTCTAAAAAATTAACTAAGAAATTTGGAGGAAATACTTATGAGTTCAAATAAAATTAAAATAGAAAATTTGAATAAGTCATTTAATTCTAAAAATAAAAATATAAATGTTTTAAAAAATTTGAATATTGAAATAGACTTATCTAATATAACTGTTATTTTAGGAAAAAGTGGATGTGGGAAAACCACTTTAATTAGATGTATCTCTGACTTAGAACCTTTTGATTCTGGTTCAATTAAATACATATCTAATGAAAATTTTAAACCTAAAGTAGGAATGGTGTTTCAAGAAAGTAGACTTATGCCTTGGCTTTCTGTAAAAGAAAACATTTTAATCCATTCAAAAGAAGATAAAGATATAAAAAACATATTAACTCTTTTAAAATTAGATAATATTGAAAATTCTATGCCTTATGAATTATCTGGAGGTATGGCTCACAGAGTTTCAATTGGAAGAGCTTTAGCTTTTAATCCAAATATTCTAATTATGGACGAGCCTTTTGCAGCACTTGATTATTTCACTAGAATTGATTTACAAAAAGAAGTAATAAATATCTTTAAAAAAACTAATATTGGAATAATTTTTGTAACTCATAACATAGAAGAAGCTTTATCTATTGCTACTAAAATAATAATTATGAAAAATGATAATTCTATTGAAAGTTTTTCAATAGAAAAAGATTTTAATAGGAATTTATCATCTGAATATTTTGTAGAATTAAAAATAAAAATTTTAAATTGTTTAAAGGAGACTTAAAAATGAAAAAAGGAAAAATAATAGGTATTATTATATTAATAATTATAATAATAGCTGGCTTCTGTATATATAGCCATAATAAAAAAGAGCAAGTTAAAGAGGTTTCCCTAACTTATGTTACTGCTCCTCTTAATGTTCCTTCAATTGTTGAAAAAAATGAGCAAATGTTCACTAAAGAATATGCTAAAAAAGGAATCAATGTTAAATACTATGATATAACTTCTGGTTCAGAACAAACAGCTGCACTAGCTTCTGGAAATCTTGATTTCCTTAATGCTGTTGGTGGAACTTCTGCAATTTTAGCAGCTTCTAATGGAGTAAATTTAAAAATACTTAGTGTTTATAGTAGAGCTCCTCAAGGATTTGTTATAGTAACTAAAGATAAATCTATAAAATCTGTTAAGGATTTAAAAGGACTTAAGATTGGTGGTCCTAAAGGAACTATTTTAAATCAACTTCTTGTAGCTGCTCTTAAGAAAAATGATATGAATTTAAAAGATGTTGATTATATTAACATGGGAATTCCTGAAGCTATGGCTGCTTTAGATAATGGAAGCATTAAGGCTGCTCTTTTAGCTGGTCCTGCTGCTTTAAAAGCTGAAGAAAGTGGTGCTCATGTAATTTGTGATGGTAAAGGACTTATAAGTGGTCTTATTGTTACTGCTGTTAATGAAAACTTTGCTAAAGCACATCCTGATTTAGTAAATGACTTTTTAAAAGTTCAAAAACAAGCTGTTGATTATATAAATCAAAATACTGATAAAGCTCTTGAACAAACTTCTAAAGTTGTAGGTCTTACTAAAGCTCAAACAGAAAAAATGTATTCTTGGTATAACTTTAATCCTACTATAACACAATCTGATATAACTGCTTTAGAAAAAACTCAAGATTTCTTAATTAATAGTGGAATGCAAACAAATAGAATTGATATACCAAATTTAATATATCATAACTAAAATAAAAAAAGCTTTGATTAAAAATCAAAGCTTTTTTTTATATTATTTTATCTTTTTAACTGCGTTTAATATCCATCCAGCTGTTTTTTGATTTGTCCAAAGTGGAAGACTGAATTCCATACAAAGAGTTGCCTCTTCTATACTTCCTTTTTCATAATAAAGTATTTCTCCATCACAAGCTTTCGCTCCACCATAAAGACATTCAATAACTTTAAAATTATGTTTTATAGCTTTTTTAAGCCATTTTCTAGCACCTTGTCTATCTCCAAGTGCTAATAAATATAAAACTCTTGCATATTTAAAGAATACTGAATCATCATCTTTAAATCTTTCAAATAATTCTTTTACATAAGCATATTCTTTAACAAGTAATGCTCTAAAAACAAGAGAATGTCTAACATTTTTAGTATCTGCTTCATTAAATTCTAAAAGTTCTTTTTCAAGGTTAAAGCTCTTATTAAAATCTCCTAATGCAAAAGCATAAGCTGAAAGAGTTGCTTGTACTGATAAGAAGAAATCTCCTTCTGCAGATACTCCAATATTACCATTGTTCTCTTTAAAATATTCTTCACCTAAATTATTTTTAAGCATATTTAAGCATTCTTCAATTTCTTTTGCAGCTTCTTCTATATTTTCGTTTTCTAAAGCTTTATTGAATTTTTCAACAACTTCTATTTTTTCTTCTGAAGAATTATCTTTCTTTAAGAAATTACTATTTTTATCTGAAATTTTCCACTCTTTTGAATCTTTTTGAATTGAAAGAGCTTTTCTTATTTCACGTGACTTCGTTCCAATTGTACTTTCTGAAACACTAAAGAAGTCAGCTAGTTCATCCATGTGTATTCCTCTTTTTGATAGAGTATCATTTATAAAGAATATTGAATGAGCTATACCAGCAGCCCATGTCCCAGTTTTTCCTCTATTTAACGCTAAGTCTTCACAGTTTGCAGAAGCTTCAGTTAATTTTAAAAACTTTTCATTATATGAATCATCTAAAACTTTTGTTCCAAACTCTAATAACATATCGGTAATTTCTTTTACTCTTGATTCTAATTCTACAGGTATGTTTAAATCCTTAACCATGTAATCCTCCTAATGTTTTATTCGTTTAATTTTTCAATTAAACCACATTAAAATATTATACCGTAAATTCTAAAATTTTTCACTATCTAAATTAATGAATCAATTACTCCTTGAGTTCCTAAAGTTATTATTCTCCATCCATCACTAGTTTTTTCCATTAAAAATACTATTTTTTTACTCTCATCTTTATATTTTCCTTTATCCTTATAATTATGATTTAAATCAACTGTAAATGAAGCATATTTTCCTTCTTCTCCTTTAAGTTTTTTATTTTTTTCATACTTTTCACAATATTGGCTATAAGTATCATTTTTTATATTCTCTATAGTTAAATTTTCTAAATCATCATATCCAATAAATAAATTTTTAACATCTTCAGCCTTCCATCCTTTAACCATATATTTTTCTATTTTCATTTCCTTTTTTTTATTAAAGTCTTTTATAAAGTTCTCTATAACACTTTTTGCTTTACCTTTTTCTAAAGAAGTTAATTCTTTTGTTGGAAAAATCATATTAAGAGAAATATACAATATTAATATCATACATATTAATATAATTCCTAAAAGAATTATATTTTTTTTAGTTAAATAAACTTTATAATCTTCTAACACATAAATCACCTCAATCAATTTATATTAAGATTTCAGTATTTATATGCTTTAATAATTGTAATATATAAAATAAAAAGGCCTTAAATCTAAAATAGATATAAGACCCTTTATAAAGCTTAACCTTTTCTAATATTAGTATGTTGTTTTAAGTATGTATTTTGATTATCATAGTGCTTTTTATTACTATCTATTTTTGCTTTTTGTTTTTCAGTTCCACTATAAGCTATTTTCTTTGACATAACTTAATCACTCCTTTCAGATTGGTTACTATTAGTTTGTACATGTGACAAGCTTTTATTCGTTGTAAATCTTTCTAAAATTTCTACTAATATTATATATTTATACTTTTTAAAACTTTTTCAAATTTTATACCTTCTCTAGTATCAAACTCTTCTTTTATACTTTCTTCTATTCCTTTTATAACAGCATCTGTGGCCTTTTTTAATGCTTCACCAATTTCTATTCCATTTAATATTAAACTTATAAAAATAGATGTAAATATATCTCCTGTGCCACTAAATGAATAGTTATAGTATTTTCCACTAGCTTGAAAGTACTCATTACTTGATTTTTTATAACATAAATTTTTTATAATTCCCTTTTCTTTAACTCCTGTAAGAACTACTATATCAGGTCCCATATCAGAAAGTTCCTTTAAAATCTTTATTCCTTCCTCATAATTTATCTCTAAATCTAAAGGTCTATTAGTTAAAATTTTAGCTTCTGTTAAATTTGGAGTTATTATATTAGCATGTTTTATTAATTCTTTTATTTCCTTACACATTTCATTTGTATATGTAGAATATATTTTCCCATTATCCCCCATAACAGGATCTATTACTATAATAGCTTCTTCATGTTTTTTTACAAAATCTTTTACTATATTTATTTGATTTAATGAACCTAAAAATCCACTATAAATACAATTAAATTTTCTATTTTCCATTTCCCAAATATCTATATATTCTTTTATATGTGGTGTAAAATCGAAAAAAGAAAAATTTTCAAATTCTGTTTGATTTGAAAGAATAGCTGTAACTATTGGATGTGGTTGAATTTCAAAATATGAGAATATGGGAACAGATGCCATAAGTGAACATTTCCCAACCCCTGATATATCATTTATAAGTACTATATTTTTATTCATATTTCCCCCAATATTTAATTTTTTAATTGATACATAGAATATTAACATAATAAATTTAAAAATCAAAGGTATCGATACATTTTCTGTATCATCTGTTACAGTTTTAAGATAAAAATTATATTATAATTAAGAAAAAAATAAAAAATGAATACAAGTTATATAATAAATATATAACTTTATATTGGAGGTAATTTTATGGCTTGTGGATGCGGAAGCACAAATGGTGATGGAAAAAAAATATGTGATTTAGTAAGAAGTAAAGGCTTTGAGGCTATGCCAACAAAGGTTGAACATACAATAGAATGTACATGTGGAAAAGAATTTAAAATGACACAATTAGTTCAAGATTGTCCTCATTGTGGTATTACATATGCAGTTACACCATGTAGCTCAGACAAAAAAGAAAATATCGCTTCATGCGGTGAAAACTACTAAAAAATAAACTCTTAGAAATTTTCTAAGAGTTTATTTTTTTATTCTATTATAAAATCATCTTTATAATATAAACTTATATTTTTATTTTCTTTTGAGAAAAGTATTTTTTCAGCTAATTTTGGTTTTATTTCTCTATCTATAACTTTTACTATATCTCTTCCACCAAATTCTTTTATTTTAGCTTTTTCTAATATTCCTTCAATAAGACTATCTTTACACATTATTAGATTAATATTTTTATTCTTTACTTTTTCTTCTAGTTTATTTAATTCTTTTATACAAATAAGTTTTCCTACTTCTTCATTTATACTATTAAATTTTATTATTTCATCTAATCTATTTCTAAATTCAGGAGAAAATACTCGTTTAACTTCTTCAAATACACTTTCACTTTTAATTTCACGCTCTAAAAATCCTACTAAAGGTTTTCCGATATCTCTTGCACCTGCATTTGATGTCATTATTATAATTACATTTCTAAAGCTTACACGCTTTCCTTTATTATCTGTAAGACTTGCATAATCCATAACCTGAAGAAGTGTATCAAATACATCACTATGTGCTTTTTCTATTTCATCTAATAAAAGAACAGAATTAGGATTTTTAAAGATTGCATCTGTTAATAATCCACCTTCTTCATATCCAACATATCCTGGTGGTGTTCCTATAAGTTTAGCTGCTGAATGTTTTTCTCCATACTCACTCATATCAAATCTTAAAAGTTTTAAATTCATTTCTTCACTTAAAACTTTAGCTATTTCTGTTTTACCCACTCCTGTTTGCCCAACAAATAAAAGTGATGCAACTGGTTTATTATGATCTTTAAGCCCTGCTTTAGACATATTTATAGATTTAACTAAATTTTCTATAGCTTCATCTTGACCATAAATCTTATTTTTTAGAGCATCTTTTAAACCTCTAACTCTTGTAAGCTCATCTTTTTCTACTACTTCTTTAGGAATTTGCACTATTTTAGAAACTGTATCTTCTATTTCTCTTTTAGTTATAGTTCCTATCTCTTCCTTCATTTGTGATAAAGCTCCAGCCTCATCAATAATATCTATTGCTTTATCAGGAAGAAATCTATCATTTATAAATTTATTTGTAAGAGTTATAGCTTCTCTTAAAGCTTCATCTGTATACTTTACATTATGATAAGCTTCAAATTTTTCTTTTAATCCCTTTAATATGTTAAAAGTTTCTTCTTCTGAAGGTTCTTTTATTTCAATTGTTTGGAATCTTCTTTGAAGTGCTTTATCTTTATCAAAATATTTTTTATACTCATCAAAAGTAGTAGACCCTATAAATCTTATATTTCCCTCTTGAAGATAAGGTTTAAATATATTAGACGCATCTAAAGAATTATTTCCTAATGCACCTGCTCCTACAATAGTATGAATTTCATCTATATAAACTATTGGATTTTCATATTTTTCTATATCTTTTAAAACACTTTTTATTCTCTCTTCAAAATCTCCTCTATATTTAGCACCTGCTATCATACCTCCTATGTCAAGAGAAAATATCTTTGAGTTTAATAATTTTTCTGGAACATCCCCTTTTACTATTAAATTAGCTAGACCTCTAACTATAGATGTTTTCCCAACACCTGCTTCTCCTATATGTATTGGATTATTTTTATTTCTTCTTAAAAGAATTTGTATTGTTCTTTTAATTTCTTCGTCTCTACCTATAACAGGATCTAATTTTCCTTCTTTTGCTTTACTCGTAAGTTCTATAGAAAATTTATCTATATTTCTCTTTTTAGACTTCTTAGTTTGGTAACCTTCTTCTTCCTCTTCTTCATTTTCTATAAATTCTATATCTTCTTTATTATTTTCTATAAGAAACATAAGAATATCTCTCTTTTTAATTTCATTTTTCTCTAAAATATACTTAGCAAATGATTCTTGAAGATTATAAAATGCACTTATAATATGCTCAAGCCCTATACTATCACGTCCACTTCCTAATGCCATAGATGCAGCATAAGAAATTAACATATTAAATTGATAACTTTCCTTTGGACTTTCTTCTTCTGACTGAACAAAAGTTGCATTTTCTTTAATTTCCTCATAAATTTCATTTATCATTTCTTCTATATTTATTTCTTTTTCTATTAAAAACTCTTTTATTTTTTCAGTTTCTAATATAACTAAAAGAAGCATTTCAGGAGTAATATATTCATATTTATTTTCCTTTCCTTTTAAAAAAGCTTCTAAAATTATATCATTAACAATTCTATCTAAATTCATATTCTAACCTCTTCTACTGTCATTTTAAATGGGAAATCTTCTTTTTTAGCAAGTTCTAAAGCCATATTAACTTTAGTCATTGCTATATCATAACTATATGTTCCTGCAATTCCTCTTCCCTTATTATGAACATCTAACATTATTTTATTAGCTTCTAATTCAGACTTTTTAAATATATCTACTAAAACAAATACAACAAATTCCATTGTTGTAAAATCATCATTAAACATTATAGCATTATATTTCTTAGGTTTTTTTAATTTTATTTTTTCTATTTCTTGTATTTTTCCTTCCATTTAAAGACCTCCAAAATAGTATATACTCTATTATACTATATCTTTATTAACTCATCTTTCCTTTTAATTTTATCTTTCTTATAATATAAAAATACAAAATTGTTATAATTAAAGAAAAATAAGCTAAAACCGTACATTTAATTAAAGCTGATTCTATTGAATTTATATCTTCTCCTAAAAAATATCCTATTAATATAAGAGTTGTATTCCAAATTGTTATTCCAAGAAAAGAATATGATATATAAATAGAGAATTTCATTTTTTGAAGTCCTGCCCATATAGATATAAAATTTCTTGTCATTGGTAACACTCTACATATGACCACTGCTATTTTTCCATATTTATAGAACCATTTATCAATTTCTAATATTATCCCTTTTACTCCTATATATTTTTTATTTGATAAAGCTAATATTTTTCCTCTTCCATAATGTCCTATGCAATAACCTATTATAGATCCTAGTAGCCCACCTAATATACTAAAAAATATAACCTCCCAATACGTAAAGAATCTACTATACATCATTATACCTATGAATGGTAATAAAAGTTCACTTGATATAGGAAAAGCAGAATATTCTAATGTAACTATAATAAATATTCCTAATACTCCAAAGTTTCCAAAAAAGTATATTAATCCTCTTAATACTTCATCAAACAAAATACTACTCCTAACTTTAATTTTTATATTTATAGATATTCAAATTTTATATAATTATTCTTTTGTTTACAGTTTAATATTTTATAAACTATATTTTTAACTTTATAATAAATATTCTCTATATTTAAAGCTCTATTTTGTATATATAACATTTTTGAATTTTTTCCATTTTTATGAAGGAAAACAGGTTATTTACTCGAATATTATTATTAAGAAGTATAACTTATGAAAATTTATAGATTAACTTAAAGGGGTGTATTATTTATGGGACTTACTGAATTAAAAAGAATAAAAAATAACAGCAATGTTATTGAAAGAAAAATATTAGAACGTCTTTCAGAAAACAATGAAAACCTAAACACATTAATACATGAATCTATTGAGAATTTAGGATTTAATGTTAAAAAAGAATTTTTTTCAGAAGATGTTCTAGTTGTTTTTATTTATCTTGATATTCTAAAAGATCATGTACTAGGAAAAGATAAAGTATATAATAACTACCAAATAATATTAAACCACATAGAAAAAGTAGAGAATGCTTTAGATAATTTAAACGGAATTCCAAACAAAGAATTATTAGAATTTAGAGAATGGTTAGGTATTTCAAATAACTTCCACAATACTCTAATTTCTTTATAAAAAAATTAGGCTGTATAGTTTTTAATTCTATTTTTTTATACTTCTTAATAGAATTATTTAAACATTATACAGCCTTTTATAAAATTATTTCCTGGAAAATATTTACATATTTTCTCCTTTTAATATTTTCCCTAACTTATCTAAATCAATATTTTCACTAAAAATTTTATAGAACTCATCAAATCTTTTTTCCTTATATTCTTTAAATGATTGTTCTTCTAAATTTTTATTACTTGTTACTACACCGTGTCTTTCTTTTAATATTTTTAAAAGCCCTCTTCTAAATTCTTTACTTTCAAAAACACCATGCATAAATGTTCCAAATACATTTCCTTCTTTATTAGAAAGACCTATTACATTGTTTAATTTATCTACCATAAAAGCTTCTGCTCCTTCGAGCATATCACTATCTCCATTTATAACTTCATATCCATAAATTTTAGAATCTGATAAAGGCTTAAGGATATTATCCATATTACATATGTTTCCTTTTGCTATAGTAGTTTTATTTACAAATGTATAAGTTGTTTTTAGAGGAATAAGATTTAATCCCTTAAATTTAGCTCCTTTATTTTCTATACTATAAAGGTCTTCTATCTCTTCACCTAACATTTGAAATCCACCACAGATTCCCATTATAGTCTTTCCATTCTCAGAAGCATTTATTATCTTTTCATATAAACCGCTTTCTTTTAAAAACTCTAAATCTTTAATTATATTTTTACTACCAGGAATAATTATAAAATCAGCTATATCAACTTGATTTGGCTTTTCTATAAGTAACATTTTTACTTCTTTTTCATCTTCAAATGAATAGAAATCTGATATATGTGATAAAAATGGTAGTTTTACTACACCTATTATTAAGTCTCTCTTTTTATCAAACCTGTAGTTTTTACCATACTCTTCTTCTGTTAAAATATTTGTATTTATCTCTGGCATTACTCCTAAAAAAGGTACTTTTGTTCTTTTTTCTAATTTAGATAATCCCTTTTTTAAATACTCTAAATCACCATTATATTTATTTACTATTATTCCTTTTATTCTTTTTTTATCTTCTTTTGTTATAAGTGAAAGATTTCCATATATATTAGCAAAAGAATTATTATCCTCAAAATCACTTATTAATATAATATCTGATTGAACATTTTTACAAAATTTAAAATTTAAAAATTCCTCTTCTCTCTCCACATATTCTAAACATTCCCCAGAACCTTCTATTATTATAAAGTCTTTTTTTTCTTTTAAATTATTAAAAGAATTATACATAAACTCCTCAAAGTCAGCTCTTAACTCTTTATAATTAAATTCTTCTGTTTTTGCATAACTTTTACCATTTACATAAACTTTAGTTTTATTTTCTTTATTTTTATGTATAAATATTGGATTATTATCAACAGTTACTTCATTTCCAAAGCAATCACTTTTTAATTTTTCATTATATCCTATTTTTAAATCTTTATTTATTGAATACTCATTTTTACTAACTTCCAACCCTTTAAAGGCTTGTACATCTATATTATTATTTTTTAAATATTTTCCTATGCATAAACTAATTAAAGTTTTTCCTACCCCGTCTTTAGTCCCTAATATCGCAATTTTATCTTTCAAATCTATCATCTCCAAAGTAATATATTATAATTTATTTTATCACCTATTTCTTTCTTATTGAAGTTTATAAAATAAATTTTATTTGTGAATTTATCTAAATTTAATTTATATTATATTATTAAACCTTCATTTTAGATTTACATAATTTTTTATATGTTTAGAAATATAATTAATAATTTTAAGAATATCTAATATTTTTATAAATTAAAAACTCCCTTAAATAGGGAGTTTTTTCTTATACATTTATTTCGCTTTTTATTTCTATTGCTTCTTTATGTTTATTTATTATTGGATTTACATATTCATCTATAAACTCAACAACTTGACTTTCTGCTCTTCCTGTAAATAATTTTGGATCTATTATATCTAAAATTTCTTTTTCAGTTAATTTAAATGAATCATCAGCAATTATTCTCTTAATTAAATCATTATCAAGACCTTCACCTTTAACTCTCTTAGCTGCTTCCATTGAGTGAATTCTTATTCTTTCATGAAGTTCTTGTCTATCTCCACCTCTTTTTACTGATTCCATCATTATATTCTCAGTAGCCATAAATGGAAGTTCATTATTTACATGAGCTCTTATTACTTTATCATAAACTACCATGTTTTCAGAAATATTTATATAAAGATTTAACACACCATCTAATGCTAAGAAAGCTTCTGCTACTGATATTCTCTTATTAGCAGAATCATCTAATGTTCTTTCAAACCATTGTGTTGAAGCTGTTATAGCTGGGTTTAAAGAATCCACAATAACATATCTAGCAAGAGCACCCATTCTTTCACTTCTCATTGGATTTCTCTTATATGCCATAGCAGATGAACCTATTTGATGCTTTTCAAAAGGCTCTTCCATTTCCTTCATACTTTGTAAAAGTCTTAAGTCATTACTAAATTTATATGCACTTTGTGCAACTTCTGATAATGTATTTAAAACTATTGAATCAAGCTTTCTTGGATAAGTTTGCCCTGTTACTCCATAGCTTTTTTCAAATCCCATTTTTTTAGCAACAATTCTATCTAACTCTTTAACTTTTTCTTCATCACCTTCAAAAAGATTCATAAAGCTAGCTTGAGTTCCTGTAGTTCCTTTTACTCCTCTTAATTTTAAAGTAGATAATACAAATTCTATATTTTCCATATCCATAACTAAATCTTGCATCCAAAGAGTAGCTCTTTTTCCTACAGTTGTTAATTGTGCAGGTTGGAAATGTGTAAATCCTAAAGTAGGTATTCCTTTATACTCCATGGCAAAACGGCTTAATCTATCTAAAACTGTAACAATTTTATCTCTAACTAATTCTAAAGCATCTCTTAAAATAATTACATCAGTATTATCTCCTACATAACAACTTGTAGCACCTAAATGTATTATTCCTTTAGCTTTAGGACATTGAAGTCCATATGCATAAACATGACTCATTACATCATGTCTTACTTCTTTTTCTTTTTTTATTGCTTCATCATAATTTATATTATTTATATTCGCTCTTAGCTCATCTAACTGCTCTTCAGTTATATTTAACCCAAGTTCTTTTTCTCCTTCTGCTAAAGCCACCCAAAGCTTTCTCCATGTTGAGAATTTCATGTCATCAGAAAATATGTAACTCATTTCCTTTGATGCATATCTTGTGTTAAGTGGTGTATTATAAATATTTCTCATTCTATACCTCCATACGAATATATTTTTTACTTTTTATATTTTCATTCGTATTATAACATACTTTTCTATTTTTTTCACTCTTTTTGCAAAACTCATTTATTATCATTCTATATTTTATTATTAGTTTTAATCTTTAATTTATTTATATACATTAAAAAAGACTCCCATTGGAGTCCTTTTAATTAGTCTTCTAAAGTTTCTATTAATTTTGCTATTTCTTCAACAGCTAAAGCTTCGTCATCTCCTGAAGCCATAACAGTTACAGTTGAATTTGCAGTAACTGCTAATGATAAAACTCCGATTAAGCTTTTAACGTTAGCTTTTTTACCATTGAACTCTATGCTTACATCTGATTTAAAAGATGAAGCCTTTTTAACTAATAACGTTGCTGGTCTAGCATGTAAACCAGTAGCATTTTTTACTAAAACCTCTTTAGATACCATGCAAATACACCTCTTTACTTATTATTCGTTAATCTCTATTAACTTCTTCATTATAAACTTTTTTAATTATAATTTCAACCATTCATAATATATTTTATTACATTATATCGATACCTTTTCCACTATTGGAACTCTTATCTAGGTTGTACAATTAATTTAATTGCAGTTCTTTCTTCTCCATCAATTTCTATATCTGTGAAAGCAGGTATACAAATTATATCTTTACCTGTTGGCGCTACAAATCCTCTTGCAATAGCAATTGCTTTAATTGCTTGGTTTATTGCTCCAGCTCCCACTGCCTGTATCTCTACAGAATTTTTTTCCTTTATTATAGCTGCTAAAGCTCCTGCTACTGAATTTGGACTTGATTTTGTTGATACCTTTAATACTTCCATTCTGTCTTCCTCCCTAGTTTTACAAATCGTTTACAATTATTTTTATACCCATCTAATGGCATATTATATATATTCTACATTAAATTATAAATTCCTTTATTTTTCTACAATTTTTTGAATTATTTTTCTATATTATTCTAATTTTTTATTTTTATTTTAATATAATATACTTTTCAATTCAACTGTAAGTATATTATTTACATTTTTTAACTTATAATTATCATATTTATATATACATATCTCTCTTTAAATAGAAATATTAATCAATGTAAATTCACATTTAAATTTATTATTGCTTCTTATTTTTAATTAAGTTTTTCATTATCATTTATTTAATAACATTAAACGAATTAGAATATTATTTATTATTTTAATTTTCATTTATTTTTATATGTAAATATAAAAAAGCTTCATCTAATATAAGATGAAGCTTCTAATTTTATTTCGCAAAATCAATAGCTCTAGTTTCCCTAATTACACTGATTTTAATTTGTCCTGGGTATTCTAGTTGTTCTTCGACACTCTTAACTATATTACGTGAAAGTTCTATAGCCCCAGCATCGTCAATTTGATCTGGTTTAACCATAATTCTAATCTCTCTACCAGCTTGAATGGCATATGACTTTTCTACACCTTCATATGAGTTAGCTATTTCTTCTAACTTTTCTAATCTCTTAATATATGCCTCTAATGTTTCTCTTCTTGCTCCTGGTCTTGCTGCAGATATAGCATCAGCTGCTTGAACTAATACCGCTTCTAATGATTGCATTTCAACATCTCCATGATGAGCAGAAATAGCATTAACTACTAATTCTGATTCACCGTATTTCTTAGCTAAATCTCCACCTATTAATGCGTGTGGACCTTCTTGCTCTTGATCTACAGCTTTACCAATATCATGTAGTAATCCTGCTCTTCTAGCTAGAGTAACATCTAAACCTAATTCTGAAGCCATTAATCCAGCTAAATATGAAACTTCTACAGAATGCTTTAACACATTTTGTCCATAGCTAGTTCTATATTTTAATCTTCCAAGTAGTTTTGTAATCTCTGGGTGAAGACCATGAACAGATGTTTCTAATGTAGCCTGTTCTCCTTCTTCTTTTATGTTGTTTTCAACTTCTTTTTGAGCTTTTAAAACCATCTCTTCGATTCTTGCTGGATGTATTCTACCATCCACTATTAACTTTTCAAGTGCTATTCTAGCAACTTCTCTCCTAATTGGATCAAAGCTTGATAAAATAACTGCTTCTGGAGTATCATCTATTATTAAATCTACCCCTGTTAAAGTTTCTAAAGTCCTAATGTTTCTTCCTTCTCTACCTATTATTCTACCCTTCATTTCATCATTTGGTAGCGCAACAACATGAACAGTTGTTTCTGAAACATGATCAGCAGCACATCTTTGAATAGCAGTAGTTATAATTTCACGGGCTTTCTTATCAGCCTCTTCTTTAGCTCTGCTTTCAATATCTTTAATCATTATAGCTGCATCGTGTGATATTTCTTTCTTGATTTCACTTAGAAGAATTTCTCTTGCTTCTTCACTTGAAAGATTAGAAACCCTTTCAAGTTCTTCTCTTCTCTTTGAATAAAGTTCCTTAGCTTCTTCTTCTAGCTTTTCAATTTCTATCACTCTTTTATTAAGTGTTTCTTCTCTCTTTTCTAAAAGATCATTCTTTTTATCTAGAGATTCTTCTCTTTGAATTAATCTTCTCTCAAGTCTTTGAATTTCATTTCTTCTCTCACGAGAATCTTTTTCTAATTCATTTCTTAATTTATGAGCCTCTTCTTTTGCCTCTAAAATAGCTTCTTTCTTTTTAGATTCAGCTTCTCTTTTGGCATTTTCTAAAAGCATTTCTGCTTCTTTTTCTAGAGCCTCAATTTTATTTTTTGATTTTGTTTGAATTGTTTTATATACTACTACTGCTAATATAAGTAGCACTATTATATATCCAACAATAATACCTAGTGTCATCTAATAACACCTCCTAAGCTTTTATTTTTTTGTGTTAGCATAGTTGGTGTCATATTCATTCACGGTTATTCTTGAATATGATAAACCAGTATTTGTTATTATTGTATATTAAAATTAAAATTATGTCAAGTTAAGCGATATAAAGCATTAATAGGATAATTATCTCTATCAATCTCTATTTTCCTCTCTTTTTCAATTTTATTTTTAAATACTATCTTTTATTATTTTTATAAAAAAGAGGGGACATTTTGTCCCCTCTAAAATATACTATTTATCTTCTTTTTCTTCATTTGAAACTGCTACTTCTAATTTTGCTTCCATTTTTGGTAAATTGTATTTTTCTCTTATTGTATTTTCAATTTCTAATGCAGTTTCTGGATTTTCTTTTAAGTATGCTTTCGCATTTTCTCTTCCTTGGCCTAGTCTTATATCCCCATATGAGAACCAAGCTCCACTTTTTTGAACTATTCCTTCTTTAACTCCTACATCAACGATATTTCCTTCTCTTGATATACCTTCATTATACATTATATCGAATTCTGCTTGTCTAAATGGAGGAGCTACCTTATTTTTTATAACTTTAATTCTTGTTCTGTTACCTACTATTCCTTCACCTTGTTTTATAGAATCTATTCTTCTAACATCCATTCTTACAGAAGCATAGAATTTTAATGCTCTTCCTCCTGGTGTAGTTTCAGGGTTACCAAACATTACTCCAACTTTTTCTCTAAGCTGATTTATAAATATAGCTACACAGTTAGTTTTATTTATTGTTCCAGCAAGTTTTCTTAAAGCTTGTGACATAAGTCTTGCTTGTAAACCTACGTGAGAATCTCCCATTTCACCTTCTATTTCTGCTCTTGGAACAAGTGCTGCAACTGAGTCGATAACTATTGTATCAATTGCTCCTGATCTAACTAATGCTTCTGTAATCTCTAATGCTTGTTCTCCTGTATCTGGTTGAGAAACTATAAGATTTTCCGTATCAACTCCTAAGTTTCTAGCATATGAAGGATCTAAAGCATGCTCTGCATCTATAAATGCAACTGCTCCACCTTTTTTTTGTGTTTCCGCTACTATGTGAAGAGCTACAGTTGTTTTACCTGAACTTTCTGGTCCGTATATTTCTATTATTCTTCCTTTTGGAACTCCGCCAATTCCTAGTGCTATATCAAGATCTAAACATCCTGTAGAAACTGATTCTATATCTAATGATGCTTTTTCACCAAGCTTCATTACTGCACCTTTACCAAATTGCTTTTCTATTTGTCCCATTGCTGATTCTATAGCTTTTAATTTATTAACATCTATATTGCTCATAATACACATTCCCTCCTGTACGAACTTACGTTCTTATATACTTAGTATATATTATACATTTAATATAGTCAACATTTTTTATATAAAATATACATAACTTTTTTACTTTTATTCCATTTAATGTAATTTATTGATTAGATAAAAATAAGAGGGAAATTAACCCCTCTTATTTCTAAATTATTTATTTGTTGATATTACACCTTTATTTTTTCTAAAATAGTCCCAACCTGAAACAACTGTTATTATAACAGCAATATTCATCATTATTGTTGGTAATGAAGTAAATACATATTCTAATACCTTACTATTTGCAACCATTTTTATAAGAGTAGTAGATGTACTTATATTTACTTCTATTAATAGTAATATTATAGCTATTATTTGTATTACTGTTTTTATTTTTCCCCACCAGCTTGCGGCAATTATCTTTCCTTCTGATGCTGCTAATGTTCTAAGTCCTGAAACAGCAAATTCTCTAGCTATAATAATTATAGCTGCCCATCCTTGAACTAATCCTAATTCAACTAATGATACTAATGCTGCAGTTACTAGTAATTTATCAGCTAGTGGATCCATAAACTTTCCAAAATTAGTTATTTGATTTCTACTTCTTGCTATGTATCCATCTAACTTATCTGTTAATGATGCAAGAATAAATATGAAAGTTGCAATAAAAGTTCCATATGGTATACCTTTAGCTACTATAAATACTAGGAATATCGGAACTAATAATATTCTTATTAGTGTTAATTTATTTGCAAGATTCACATATACCAACTCCTATTAGATCGTATTTAGCATTTTCTTCTATTTTTGCTTTTACGAAATCTCCTTTTTTAACTTCTTCACATCCTTTTTTAAAGAATACATTTCCATCAATTTCAGGAGCCATTTCGTAATTTCTACCATAATAATATTCTCCATTCTTTCCTTCAACAAGAATATCATAAATTTTTCCTATTTTCAATAAATTAATTTTTTCTGAAATTTCTCCTTGTAAAATCATAAGCTCTTCTTCTCTAGCTTTTTTAACTTCTTCGTCTACCTGCCCTTCCATAATTGCAGCTGGTGTTCCTTCTTCTCTGGAATAACTAAATACTCCTACTTTATCTAATTTCTTATCTTCTAGGAATTCTTTTAATTCATTAAATTCTTTTTCACTTTCATTTGGGAATCCAACAATAAGAGATGTTCTTAGTACAATTCCCTCTACTCTATCTCTTAAAAGATCTATTTTATCTAATATATCTTTTTTAGTAGTTTTTCTTCCCATAAGCTTAAGTATTTTATCACTTATATGTTGTATTGGTAAATCTAAATATTTAACTACTTTATCATTTTCGCTTATTTCTGTAATTAACTCATCATAAATTTCTTCTGGATAGCAATATAAAACTCTAATCCATTTTAAGTCTTCTATTTTAGATAATTCTCTTAAAAGTTCATGTAAATTTTTCTTACCGTATATATCACTTCCATACATAGTTGTATCTTGAGCTATAAGAATTATTTCTTTTGTTCCATTTTTTACAAGAGTCTTTGCTTCCTCAATTATATTTTCCATTTTTCTACTTCTAAATTTACCTCTTATTTTAGGTATTATGCAGTAAGTACAAAAATTATTACAACCTTCAGCTATTCTTATATATGCTGTACTTTTATCTGTAGTTAAAAGTCTTATTCCTTCATTTATATTTTCATCAGAATAATTTACCTTTGAAACTATCTCATTGTTATCTATAAAATCTAGGATTAATTTATCTATTTTTTCATAATCATTAACTCCTAGCATTATATCTATTTCAGGCATTAAGTCTTGTAGCTCTTTTCCATATCTTTGTGTTAAACATCCTGTTGCTATAAGAAGCTTACATTTATATTCTGTTTTATATCTTGCCATTTCTAAAATTGTATTTATTGATTCTTGCTTTGCTTTTTCTATGAAGCCACATGTATTAACAATTATTATGTCTGCTTCCTTTGGATTGTTTGTTATAGTGTAAGTTTTATTCATTACTCCTAACATTATTTCAGAGTCCACTCTATTTTTGTCACAACCTAAACTTACCATTCCTACTTTATAATTTGCCAAAACTAATTTCCTCCTGTGTTTCAATCGCTTATTTTATTTTATATCTCTTTTAATTCTATTACAAGTAAATTTTTATCCTCTATTCTACTTCTTCGTAAACATCCCCATAATATTCTTCTTTAGTTACTAACACCTGTCTTGGTTTACTTCCATCTCTTCCTGATATTATTCCTCTTTCTTCTAAGTCATCCATTATTCTAGATGCTCTATTAAATCCTATTTTAAATTTTCTTTGTATAAAAGAGGTTGATGCTTGATTAAATTCTATTACTGTTTTTATAACATCTCCTAGAAGTTCATCTACATCTTCACCATTTCCAGATAACTTTCCATTGCCTTCTGTTTCTTTTTGAATATGTTCAATTATATCTTCTTCATATTTTATTTCATCAGAATCTTTCTTAACAAATTCTACAACTTTTTCTACTTCTTCTTCTGAAATAAAACATCCTTGTACTCTTAAAGGCTTACTTTCTCCAACAGGGTAATAAAGCATGTCCCCTTTTCCTAGTAATTTTTCTGCTCCACTACTATCTAATATTGTTCTTGAATCTATTTGAGATGATACTGCAAAAGATATTCTTGATGGAATATTTGCTTTTATTACCCCAGTTATTACATCTACTGAAGGTCTTTGAGTTGCTATTACTAAATGCATTCCAGCTGCTCTTGCCATTTGAGCAAGTCTTCCTATATAATCTTCAACATCATTTGCACATACCATCATAAGGTCTGCAAGCTCATCAACTATTATTACGATATAAGGTAATTTTTCTTCAATAATACCTTTTTTAAATAATTGATTATATGAATCTATATTTCTTGCTCCAGAATCTGCAAAAAGTTTATATCTTCTTGTCATTTCATTTACTGCCCAGTTAAGAGCTGCTGCTGCTTTTTTAGGATCTGTTACTACTGGTATTAATAAATGAGGTATCCCATTATAAACACTAAGCTCTACTACTTTAGGATCTACCATAAGTAATTTTACTTCATCTGGAGAATATTTATATAATAAACTTACAATCAATGTATTTATACATACACTTTTACCTGATCCTGTTGCTCCTGCAATTAAAGTATGAGGCATTTTACTCAAATCACCTATTACACATTCTCCACCAATATCTTTTCCTAATGCTATAGCTAATTTTTTATCAGTTTTTATAAAGTCATCTACTTCTAAAACCTCTCTTAAAAATACTGGAGTTTGTGTTTTATTTGGAACTTCTATTCCTATTGCTGATTTACCTGGTATAGGTGCTTCTATTCTTACTCCTGATGCAGCAAGTCCTAAAGCTATATCATCTGCAAGGTTAACTATTTTGCTTACTTTTACTCCTGGACTTGGTTGAAGTTCAAATCTAGTAACTGAAGGTCCTTTTGTTACTTGATTTACTTCAGCTTCAACTCCAAAACTTAAAAGTGTACTAGTTAACTTTTGAGCACTTTTTATTAAATCTTTTTTATCACTTCCATTAAGTTCTGTGTCTTTATTTATGTTAAGAAGTTCTAAAGATGGTTTTATATATTCTTTTCCTTCATCTTCTTTTTTGCTTTCTAATATACTATTTTCAATTTCGCTATGAACTATATTTTTTTCTTGTTCATTTAAGCCTTTTTCTTTTTTCTTTGTTATCATAGGCTCATTAATTTTTGGTATTACTCTTTTTGGTTTTTCTAAAGGTTTCTCTTCTTTTATTTTTATGTTTTTATCTAATTTATTATTTTCTAACTCTTCTTCATCCTCTTCATTATGAAGACTTGAATTTCTCATAAAATCTAATACTTTTATTTTTTTATTTATTCCATTTAAATATTGCTCAGACTCAGGTGAAGGTCTTTCTCCATTCTCTACAACATCTATAAAATTATGTCTTTCGGGAAATCTATCCTCTCTTAACTTATTTAATGATTTGCTCTTATCTTTAACCTTTAATCCTAAATCATATAATGTTATATCAAATACTAAAATACTTCCTATTACTATAAAAGCAAAATAAATTATATAAGATCCTATTGCACCTAATAGCTTGTACATAGGATAAGCTATTAAATATCCTATTACTCCACCATTTAATCCACCTTTACTATTTGTTATACTTTGTATACCATAATTAAAGCTTAAATTTTCTATTCCACTTAGGTATATTGTGGAACTAATTAAAATAAATATAATTAAATATATAGTTACGCCAACGAAACTTTTGTTTATATCTATTGCACCTTTCCCTTTCACATATTCATATCCTAAATAAAGTAAATATACAGGTATAGCATATCCACCTATCCCAACTAAAAAATGAACTATTCTTTGCGAAATATTGGAAAGACTTCCTATTAAATTAGTATATATTGCTAAAGAAAGTATTAAGCCAATGGCTATAAATACTACTCCTTTTATATCTCCACTTTTATTTTGAACTACTTTTTTCTTTTTTCCTGTTCCTTTTTTACCATTGCTTCTTTTTTTACTCACCTAATCACCTCACTAGTTAAATTCTACAAATTTTAATAAAGTCCTTTTTTAAGCAAGAATAAAATCAGCCATATTAATATAGCTGACCTTAAATTTATCTCTCATCTATTAAGCTATTTAATTTTGCCATAGCTTCTTTTAATCCCC
This sequence comes from Clostridium thermobutyricum DSM 4928, assembly GCF_002050515.1. Lineage (GTDB taxonomy): Bacteria > Bacillota > Clostridia > Clostridiales > Clostridiaceae > Clostridium > Clostridium thermobutyricum. The sequence goes on along the minus strand of NZ_LTAY01000036.1, from coordinate 2,282 downwards.
CAACTTCATCTATGAGTCCACATTCTACAGCTTGATCTCCAATTAATATAGTCCCCATATCATTTAAAAGATCTCCTGTTTGACTTAATAATTCTTCTAATTTCTTCTCTTCTATATTTGAAGTTCTAATTATAAAACTATTTATTCTTTCTTGCATTCTTTTAAAATATTCAAAAGTTTGAGAAACTCCTATTATAAATCCATTCATTCTTACAGGATGAACTATCATAGTAGCAGAAGGAGTTATAAATGAATAATTAGATGAAGTTGCTAGTGGAACTCCTATAGAGTGTCCTCCTCCTATAACTATTGATACCGTAGGTTTAGATATTGAGTTTATCATTTCAGCTATTCCAAGTCCTGCTTCAACATCTCCACCTGCTGTATTTAAAACTATAAGAACCCCTTCTACATTTTCATTTTGTTCTATTTCAATAAGTTGAGGTATAATATGCTCATATTTAGTTGCTTTAGTTTGAGCTGGAGCAACAACATGCCCTTCTATTTGACCTATTATAGATAAAACTCTTATTCTTTCATTTGGATTTACTACCCCTGTATTTCCAAGTTCCTTTATAGATTCTAATTTTTCATTTTCTATATTTTCATCTTGTTTAACTTCTGATTTTTTAGATTCAATTTTTTTATTCATAAAAACACCTCCCGTATAAATTTATTTTATACGAGAGTGATTTTTTTATACATTCATTTTAAGCTAATTCAAAAGTTTTATGTAGAGCATTTATTGCCTCTTCTACATTTTCAGTATGAATTAAGCACCAAATAGTCATATGTGAATCTGCTGTTTGTAAAACTTCTATATTGTTTTCTGTTAATCCTTGGACTATTCTTGCAATAACTCCTGGAATTCCTGTCATTCTACTTCCTACAATTGCAAGTTGACTACAATTTTCTACTAATTCATACTTTAATTTAATTGAATTTAAAACTTTTTCAAGCTTTTCTTTTTTATCTAATCCAATAGTAAATACTTGTCTTTCAGGGAATATATTTATTAAATCTAAACTTATATCATTAGCCGCAAGAAGACTTAATAAATTCTTATAATTTGGATTTGTCTTATTATCCTCAAATTGGATTTTTACTTGTATTCTATCATTTTGATGTGTTATACCAGTTATAACCTTTGGATGTTTTACATCTCCATTATTATTTATAAGTGTACCTTCACAATCATTCATAGTATTTTTAATTAAAATTGGAACATTTCCTTTCATAGCTATGTCTATAGCTTTTGGATGTATTACTTTTGCTCCATGGTCTGCTAATTGGAATACTTCATTATAACTTATTATATTTATTAGTGATGCATCTTTAACAATTCTAGGATCAGCTGTCATTATACCATCTACATCTGTATAAATTTCTATTCTTTTAGCTTCAAGTGCTACTCCTAATATAGCCCCTGTTGTATCACTTCCTCCTCTTCCTAAAGTTGTGAAATACCCATCTTCTGTTATCCCTTGAAATCCAGTAACTACTGGTACTTTTCCTTCTGATAAAATCTTCATTATTCTTTTTGTATCAACTCTAATATGTTTTGCATCAGTAAACACATTATTAGTTATGATACCTGCTTGACCACCTGTTAGCGCTATAGAATCTATTCCTTCATTAAATAATTCATTGCTCATTACTACAGAACTTATAAATTCACCACAGCAAGTTAATAAGTCAGTAGATTGTTTGTTAGACATTTTAAATTTGTTGTCTAAAAGAGATAATAGAGTATCTGTAGCATATGGATCTCCTTTTCTTCCCATTGCTGATACAACAACTACTGGTGAAAAACCTTCTTCTATTGCATTTTTCACTTTTTCAATTACTTTCATTCTTCTTTCTTTCGTTGATACTGATGTTCCGCCAAATTTTTGAACAACTATTTTCACTTTAATTCCCCCTTAGAATTATACTTTTGCCCTTCTTATACTTCTTTCATCGGCGTCTAGTATTATAGTTTTTGCCCCAACTTTTTGTACACATGACCAGTCAATTTCTAAAATCTCTCTTGAGCCCCCAAATAAATTAAATTTAGAAGATGCAGTATCTATTAAAAGATATTTTATATTTCCTTCATCATCAATAACTAAATCATTATTTTGAAGATAATCATATTTTTCCCCATCATTTATATTTATAAGCTCATACTTTTCTAGCTCACTAAGATATTTTATATTTTTTTCTCCATGTATATACATATATATACCTCCCTTTTATTAATAAATAGTATATATATATTAATTTAAAGGGAAGTATATTAC
>NZ_LTAY01000035.1 GCF_002050515.1 Clostridium thermobutyricum DSM 4928 | reverse complement strand
GACTTAAGAGAAAATAAAATATTACAGAAAAAAATTGAGAATTATTAGAATATGTAAAATAACATAGTTTATTAGAGAAAATCAAAAATTATAACCCGACTTTAAAAAATATACAAAAAATTGAAAAAAATGGTATAATAAAATGCATAATATACATTTTATTTTTATATAAATTACAGTAAGGGAAAGGAGATGGCAATGTTGTTTACAGAATATGACAGCTATCTTTTTCATAAAGGTAAGCATTCAAGTTGCTATAACTTTATGGGAGCTCATATAAAAGTTGAGAACAAAAAAAGAGGAGTTAGATTTACTACTTGGGCGCCAAATGCAAAAGAAGTAAGTGTAATAGGAGATTTTTCAAATTGGAAAACAAGAGAAGAGTTTTCTTTAAAGAGAGAAACTGAAAATGGAATATGGACAGGCTTTATACAAGGAATTAAAAAAAATACAAAATATAAGTTTGTTATAAAAGATAAATATGATAATTATTTTTTAAAAGCTGATCCATATGCAAGATTTTCAGAGATTAGACCAAATACAGCATCAATAATAAGAGCAAAAAGTAATTACAAATGGACAGATATAAATTGGTGGAATAGAAAAGTTATTAATCATTATGATAAACCAATAAATATTTATGAAATGAATTTAGGTTCATGGAGAAATAAAGATAATAAATTTTTAACATATAAAGATTTAGCAAAAGAATTACCAATTTATTTAAAAGAAATGGGATATACTCATGTAGAATTTATGCCGCTTACAGAGCATCCTTTAGATCAATCTTGGGGATATCAAACTACAGGATTTTATTCTCCAACTAGTAGATATGGAGATGAAGATGATTTAAGAGAATTAATAAATTCTCTTCATAAAGAAGAAATAGGAGTCATATTAGATTGGGTTCCAGGACATTTTTGTAGGGATCAACATGGATTGGCATTTTTTGATGGAACTCCTACTTATGAATATGAAGAAGAATGGAAAGCAGATAATAAAGGATGGGGAACTTTAAACTTTGATTTGGGAAGACCAGAGGTAAAAAGTTTTTTAATATCTAATGCGATATATTGGATAAAAGAATTTCATATAGATGGACTTAGAGTAGATGCGGTTACAAATATGATTTATTTAAGTTATGGAAGAAATGAAGGGGAATGGATTAAAAATGATGAAGGAACAGATATAAATAAAGATGCAGTTAAATTTATTCAAGAATTAAATACAACTATAATAGAAAAATTCCCAAATACTATTTTATGTGCAGAAGAAGCCACAACTTTTGGAAAAGTTTCATTTCCTGTAAAAGAAGGAGGATTAGGTTTTCATTTTAAATGGAATATGGGATGGATGAATGATACATTGGAATATATAAAAATAGATCCAATTTATAGAAAATTTAATCATAATAAAATGAATTTCTCTATGCTTTATAACTATAGTGAGCATTTTATTCTTCCACTGTCTCATGATGAAGTTGTTCATGAGAAAAAAGCGATGGTAGATAAAATGTGGGGAGATTATTGGAACAAGTTTGCAGGTCTTAGAAATTACATGACATATATGATAGGGCATCCAGGGAAAAAGCTTATTTTTATGGGAATGGAATTTGGTCAGTTTTCTGAATGGAGAGAATGTGGTGAATTAGATTGGCATTTAATAGAAGAATTTAAGATGCATAAAGATACACATAGATTTTTTAAAGATTTAAATAAATTTTATATTGATAATCCAGCACTTTGGGAAAAAGATTATGAAGTTGATGGATTTAATTGGATTGAAGCAGACAATGGAGAACAAAGTATATATATTTTTATGAGACAAGGTACGAAGAAAAAAGATACATTAATATTCATATGTAATTTTACACCTGTATACTATGAAAATTATAAAATAGGGGTTCCTTTTAAAGGAAGTTATAAAGAGATATTTAATTCTGATAAAAAGGAATATGGAGGCTCTGGTCAAATTATGGACAAAATTATAGTAGCTAAAAAAGAAAAGTATCATAAAAGAGATTGGAGTATAGATATTAAGGTTCCGCCAATGGGATCAATAGTTTTAAAAGTAGAATAAGGGGGAGAAGATATGAAAATATTATTTTCTGCAACAGAAGCATACCCATTTATAAGAACTGGAGGATTAGGAGATGTAATAGGAGCCTTAAGTAAAGAGCTTGGTAAGTTGGGAGAAGATGTGAGAGTAATAATTCCAAAATATAAAGGAATTAAAGAAGATTTAAAAAATAAAATAAATTATATAAAACATATATTTGTAGATGTTGGATGGAGACATCAATATTGTGGAATAGAAGAGCTTAAAGTAAATAATGTTCAGTTTTACTTTATAGACAATGAATATTACTTTAACCGTGATAATTTATATGGTTATTATGATGATGCTGAAAGATTTGCTTTTTATGATAGAGCAGTTCTAGAAATATTAAAAGCTATAAATTGGTATCCAGATATTATACATTGTAATGATTGGCAATGTGGTATGATACCTGTTTTATATAAGCTTGAATATAGAAATAAAGATGAATATCCAGATATAAAATTTATTTATTCAATTCATAATTTACTTTTCCAAGGTAATTTTGGGAAAGAAGTTTTAGGAGAGCTTTTTGGATATGATTTACAACAATTTAATAATGGAGGTTTATCTTTTAATGATGGAATAAGTTATATGAAAGGTGGAATAAATTATTCAGAAAAAGTTTTAACAGTTAGTTATACTTATGCAGAAGAAATAAAAACACCGGAATATGGTGAATGTATGGATGAGTTATTAAGAAATAAAGGGGGAGATTTAAAAGGAATTTTAAATGGAATTGATTATGAAGAATATAATCCTTTAACAGATGAATTAATAGAAAAAAGATATGATATAGATTCTATTGAAAACAAAATGGAAAATAAATTAGCTTTACAAAGAGAATTAGGATTAGAGGAAAATAAAAATATACCTATCATATCAATAGTATCAAGATTAACATCACAAAAAGGAATTGATTTAATTAAAGAAATTATAGATTGTGTATTAACTAAAGAAGTTCAATTTGTTGTCCTTGGAACTGGGGAATGGGAATATGAAGAGTTCTTTAAAGGATTGGAAAAGAGATATCCTAATAAAGTAGCTACTAGAATTACCTTTGATAATAAGCTTTCACATAAAATATACGCTGGATCAGATATGTTTTTAATGCCATCAAAGTTTGAGCCTTGTGGATTAGGTCAATTAATAGCTTTAAGATATGGAAACGTTCCAATAGTAAGAGAAACTGGAGGATTAAAAGATACAATTGAAGCTTACAATAAATTTGAGTTTACTGGAAATGGATTTAGTTTTTATAATTATTCTTCAATTGAACTTAAAAACTGTATTTTTGAAGCTTTAGAAATATATAAAAGAAAAGATGAGTGGAGTAATTTAATTAAAACAGCTATGAGTTGTGATAATAGTTGGAAAAAATCATCTTTAGAATATAAAAGAATTTATGAATCATTTTTTTAGAATAAATTTCTATTATATTAAAAAGAAATGTAGTATTAGTTAAGTTTATCTATGGGAAAAATTAGAATTTAGAGAATTAAGAGAGAAGAAAAAGGATATAAAAGGGTGGATTTATGAATAATAATCGTGAAATTGTTGGAATGATATTAGCTGGAGGACAAGGAACAAGATTAGGAGTGTTAACAGAAAGATTAGCAAAACCAGCTGTTCCATATGGAGGAAGATATAGATTAATAGATTTTCCTTTAAGTAATTGTGTAAATTCAGGAATAGATACAGTAGGAGTAGTAACACAATATAAACCAAAAGCTATATATAAGCATATAGGAAATGGAGAAGCGTGGGATTTAAAAAAAGTTGATGAAACTGGGATAAGCTTTTTACCACCATATACTGAGGAAGATAAGGATAATTGCTATACTGGTACAGCTAATGCTATTTATCAAAATATAGAATATATAGATAAATATAATCCAAAATATGTTTTAATTCTTTCAGGAGATCACATTTATAAAATGGATTACACAGAAATGTTAGATCATCATAAAAAAATGAATGCTGATGCTACAATAGCAGTATTAGAAGTTCCAATGGAAGAAGCAAGTCGTTTTGGAATAATGAACACAAATGAAGATAGTACAATTTACTCATTTGAAGAAAAACCAAAAGAGCCAAAAAGTAATAAAGCTTCTATGGGAATTTATATTTTTTCATGGGATATATTAAAAGAATATTTAATTAAAGATGAAAGATTAAATAGTTCAAGTCATGATTTTGGAAAAGATGTAATTCCAGCAATGCTTAAAGATGATAGAAAAATGGTTTCATTTTCATTTAAAGGATATTGGAGAGATGTTGGAACAGTAGAAAGTCTTTGGCAAGCAAATATGGATTTGCTTAATAATGAATGTGAGTTAAGTATAAATGATAAATGGAAAATTTCTTCTGCTAATGTACCGGATTATGATAAATGCCAAATAAGTAGAACAGCAATTATTAAAAATTGTATTTTAGGAGATAATTGCGAAATAGAAGGTTGCATTGATACAAGTGTTCTTTCTAAAGGAGTAAAAGTTGGTGAAGGATCCGTAATAGAAAATTCAGTTATACTTGAAAATACAATAATAGAGCCTCATGTTATAATAAGCAATGCTATTATAGGTGGAGACTCTATAATAAAAGAAGGTTCTGTAATAGTTGAAAGGGAAAGTATTACAGTAGTTGGTCCTAAAAGAATGGTAAGTCAGAATACTGAGCTTGAAAAAATAGAAATAGAAAAGATAAAGGATATAAAAAATAAAGAAATAGAAAATAAAATTTTAGTTTAATTAAGAAGATTAAATTAAAATTTAACCTCTTTAAATATTAGAAATTTTTTATTATATTATAAATAATATAAATATAGGTATATTATAATTATATTTGAATTATTATTGATTAACATTTATAATTAAGTTAAAAATGAATAGATAAAAGGTTCTTAAATTTATTTAAGATTAAAAGGGAAAATGGTTAAATTCCATTACAGCCCCCGCTACTGTAATTGCAGACGAAACTCTAAATACCACTGAGAAATTTTCTTGGGAAGGTAGAGGATTAGGATGAAGCATAAGTCAGGAGACCTGCCTTTTATAAAACCATGCTTCGGAGGGAAGATTAGGAGAAACGGAATTTATTAAAATTAGATTTTAATAGAGTTTTCTTTTAGCACCCTTTTATAGGGTGCTTTTTTATTTTGAAAATTATAATAAAATTCTTAAAGAAATAATGGTTATACATAAATTTGTTTGAAATCTAAAAATTAATAAACTAAGGAGATTAAGAATGAAAAAAGCTATTATTGTTGTAAGTTTTGGAACAAGCTATCAAGGTGCATTAAAAGATTCAATAGAAAAAATTGAAAATAGAATAGAAGAGGAATTTAAAGATTACGATTGTTTTAGAGCTTTTACATCTCATATGATTATAAGAAAGATGGATAAAGTTTATGGAATAAAAGTAATGACTCCAGAAGAAAGATTAGAAGAACTTTATAATTTAGGATATGAAGAAGTTATAATGCAACCTCTTCACATAATTCCTGGAGAAGAATTTGATTATGTAAAAAATGTTGCTGAAAGCTATAAAAATAAATTTAAAAAAATAAAAGTTGGAAGACCAATATTTTATTATCAAGGAATTGAAGGTGTAGCTTTTGATTATACTCTTTTTATTCATTCAATAAAAGATATATTAGATAAAAATGAAAACATAGTAATGTTTGGACATGGAACTTCTCATCCAGCAAGTGCTACTTATAGTTGTCTTCAAGTTGTATTACAAGAAGAAGGATATGAGAATGTTTTTGTTGGAACTGTTGAAGGTCATCCAACTTTTGAAAGTGTAATAAAGAGATTAAAAAATAAAAATATAAAAGAAGTGCTTTTAGTTCCACTTATGGTTGTTTGTGGAGATCATGTTTTAAATGATATGGCTTCTGATGAAGAGGATTCATGGAAAAGTATATTAGAAAGTGAAGGAATAAAAGCAAATGTATTCTTAAAGGGCCTTGGAGAAATTGAAGCTTTTAGACAGCTTTATGTAAATAGAATTCACGATATCATAAATGATACATATTTAGGAGTTGGTGAAACAAAGAAAGGATTAAAAAATGAAAACCTTAGTAGTGTCATCTAATTGTAGTGGAGGAGGAAAGACCACAGTAACTCTTGGATTAATGAAAGCTTTAAAAAATAGAGGGTATAAAGTACAAGGGTTTAAATCAGGACCAGATTATATAGATCCTGCATTTCACAGTAGAATAACAGGTGTAAAATCTAGAAATTTAGATCTTTTTCTTATGGGAGAAGAAGGTGTAAGAGAAGCTTTTAATAGAGGGGAAGGAGATTTTGCAATTGTAGAAGGAGTTATGGGTTTATATGATGGAAAAGGAATAAGTAGTGATTATTCAACATACAGTACATCAAAAACTTTAGATAATGCTCCAATTATACTTGTTATTTCTCCTAAAGCTCAAAGTTTAACTCTTTGTGCTGAATTAAAAGGAATACTAGAGTTTAGAGATGCAAATATAAAAGGTGTAATTTTAAATAATATAAGTAAAAGTTATTATGTACTTTTAAAAAAAATAATAGAAGAAAATTTAAATATAAAAGTATTTGGATTTATAGAAAAGAAAGAAGAATTAATTATTAAAAGTAGGCACTTAGGATTAATTCAAAGTTCTGAAATAGAAGATTTAGAAAATAAAATAGAGATTTGTGCAAATTTAATAGAAGAAACTGTTGATTTAGATTTATTAATAGATAATTTTAAAGATGTTAATTTAGAAAAAAATGAAAGTTTTTTTAAAATAAGTGGAAAAAAGAGAATTGGAGTTGCTTTTGATAAAGCTTTTAGCTTTTATTATAGAGAAAATTTAGAGATTTTAGAATCATTAGGTGAGGTTATATATTTTAGTCCTATTAATGATAAGGAGCTTCCTAAAGATTTAGATTTTCTTTATATAGGTGGGGGATATCCAGAAGTATTTAAAGAAGATCTTAGTAAAAATAAAACAATGTTAAAAAGTATAAAAGAAGCTTTAGAAGAGGGACTTCCTTGTTATGCAGAATGTGGTGGACTTATGTATCTTACTAGAGAAATTGAAGGTTTTGAAATGGTAGGATTTTTTGAAGGTAAGAGTTTTATGACTAATAGATTAAATAATTTTGGATATGCAGAAGTAAACTTTAATGGAATAAAAATAAATTGTCATGAATTTCATAAATCTAAAACAGAGTCAAAAGAAAAAAAGATTTATAATGTAAGTAAAATAAATTATAAAGGTGATTTAAAAACATGGGAATGTGGATATGAAAAGAAAAATACTTTAGCTGGATATCCACATATACATTTCTTTGGAAACAAAGAATTTTTAAAATATATACTAAGAGACAAAGAGGAATAAATATGAGTTATATAAAAAATCCAATGGAAATAGAAAATAGAAGTTTTGAAATAATTGGAGAAGAAATGGGAAGCCATAGCTTTTCAGAAGAAGAACTTAAAATAGTAAAGAGAGTTATACATACAACAGCAGATTTTGAATATAAAAATTTAGTTGATATAAGTAAGACTGCAATAGAAAGTGCGAAAGAAGCTTTAAAAAATAACCCAACAATATATACAGATACAAATATGGCTCTTTCAGGAATAAATAAAAGAGCACTAGAAAAATTAAATGGAAAAGCAATTTGTTATGTAAATTTACCAGAAGTTCATGTTGAAGCAAAAGAGAAAGGAATAACACGTTCAATGGCAGCTGTTCATAAAGCTTGTGCTGATAATGTTGATATTTTTGTTTTTGGAAATGCCCCAACAGCTCTTTTTAAATTAAAAGAACTTATAGCTGAAGGAAAAGTAAATCCAAAGCTTATAGTAGCTGTTCCAGTAGGTTTTGTAGGAGCAGCAGAAAGCAAGGAAGATTTAGATCAATTAAATATTCCATACATAAGAGTTAAAGGAAGAAAAGGTGGAAGCACAGTAGCTGCTGCTATAATAAATGCTTTAATGTATATGTGCGTAGAGAGATAAAATTATGCTTGATTTATATGTTCAAAGTGGTGGTAAAAAATTAAGATGTGGATTTACAACAGGTTCTTGTGCAGCAGCAGCTTCAAAGGCTGCAACTTATATGCTTTTTCATGAGGAAGATTTAGAATATGTAGAAATTGATACTCCAAAAGGAATTAGATTAAATATAAAAATTAATTCTATTTATAGAGGAGAAGATTTTGTTCGTGTTTCTGTTATAAAAGATGGTGGAGATGACATTGATGTAACAGATGGAATAGAAATATTTTCTACAGTAAAAAAAATAGAAGATGGTTTCTTTTTAACTGGAGGAGAGGGAGTTGGATTTGTTACTCGTGATGGTCTTTCAGTAAAAAAGGGAGAATATGCTATAAATCCTGTTCCAAGAAAAATGATAGAGAAAGAAGTTTTAGAGGTAATTGATAAAGATTATGGTGTGCATGTAACTATAAGTGTTCCAGAAGGAAAAGAAGTAGCTAATAAAACTTTTAATCCAAGACTTGGAATAGAAGGTGGAATTTCTATTTTAGGAACTACAGGAATAGTTGTTCCTATGTCAGAAGATGCAATAAAAGAATCTATTTTAATTGAAATAAAGCAAAAATCAAAAGTTGGAGAAAGAATAGTTTTAACTTTTGGAAATATAGGTGAAAGATGTGCAAAGGACTTAGGCTTTACAGAAGATGAAATAGTTATTATTTCTAATTATGTAGGATTTGCACTTGAAAGTGCAGTTTCTCAAAAAGTATCAGAAATAATTTTAGTTGGGCATATAGGAAAGCTAAGTAAAGTAGCATATGGTTGTTTTAATACTCATAGTAGAGTCTCTGATGTAAGACTTGAAGTTATAGGGTTAGAACTTTTTCTTTTAGGATATGATAAAGATTTTGTAGAAAAAGTTATGAAAGAAAAAACAAGTGAAGGTGCAGTAAAGCTTTTAGGGGAAGGTTATGAGCATTTGTATAAGACTATTGGAGAAAAAATAGTAAATAGAATGAATATATATACTTACAATGAAGTAAAATGTAATGCTGTAATGTATAGCGGATATTCAGATTACAATATACTATATAACTCTTTAGAGGAGGAAAAAGTGTGATTTATATAGTTGGAATAGGGCCAGGACATAAAGATTATATGTTAAATAAATCTATAGATATTTTAGAAAATTCTGATATAATAATAGGTTTTTCTAGAGCCATAGATTCAATTAATTTTATAGATGTAAAAAAAGAAAAAATAGATTCTTTAAAAGGAATATTAGAAAAATTGAAAAATTCTGATGAAAATATTTCTCTTGTAGCTTCAGGAGATCCAAATTTTTTTGGAATAGCAGAATATATAAAAAAGAATTTAGATAAAGATATTTCTGTAATACCTGGCATAAGTTCTTTTCAATATTTAACAAGCAAATTAAATAAATCTTGGAGTAATGCATATACAGGAAGTATGCATGCTAGAGAAGGATATTTTTTAGAAAAAATAAATGAAAATAATTTAAGTATATGGCTTTGTGATAAAAAAAATACTCCCGTAGAGTTATGTAGAATTTTAAATAAAGAAAATATAGAGTGTAAAGTTTTTATTGGAGAAAAACTTTCTTATGAAGATGAAAGAATAGTTTTCGGAAGTCCAAAGGAATTTTTAAATGAAAGCTTTGGAGATTTGAGTATTCTAATAGTAGAAAGAGTTTAGGAGAAAAAGATGATTTTAATAAAAGATAGTGAATTTGTAAGAGGAGATTGTCCTATGACTAAAGAGGACATAAGAGCTCTTTCAATATGGAAAATGGATTTAAGTGAAGATTCTAAAGTTTTAGATGTTGGAGCAGGAACAGGAAGTATAACAGTTCAAGCCTCTAAAATAGCACATAAAGGAAAAGTATATTCAATAGAAAGAGATATTCATGCAATAGAAACAACAAAAAAAAATATAGAAAAGTTTAATTGTAAAAATGTTATTTTAGATGAAGGTAGTGCAGTTGAAATTTTAGATAAATATATAGAAGAAGGATTAATATTAGATTCTATATTTATTGGAGGTTCAGAAGGTGACCTTGAAAAGATAATAGAAAAGTCTGATAAACTTTTAAAAAATAATGGAGTAATAGTAATGAATTTCATAACTTTAAATAACTCATATATTGGAATAGAAAAAGTTAAGCAAATGGGTTATAAGTTTGATGTTTCATTAGTTAACATAAGCAAAAATAGAGGACAAAGCTATATGATGATTTCTAATAATCCAATTTATATAGTTAAGTGCATAAAAGGAGAAAAATAATATGGCTAAATTATATGGAATAGGTGTAGGACCTGGAGATACAGAACTTATTACAGTTAAAGGTGTGCGTGCAATTGAAGATAGTGATGTTATAGTAGCACCAACTGGAACAGAAGGTGGAGAAAGTATAGCATTAAATACTGTTAAGGAATATATAAAACCTGGAACAGAAGTAGTTATAAAACATTTCCCAATGGGTGGAAAAGGAAAAGAAATAAAAGTAAAAGAAGCATATGATTTTATAGAAGAGAGATTAAGAGAAGGAAAAAATGTAAGCTTTTTAACAATTGGAGATCCGTTTGTTTATAGTACATATATTCATCTTTTAAAAAACATGGAAGAAAAGAATTTTAAAGTTGAAACAGTACCAGGAATTACTTCTTTTTGTTCAGCAGCAAGTATAGTTGGACAAACAATAGTAGTTGGAGATAATAGATTAACAGTTATGCCAGCAACAAAGGTTCATGAAATAACAGATGAAAAATATGTAGTAATAATGAAAGTATATAAACGTGAAGAAGAAGTTCTAAATGCTTTAGAAGAAAAAGGATTTAAATATGTTTATGTAAGTAGAGCAGGTAGAGAAGGACAATTAATTTTAGAAGACAAAGAGGAAATATTAAAAGTTAGAGATTACATGTCATTAATATTAGCAAATAGAGAGTAGGTGGATTTTATGGTTTATTTTATAGGAGCAGGGCCTGGAGATGTAGATTTAATTACAGTTAAAGGAAGAGAAATATTAAAAAGAGCAGATATAGTTATATATGCAGGTTCTCTTGTAGCAAAAGAACATATGAGTTTTTGCAAAGAAGATGTAGAAATATATAATTCAGCAAGTATGACTTTAGATGAAGTCATAGGAGTAATAGAAAAAAATAAAGATAAAGAAATAGTTAGACTTCACACAGGTGATCCATCTATATATGGTGCTATTAAAGAGCAAATGGATGAATTAGATAAAATAGGAGTTTCATATGAAGTTGTGCCAGGAGTAAGCTCTTTTGTTGCAGCAGCAGGAGCTATAAAAAAAGAATTTACATTGCCTTCAGTAACTCAAACTGTTATTTTAACAAGAGTTGAAGGAAGAACTCCAGTACCAGAAACAGAAGATTTAGAAAAATTAGCATCTGTAGGAGCTTCAATGGCTATATTTTTATCTATTAGTATGATTGATAAAGTGGTAGAAAAACTTAAAAAAGGTTATGGAAGAAATGTTCCTATAGCAGTAGTTGAAAGGGCTACATGGGAAGATCAAAGAATTCTAATAGGAACTCTTGATGATATAAGTGAAAAAGTAAAAGAGTGTGGAATAAAAAAATGTGCTCAAATTCTTGTTGGTGATTTTATAAATTGTGAATATGAAAAAAGTCTTCTTTATGATAAAAGCTTTTCTCATATGTTTAGAAAAGGACAAGAGTAATGCTTTGTGTAATTAGTGTAACTAAAAAAGGAGATTCTATAGCTAGAAAAATAGGAAAAGAGTTTAATGGAACTCTTTTTCTTAAATCAGAAATGGAAAATTTCAAATTAAAAGAAGTTACAGAAAAAGCATTTAATAATTTTTCTACAATAGTTTTTGTATCTTCAACAGGAATAGCAGTTAGAGCTATAAATGGATTTATAAAAAAGAAAGATGTAGATCCTGCTGTTATAGTTGTAGATGTATGTAGTAAATTTACAATTAGCCTTCTTTCAGGACATCTTGGTGGGGGAAATTATATTACAAATAAAATTGCAAAAAAGTTAGGAAATACACCAGTTATAACTACAGCAACAGATAATATGGATAAAGATGCACCAGATGTTTTAGCAATGGAAAATAATTTAAAAATTGAATCTTTAAAAAAAGCAAAAGAGATTGCAAGTCTTCTTGTAAATGATGGAGAAGTTTTCTTTAAAGATGATAAAAAAGAAATAAAACTTCCAAAAGGATATAAAGAAACAGAAGAATTAAAACCATGGACTCTTTGGATAACAAATAAATCTAGAGAAGAGGATTATGTTTTAAAGTTAATAAGAAAAGATATAATTCTTGGAATTGGTTGTAGAAGGAATACAGAAAAAGAAAAGTTAAAAGAATTTGTATTTAATACTTTAGAAAAATTAGGGTTAAGTATAGATAGTGTAAAAGTTATTGGTTCTATAGATTTAAAAAAAGATGAAAAGGCAATTTTAAATTTAGGAGAAATATTAAATGCAGAACTTAAATTTTTTACGAAAGATGAAATAGCAAAAGTTCATCATAAATATGAAGGTAGTGATTTTGTAGAAAGAACTACTGGAGTTAGATGTGTTAGTGAACCAGTTGTTGAGCTTTTAGGTGGAAAAATAATTAGAGAAAAAGAAAAGCTTAATGGAATGACGCTAACAGTTGGAATTTTAAATTAAGGAGAAAAGAAAATGGGAAAATTATATGTAATAGGAATTGGTCCAGGTGGACTTGAGCATATGACAATAAAAGCACAAGAAGCTATAAATGAAAGTGAAATAATAGTAGGATATACAAAGTACATAGATATGATAAAACCTCTTACAGAAGGAAAAGAAATTTTTATGACTGGAATGAGAGGTGAAGAAGAAAGATGTAAGGAAGCATTAAAACTTTCAAAAGATAAAATTGTAGCTTTAGTAAGTACAGGTGATTCAGGAATTTATGGAATGGCAGGACTTATTTTAGAATTAAGAAAAGATGAAGATGTAGAAATAATTCCAGGACTTACAGCTTCAAGTGCAGCAGGAGCAGTACTAGGAGCACCACTTATGCATGATAATTGTAATATAAGCTTAAGTGATTTAATGACACCTTATGAAAAAATAAAGAAGAGAGTAAGAAATGCAGCTGACGGAGATTTTATAATTTCTCTTTATAATCCAAGAAGTAAAGGTAGACCACATTATTTAAGAGAATGTATTGAAATTATAAGAGAATTTAGAGATGACAATACTCCAGTTGCAGTAGTTAGACATGCACTTAGAGATGGACAAGAAACTACAATATTTAATTTAGGAAATTTTAATGAAGAAATAGTTGATATGTTTTCAATAGTTATAGTAGGAAATTCTCAAAGTTATGTAAAAGACGGAAAATTTATAACACCAAGAGGATATAAATTATGCTAGGATTTGTTTTAGGAACTGGCGAGGGAAGAGAAATTTTAAGAGAAGTGAATAAGTTTACTGAAGATATAGTTGTGTCTACAGCTACAACTTATGGAGGAGAGCTTTTAAAAGAATATAAAGTAAAGCATATGAATACAAAGCCATTAGATTTAGAAGGATTTAAAAATTTCATAAAAGAATGGAATATAAAAGTATTTGTAGATGCATCTCATCCTTATGCTGGTGAAGCTTCTAAAACAGTTATTAAAGCTTGTAAAGAAGAAAATATAAAGTATATAAGATACGAAAGAGAAAGTTATTTTGATAAGGTAGATTATAAGCAAATTATAAGATTAGATTCTTATGAAGAATTAAAAGAAGCTTTAAAAGATATAAAAGGGAATATTTTAAATACAACAGGAAGTAATAATGCTTTATTAATAAATAGTTTAGGTTTAGAAAATAGAGTTATACATAGAGTACTTCCAAGTTATACAGTAATAAAAAAATTAACTGAAGGTGGAATTACTTTAGATAATATAATTGCAATTAAGGGGCCTTTTGGAAAAGCTATAAATGATGGAATTATAAAAGAATATAATATAAAAGCAATAATAACAAAAGATAGCGGAAAAGAAGGTGGAGTAGAAGAAAAAGTAAATTCTGCTATAGAAAATAATGCGAAGATTATTCTTATAAATAAGCCTAAAGTAGATTATGGAACTGTATTTAATAATTTAAAAGATTTAATTTTATATTTAAAAGAAGTTTAATATTTATAATTTGGAATTAATAGTAGATAGAAAGTCTACTATTAATTCTTTAATTTTAAAGGGGAGAAAAGATGTTAGAAAAAATTGTACAAGGTATAGAGCCTTTAGATGATTATTCTATGAAAAAAGCTAAAGAATATATAGATTCTCTTGCAAAGCCACTTGGAAGTTTAGGAACTTTAGAAACTTTAGGAATACAACTTTCAGGTATAACAAAAAAAATAAAAAATTCTTTTAAAAAAAGATGTGTAATAATTATGTGCTCTGATAATGGAGTAGTTGAAGAAGGGATAGCTTCAGCACCACAATATGTAACATTAGCACAAACAAAACATTTTATAAAAGGTGGAACAGGAGTTGCTGCTTTAGCAAAAGAAAATAATACAGAGCTTATAGTAGTTGATATAGGGATTAATAGTGATGAAAAAATAGAAGGTGTAATAGATAAAAAAATAAGAAAAGGAACAAATAATCTTTATAAAGAGGATTCTATGACTTATGAAGAAGCTATTAAATCTATAGAAATTGGAATAGAAATGGCTAAAAAAGTAAAAGAAGATGGATTTGAAATAGTTGGAGTAGGAGAAATGGGAATAGGAAATACTACTACTTCATCAGCAGTTTTATCTCTTTTAATAGATAAAGACATAGATTTAGTTGTTGGAAAAGGGGCTGGACTTACTGATAAAGCTTTTATAAAGAAAAAACAAGTAATAAAAAAAGCTGTAGAAAGAGTTAATTCAAATAATCCAATAGAAATATTAAAATCAGTTGGAGGTTTTGATATAGGAGGAATGGTAGGAGTTTTCTTAGGATGTGCATATTATAAAATTCCAGTTGTTGTAGATGGATTTATATCAGTAGTAAGTGCATTATTAGCTTGCAAAATTAATCCTCTTGTTAAAGAGTATCTTATCCCATCTCATAAATCCTATGAAATTGGATATAATTTGGCTATGGAAAGTTTAGGATTAGAACCTATATTAAATTTAAATATGAGACTTGGAGAAGGTAGTGGATGTCCTATTGCATTTTCAATAATAGATTTTTCAATGGCAATGATTAATAATATGGGAACTTTTGAGGATGCAGAAATAGATAATAGTTATTTAGATGAAGTAAGATTAGAAAAAAATTATAAGGTAGAAGTATAAATGATTATTTTTATATGTGGTGGTTCCAAAAGTGGAAAATCTGCTTTAGGAGAAAGTTTTAGTAAAAATCTTCATAAAGAAGGAGAGTTGATTTATCTAGCAACAATGAAACCTACAGGAGAAGAAGATTTAAAAAGAATAGAAAATCATAAAAAAGATAGAGAAGGAACAAATTTTTTAACTTATGAAATTTTAGAAAATATAGAAAAAGCAGAAGAAATTATAAAGGAAAAAGATACAGTGTTGTTAGATTCTATAACATCTCTTCTTGCAAATGAAATGTTTAAAGAAAAAATTATTTTTAATATTGAAGAAAAAATAATTAAAGGAATTGAAATTTTAAGTGAAAAAGCTAAAAATCTAGTAATTGTTTCAGACTATATTTTTAATGATTCTATAGTATATGACAGTATAACAGAGAGTTATAGAAAAAGCTTAGGAATTATAAATTGTAATATAGCTAAATTATCAGATGTGGCAATAGAAGCTTCTTATAGTTTAATGTCCATATATAAAGGAGAGGAGATATTAAAAAATGAAAGGCTTATTTAATGGATTTAATATGGGAATAAGTA
Organism: Clostridium thermobutyricum DSM 4928; assembly: GCF_002050515.1. Lineage (GTDB taxonomy): Bacteria > Bacillota > Clostridia > Clostridiales > Clostridiaceae > Clostridium > Clostridium thermobutyricum. Next base: position 20,918 of record NZ_LTAY01000035.1, on the reverse strand, counting down.
TGTTTACAGTGATACCTCCATTTAAAAAAGTTTGGGATGAGGATTCAGGAAAATTTATGATGCCAGTTTTTCCTTTTATAGGACTTTTAATAGGAGTTTTATGGTATGCTATTACGATTTTACTTATAAGATTTCATTTTAAGGGATTATTATTAACTGGTATAGTACTTGCAATTCCATTTTTATTAACAGGATTTCTGCATTTAGATGGATTTATGGATGTATGTGATGCTCTTTTATCAAGAAGAGAAAGAGAAGAAAAGCTTAGAATACTTAAAGATTCTACAATTGGAGCATTTTCTGTAATATCATTAGTATTATTATTGATAATTCAATTAGGAGCTATAAATGAAAGCTTAGATAGTAGCAAAAAAATTCTATTTTTTATATTAGTTCCAATTATATCAAGAGCTTTAGTAGGATATTTTCTTCTTTCAGAAGAGCCAATAAAAGATAGTTATTTTGCAAGGCTTTATAAAAAAGGAGCTTCTAAAGGTTTTGAATATTTCTTAATTTTTATTTTTTTAGTTTTAATTATTATAAGTTTTTTTATAAATATAAAATTTGTTTTTGTTCCTTTAATTATGGGATTATGTGCAAAATATCTTCTTTATAAATCTAAAAAAGAACTTGGGGGAATAAATGGAGATGTAGCTGGATATATCATAGTTTTATCCGAATTTATAGGACTTGTAGTTTTAGCAATTGCATAAAAGAAAGGGTGATTCTTTGATACTTTACTTTGGTGGAGCTTATAATGGTAAGCTTGAATATGTAAAAGAAAAATATAACTTAACAGATAAAGATATATTTTATTGCAACAAAGATAATATAGATTTTAATAAAAAAGTTATAAGCGGATTAGATAAATTTATTTTGTTTAATGTTTTAAATGGTAATGAATCTTTAGAATATATAAAAAATAATATAGAAAATTTAAGAGATAAAATAATAATCTGTGATGAAATATCAAATGGAATAGTTCCTATAAAAAAAGAAGAGAGATTTTGGAGAGAGGAAGTTGGAAAAGTATTAAGATATTTAGTTTCAAACAGTGACGAAGTTTATAAAATATTTTTTGGAATTCCAAAAAGGTTAAAACATGAATAGAGCAATTTTATATTTTATAAGACATGGGAAAACAGAGTTTAATGAAAAAAGACTTTACTGTGGAAGCAGTGATATTAGTTTAAGTTCTTTAGGAATAGAAGAGCTAAAAGAAAAAATAAAAAACATAAGATATAAAAAAGCAAAATTAAATTTTACTTCAGGAATGAAAAGAGCTAATGAGACATTTGAGCTTATTTATGGACAAGATAAATTTTCTATTTTAGAAGGATTTAAAGAATTTGATTTTGGAGATTTTGAAGGTAAAAGCTATTATGATTTAAAAGAGAACAAAGATTATATAGCTTGGATTGAAGATAAAACTGGGAAAATAAAATGTCCTAATGGAGAAAGTAAAGAGATTTTTTATAAGAGAATAGAAAGGCAGTTAAATGATTTAATTATTGAGATAAATAAAAAAGGAGAAAAAGAGGGAGTTATAGTATGTCATGGAGGAACAATAGGAACTCTTTTAGAACTTTTTTCAGATAGAGATGATTATTTTTATAACCTTCAACCAGAGTGCGGTGGAGGATATAAAGTAGAAGTAGTAATAGATAAAAAAATATATATAGAAATATTAGAGGAGTTTTAAAGAATGATTTCAATAGTCATTGGATTTATTTTAGATTGGATAATTGGAGATCCGCAAAATCCATATCATCCAGTTAGATTTATAGGGAATCTTGGGCAAGGTTTTGAAAAAATTTTTAGAAAGATATTTAAAAATAGTTTAAGGTTAGCAGGTTTATTAACTTGGATTTTTGTAGTTTTGATAAGTTTTTTTGTTCCATTTATATTAATTTATTTTTTAAATAAGCTTAATCCTATTATTGGGATAATAGTTAGTGGAATTATAATTTATTTTTGTATAGCATCAAAAGGTTTAAAAACAGAAGGATTAAAAGTAATAAAAGTCTTAAAAAGTGGAGATATAATAGAAGCTAGAAAGAGACTTTCATATATAGTTGGAAGAGATACAGAAAATTTAGATGAAGAAGCTATAGTTAGAGCAGTTATAGAAACTGTGGCTGAGAATATGTCAGATGGAATAATAGCACCTTTATTTTTTATAGGAATTGGAGGAGCACCTTTTGGAATGATTTACAAAGCAGTCAATACTTGTGATTCTATGTTTGGGTATAAAAATGAAAAATATAAAGATTTTGGTTTCTTTCCTGCTAAGTTAGATGATATATTTAATTATATACCAGCAAGACTTACAGGATATTTTATAATTATAAGTTCATTTATTTTAAGATTAGATTTTAAAAATTCTTTTAAAATATATAAAAGAGATAAATATAATCATACAAGCCCTAATAGTGCTCATCCTGAAGCAGCTGTAGCTGGTGCATTAAATATAAGACTTGGAGGTGAAAATTATTATTTTGGAAAAATAGTTAAAAAACCAACAATAGGGGACAAGAAAAAAACAATAGAAATAAGTGATTTACACAAGACAAATAATATTTTGCTATTAGTTAGTATTTTAGGATTAATACTTTCTGTAGCTATAAGAGGAGTGATAATATGAGCTTAGGACATGGGGGAAACGTTGAAGAGATAAAAAGAAAGTTTGGAATTAATGAAAAAATATATGATTTTTCAGCTAATATAAATCCTTTAGGGATAAATAAAAAAGTTAAAAATGAAATGATAAAAGCTTTGGATAAAATAGAAAGCTATCCTGATATTACTTATCACAATTTAAAAGAAGAAATAAAGATATTTGAAGAAGTTGACTATGAAAATATAATTTTAGGTAATGGAGCAGCTGAAGTTATCTTTAATATAAGTAGAGGGCTTAAACCTAAAAAAGCTATCTTAATGGCACCTACTTTTAGTGAATATGAGGATAGCTTAAGATCTATTGATTGTAAAATTGAATACTATAAAATGGATAAAGACTTTTTAATTAAAGAAGATTTTTTAGAAAAATTAACTGAAGATACAGATATAACATTTATATGTAATCCAAATAATCCAACTGGAAAATTAACTAGCAAAAGGTTATTGTTAGATATATTAGAAAGAGGAGTTAAAAATAATGTAACTATAGTTGTTGATGAATCATTTTTAGATTTTTTAGAAAATAAAAATGAATATTCCTTAGTTAAAGATATAGAGAAATATAATAATTTAATTGTGGTTAAATCTTTAACTAAATTTTTTGCTTTTCCAGGAATAAGATTAGGTTATGGGTTAACTAAAAATAAAGATTATATAGAAAAAATAAATAAAATATCTATAGCTTGGAATGTAAATACAATTGCTCTTTATGGTGGAGTACAAGCATTGAAAGAAGAAGCCTACATGAGAGCAAGTAGAGAATATTTAAGAGAAGAAAAAAATTTTTTACTAAAATCTTTAGAAGAATTTGAAGAATTAGAGATTTATAGTGGAAGCGTAAACTACATATTTTTTAAAGTGAAAAATGATATAGATTTAAAGACTGCTTTATTAAATAAAAATATCTTAATAAGAAGTTGCGAAAATTATATTAATCTTGAAAAAGGATATTATAGAATAGCAGTTAGGAGAAGAGAAGAAAATAAAATTTTAATTCAGGCTTTAGAACAAATTTTCGGTAAAAGGAGAGATAAATGAAAAAGAGAATAATGATTCTAGGAACATCTTCATCAGTAGGTAAGAGTACTATTGCTACTGCCTTTTGTAAATATTTTAAAGATAAAGGATTAGATGTAAGTCCATATAAAGCTTTAAATATTTCTCTTAATTCTTATATAACTGAAGATGGAGATGAAATTGGAAGGTCTCAGGCTGTACAAGCAGAAGCTTGTAATATAGAACCTAAAGAATATATGAATCCAATTCTTATGAAGCCTGGAGGAGGAAAAACTCAAGTTATAGCTAGAGGAAAAGTTCTTTGTACAATAAATGCTTATAAATATAAAGAATTAAATTCTATTTTAAAAGAAAAAGCTTATGAAGCATTTTTATTAGCTGAAAAAGAACATGAAATGTTAGTTCTTGAAGGTTCAGGTGGCTGTGCAGAATTAAATTTAAGAAAAACAGATATAGCAAATATGAATACTGCACTTAAAACAAATACTCCAGTTATTCTTGTGGCTGATATAGAAAAAGGTGGAGTTTTTGCATCTGTAGTTGGAACACTTTCAATTTTACCTAAAGAAGAAAAAAGGCTTATAAAAGGAATAATAATAAATAAATTTAGAGGTAATCCTGAATTCTTTAAAGAAGGTGTAGAAATTATAGAGAATCTTACAGGAGTTAAAGTTTTAGGAGTAATGCCTTATAAAAAGTTAAATATTGAAGAAGAAGACGGACAAACAGATATTTTTAAAAATAAAGCTAAAAGAAAAATAAATATAGGAGTAATAAAGTTTCCTCATATGTCCAATTTCACAGATTTAAATTATATAAGTACCTTTGATGAAATTGGGGTAAAATATATAGAAAATAAAGAAGAATTACAGTCTATAGATATAATAGTTATACCAGGAAGTAAAAATACTATTGAAGATTTACGTTATATAAAAGCTAACGGTTTTTCTAAAGAAATATATAAAGCGCAAAATGAAGGAAAATTAATTTTGGGAATTTGTGGTGGATTTCAAATGCTTGGGAAACTTTTAGAAGATCCTTATGAAATTGAAGGAAATATAAAAGAAGAAGAAGGATTAAATTTACTTCCTATAAAAACAATATTTGAAAAAGAAAAAATAACTAAGAGAACTAAAGTTAAAGATAATTTAGGAATAGAAATAGAAGGGTATGAAATTCATAATGGTAGAAGTTTTTCTTTAGATGAAGATAAAATGTGGCTAAAAGATGGAGAAAGAGTTGTAGGCATGAAGTGTGGTAATGTTTATGGAACTTATCTTCATGGAATTTTAGATAATGAAGAGTTTATAAAACATTTTATAAAAGATATAGAAATAAAAGAAAGTTATAAATCTTTAAAGGAAAAAGAATATAAAAAATTAAAAGAAACTTTAGAAGAAAATATAGATATGAAATATGTAGAAAAAATTATAGAAGAATGGGAATATTAGCATAAATAAATTATGAGAATTTAATTTAATATTTAGATTCTATTAGATAAGAAATGAGGGGAAAAGTAATGAATAAGTTAAAATTAGTTTTTCCAAGTGAAGAATATAAAAATCAAATTATAAGTTATAAAGAAGAGTTTATTTTAAATAATGATAGTATGGATGGAACTTCTAACTTAATAAGCTATGAAAATATAGATGAATGGTTAGAAAAATTAAAACGTAATTTAAAAGAAGAAACAGTAGATAAAGGATTAGTTCCAGCTACAACATATTTAGTAATTAGGGAAGATGATAAAAGATTAGTTGGAATGATAGATATACGTCATAGATTAAATGATTATCTTTTAAATTTTGGTGGACATATTGGATACAGCGTAAGAAAAACTGAAAGAAGAAAAGGTTATGCAACTGAAATGTTAAAATTGTCTTTAGAAAAATGTAAAGAATTAAACATAGAAAAAGTTTTATTAACTTGCAATAAAGAAAATATTCCTTCAGCAAAAACTATATTAAATAATAATGGAATTTTAGAAAATGAAATTAAAAATGGAGATAAAATTACTCAAAGATATTGGATAAATTTAAAATTTTAATATGTTTATTAAAGAGACTTAGGATATTCTGAGTCTCTTTAATTATGATTAGAAATAAAGTTATCCTATAGAAGGATTTAGTTTTATTTTTCTAGTAATATTAAAAAAAACGAGAAAATATGGTAAAATGGGACTGAAAATATTAATAAAAAATGAAATAAATGTATTTAATATGAATGTTGCCACATTATATGAAATAAATTGGTATAGTTCATTTTTATGAAATCGAATACAATTAAATCATAAGGTAGCAAGGAGGAATTAACTTGATTACACTTAGCAAAAGACAGAGTGATATTTTAAAATTTTTAGGCAGTAAAGATGAATATATAACAATAAATAAAATTTCAGAGCAATTCAAATGTAGTCCTAGAACTATTAGAAATGATTTAGATGTTTTAAAGAAATTTTTAAGAGATTCAAATGGAAATATTGAAAAGAAACCTAGATTAGGAATAAAGCTAATTTTAAAGAAAGGATTATTTTTAGAAGAGCTAATTAAAAAAAGTGAAGTTGATATTTATTCCTATAATAACAGAGTGGACATGATTATATTGATTTTAATATTGAAAGGAAAATTAACTATTGAAAAACTTTCAAATGAAATTGGAGTAAGTAAAAATACTTTAGTAAATGATTTAAAAGATGTAGAGAAAAAGTTGAAAAATTATAAAGTAGACTTATCTAAAAAAGTATATTATGGAATATCTTTAGAATCAGAAGAAGAAAATATAAGAAATACTTTTATTAAAATCTATTTAGGCTTAGAAGAAAATCTTAAAATTGAAATAAAAGAAAGATTAAAAATAGAAAGCAACTTAAGTAATTTAAATATTCAATATAAAATAGTTGAATTAGAAAAACTTTTAGGAACTAAATATAGTGAAGAATCTATTGAAGAATTTGAAATAGCAATTTTACTTTCAAGCTGTAGAGTTAAAAATGGATTTAAAATTATAAAAAATTCTAATGAAAATAGAAGAGAATTTGATGTACTAAAAGAATTTTTAAATTTAGATATTTCTGAAATAGGTTATTTAGTAACTATATCTGATGGACTTAGAAAGACTAAGGGTGGAAAAGAAGATAAAGTTACTGAAGAAATATTAAAAGAAATGTGTAATGTCCTAAATATAGATTTTAGTAAAGACTTAGAATTTAAAAGTCAAATAGGAATTCATTTAAAATCAGCTATACATCGAATAAAAAATAATTTAACTACTGAAAATCAAATGCTTGAAGAAATAAAATATAAAATGTCTTTTATATTTGAAATAACAAAACAAATTTTAGATTCAAAAGAAAAGTTATTGGGAGTAAAGTTTCCTGAATCTGAAATTGCATATATGGCAATGTATTTTGATGCCATATTTGAAAGAAATGTAAAAAGCAATTTTACGTATAATATTTTAGTAGTTTGTAATGGAGGACTAGCAACATCAAGTCTTTTAAAAACAAGATTAAATGCTATGATTCCAGAAGCAAATATCTTAGGAATATGTAGAGTAAGTGATGTAGAAAAAAAATTAAAAAATGAAGAAGTAGATTTTATTGTAACTACAGTTCCATTAGCAATTAAAAACTATAAAACTATAAAAGTTAATCCTTTACTTGAATATAGTGATGCAGAAAAAATAAAAGTTGAAATTTATAATAAAAGATACGAAAAAAATTGTAAGTATCTATTAGATAAAGTAAAAAAAACTGAAAGTGAAGGAATAACAAAGCTTATAAAGGAAGAATACGCAATCTTTGATAAAGATATAGAATCTTGGGAAGATGCAATAAAAGAAGCAGCTAATCCTTTAATAAAAACTAATATGATAAAAGAAGAATATGTAATAGACATTATAAATGTTATTGAAGAATTAGGAAATTACATGGTGTTTATACCAGAAATAGCTTTTGTACATGCACCACCTGAAAATGTAAATGAAAATTCGATGTCAATTTTAACATTAAAAGAAAAAATAGAATTTGGATTTAAAAATAAAGTTCAAGTAAAAGCTATAGTGTTAATTGCAAATAAAAATGAAAATATGAATTTAGTAAATTTAATTAATATCATTACAAAAAATGATAATATAGAAAAATTCAAAAATCTGAAATCTTATGAAGAACTAAGAAAAATAACTTAATAAGGGGAAGTGGGTATGTTAGTAAAAATAATTGATAAAGTAGAGGACTATGGTGAGGGAATAAAAATTTCATGTAATATGCTAAAAGAAAAAGGCATTATAGAAGAAAAATATTATAATGCGATAATGAGTAAAATAGATGAATTTGGACCATATTTCTGCATTGCAGATGGCGTGGCAATGCCGCATGCTAGACCAGAGGATGGTTCTATAGAAACTGGAGTATCAGTTGTTAAGTTAAACAATCCAGTAGATTTTTTAGGTAAAAAAATTAGTGTATTTTTCACTCTTTCAGCTAAAGATAATGAATCACATTTAGGACTTCTTAGACAAATAGCTGAAGTGTGTATGAATAAAGATAAATTAAACAAAATTATAAATTCAAATAATGAAAAGGAAATTATGGAGGTATTTTAAAATGAAAAGAATAATGGCAGTATGTGGATCAGGACTTGGGTCAAGCTTTATGGTGGAAATGAATATTACAGATGTTTTAAGAGAATTAGGAGTAGAAGATCAATATGAAGCAAGTCATACTTCTTTAGCTGATGTAACAGCTTCAGATGCGGATATTTTTGTAACAGGATTAGATTTAGCAGATAGTGCTAGTCATTTACCAGAATTAATAGTTTTAGATTCATTGTTAGATAGAGATGAATTAAAAAGAAAAATATCAGAAAAATTAGGACTTTAATTATAAAAGCTATGTAGAGAACACTCTCTACATAGCAAAACAAAATATTATAAAGTAAGGGGGACTTAAAAATGGGAGGAATTTTAAAAGTTTTTGTAGATTTCCTATCAGAACCATCAGTATTAATTGGAATTATGGTATTAGTGGGGTTATTACTACAAAAGAAAAGTGCAGATGTAGTAATAAAAGGGACATTAAAAGCAATGGTTGGCTTTGTTGTTATTTCAGCAGCTGCTGGAGTAATAGTAGGTTCACTTGAGCCTTTTGGAGTTATGTTTGAAAAAGGATTTAATATATCTGGAGTTATTCCAAATAATGAAGCTGTAGTTGCAATGGCTATGGATAAGTTTGGAACTAATACAGCATTAATTATGACATTTGGTATGTTAGCTAATATTTTAATTGCGAGAATTACTAAGTATAAATTTATTTTTTTAACAGGACATCACACATTATTTATGGCATGTATGATAGCAGTTATATTAGGAGCATCAGGAATGACTGGTTTACATTTAATCTTTACAGGTTCACTTGCATTAGGACTAATAATGATTTTATCACCAGCAATATTACAACCTTTTATGAAAAAAATTACTGGAAATGATTCAGTAGGGCTTGGACATTTTTCAGGTGCTGGTTATGCAGTAGCAGCAATAATTGGTAAAGCAGTAGGAAAAGGTTCAAAATCAACTGAAGAAATGAAAGTCCCAAAATCATTAAGTTTCTTAAGAGATTCAGTAGTATCAATTTCAATTACAATGTTAATTTTATATATTGGAGTTGCAGTAGCAGCAGGTCCATCATTTGTTGAATCAGAATTATCAGATGGAAAGAATTTTATAGTTTATGCTATGATACAAGCTTTAACTTTCGCAGCTGGATTTATTTTAATACAAAATGGGGTAAGACTCGTATTAAATGAAATAGTTCCAGCATTTAAAGGAATATCAAGTAAGCTTGTTCCAAATTCAAAACCAGCTTTAGATTGTCCAGTAGTATTCCCATATGCCCAAAATGCAGTTTTAATAGGATTTATTAGTTCATTCTTAGGTGGAGTAGCTTCAATGATAGCTTTAGGAGCTATGGGATTAGTGGTAATAATTCCAGGAGTTGTACCACATTTCTTTACTGGAGCAACAGCAGCTGTGTTTGGAAATGCAACAGGAGGAAGAAGAGGAGCAATAATAGGTTCATTTGTAAATGGAATTATAATTTCTTTCTTACCAGTAGCCTTATTACCTGTATTGGGAAATTTAGGTTTTGCAAATTCAACTTTTTCAGATGCAGACTTTGGAGTAGTAGGTATAGTTCTAGGAAAAATTCAAAGTTTTATAGGTGGATATGGATTAACAGCAGTTCTTATAGGAATAGTTGGAGTAATGGTAGCTTTAACTTACGTAACTAAGAAAAAAGAAGTTGCAGTAGAAAATAGAAAAGAAGAAGTAGAAATAGCTTAATTAAAAAATTGAGGATGAAATATTCCTCAATTTCTTTATAAATGGAGGAAAGAGTTTATGAATAAAAAAGAATTAGAAATTATATCAAGAGATTTAAGAAAAGACATAATAAATTGTATATATAATGCAGGTTCAGGACATCCAGGAGGTTCTTTATCAGTTATAGATATAGTAACGTATCTTTACTTTGAAAAAATGAATATAAGTGTAGAAAATATAAAAGATAAAAATAGAGATATATTTATTTTAAGTAAAGGGCATGCAGCACCAGCTCAATATGTAGCTTTAGCTAAAAAAGATTTCTTTCCTAAAGAAGATTTAATGAGTTTAAGAAAGACAGGGTCCTTTCTTCAAGGCCATCCTTGTGCTGAAAAATGTCCTGGAGTAGAAGTATCAACAGGCTCATTAGGACAAGGATTTTCAAATGGATGTGGATTAGCTTTAAGTAAAAAGATGGATAGTTTATCTGGAAATGTATATGTTATTTTAGGAGATGGAGAAATTCAAGAAGGAATAGTTTGGGAAACAGCTATGGCAGGAGCAAAATTTAAATTAAATAATCTTGTAGCTATAATAGATAGAAATAGAATTCAGCTTGATGGAAGAACAAAAGAAATAATGGAAATAGATCCTTTAGAAGAAAAATGGAATAGTTTTGGGTGGAATGTTGTAAAATGTGACGGGCATAATTTTGATTCAATAAATGATGCTTTTAATAAATTACATGAAAATAAGCCTACTGTAATAATAGCAGAAACAATTAAAGGAAAAGGTGTTTCATTTATGGAAGATAATGTAGCTTGGCATGGGGTTGCACCTTCAGAAAAAGAAAAAGATATGGCAATAGCAGAGTTAAGTAAATAATATGGAGGGGTTAAAATGAGAAAAGCAACTAGAGAATCATATGGAAATACGTTAAAAGAATTAGGATATGAAAATAAAGATATAGTAGTATTAGAAGCTGACCTTTCAAAAGCTACAAAAACAGAAATATTTGGTAAAAAATTTCCTGAAAGATTTATAAATGTAGGAATAGCAGAACAAAATATGATTGGAATGGCAGCGGGACTTGCAGCAGGTGGAAAAATTCCATTTGCAACAACTTTTGCAGTTTTTGCAGCAGGAAGAGCTTTTGAAATTATAAGAAATTCTGTTTGTTATCCTAATATGAATGTTAAAATAGCAGCAACTCATGCAGGAATAACAGTTGGACCAGATGGAGGATCACATCAAGCTATTGAAGATATAGCAATAATGTCATCATTACCTAATATGATAGTTTTATCTCCTGCAGATGATATAGAAGCTTGTAAATGCGTAAGAGAAGCAGCAAAAATAAAATCACCTGTATATATAAGATTAGGAAGAATTCCTTTAGATGATATTTATACTGAGGATTATAATTTTAAAATAGGAAAAGGTTCTGAGCTAGTTAAAGGAAATGATGTAACTATAATAGCTACAGGTATTATGGTTCATAAAGCTTTAGTGGCAGCAAGAGAATTAAAAGAAGAGAATATAAATACTAGAGTTATAAATATATCAACTATAAAACCAATAGATGAAGAAATAATAATAAAAGCAGCAAAAGAAACAAAAGGAATAGTAACAGTTGAGGAGCATTCAATAATTGGAGGATTAGGAGATAGAGTTTCAAGTGTTGTTTGTGATAATCATCCTACGAAAGTTAAAAAAATTGGAGTTAAAGATGTTTTTGGAGAATCAGGTAATCCAGATGAATTACTAGAAAAACATGGACTTACAGTTTCAAATATAATAGAAAAAGTAAAAGAATTATTATAAAAATTTAGTGGATTAGTTTTAGTGTCTAGTCCACTATTTTTTGCCTTATGAGATAATATATCCAATCAACCCAAATAAATTCAATTTCTCCCAGTAATAATTATGGAAAAAACTATGAAAAAAATTTTGTATTTAACAAATATGACTGTATACTGGAAAAGTATTAAATTTAAGGGGGAAAAGAAATGTTTAAGAAAAAAATCATAGGAATTACAATAACGGCACTGGCCATTATGGCTATATATGGTGTTTTTAAAGGAGTTACTATGTACAAGCCACAAGCAGTTAAAGAAGAAGTGGCTAGTAATGATGTAAAAGAAAATAGTACAGAACAAGGTAAAGAAGAAAAAGGAGTAGAAGCTCCAAAAGAAAATGAAGTTCAAAATACAAATGAAGTTCAAAATCCAAGTAATATTCAAAATGGAGATGGAGTTAAAACTGCAAATGTAGTTCAAAATGGAAATGAGGTTCAAAAAGATAATAAAGGACAAAATTCAAATGCAGTAAAAAAAGAAAATGAAGTTAAATCTGCAAATAATGTAGATAATAAGAAAAGTGAAGTAAAATCAAATAATGCAAATGCAAATGTAACATGTGGGACAAGCGCTCCTAAAAGAGAGCAAGTAAAAAATACTACAAATACTAAAGAAGAGCCTAAAACTGCTCCTAAACAGGAAGTTTCTAATAGTAGTTCTTTAGAGAATGTAGAACAATTAATATTCCAAAAAGTAAATGAAGAGAGAAAAAAAGCTGGGGTTAGCCCATTAAAATATAATTATACAATGCAAAAATTTGCTAGAGATAAATCAAAAGACATGGGAGTAAATAATTATTTCTCTCATGAAGATTTAAAAGGTAAATTAGAATCAGATTACATAAAAGCAGCAGGAGTTTCATATAGTGCATGGGGAGAAAACATAGCATATTTAGATGGTTATTCAGAAAATGTTTTAGCAAATACATTTATGACTAACTGGATGAATTCACCTGGACATAGAGCTAATATTTTATCAACTAACTTTACTTCAATAGGTGTTGGAGTTTATAAGATAGGAAATAAATATTACGCTACACAAGAGTTTTTAAGATAATAAAAAAGCAATTGGAGAATACTCTCTAATTGCTTTTTCTTTTTATTTAAATGGAGATAATCTATAAACAAGAAATCTTTCATTAGGATCATTTTTAAAATTATCTAATTTTAACTCTAAAACAAGATTAAATAATGTAGAGTTTTCTAAGAAAAATATATAATCTGTAGAAGGATAAAAAAGTATAATATCTATTTGTCTTGAACATTTACAAAATGATGTAAGAATATTTTCAAGAACTTTCATAAATATTTGAAGAGAAAAAGGATTGAAAAAATAAAAAATATTATCCTCATCTTTAATAGAATATTCTTCTGCTAAACAATTTATAAAAGAAATTTTATTTTCATCTTTTTTTGAACATTCTATGTATGTAGACTTATTTTTTAAAGCTTCATTATAAAAAAATGTATTCATTTCAATACCAGTTACTTTAGCATTAAACTTATTATTTATAAAAAAATTCAATCTACCTTTCCCTGAACCAAAATCTATAATAGAATCAGTTTCTTTTAATGAATATTCAGAGAAAAATCTCTCTAGAGAAGAGTAATCTGTAGGCTCATATCTATTGTAATGGATAGAGGTTTCATTTAAGTCTTGCTTTCCGCTAGTTTTTATATTCAATAAGTTTTCATAATATTGTTCGTCCATAATTATCCATCCTTTGTTTAAATATATAGAGATAATAATATTTTATTGTTAATAAGTCAATTTAAATGAAAAATAAATCTATTAAAAGAAAAAAATGGATAACAGATAAATAAAAAAACAGAAAATAATGTTTCTAAAAAGTTTATAAAGTTAACAAAAATACACTAATATTAAATTTAAAAAAATTAGATAAATAAGTCTTAGATTAATATTGATACATAATTTCAATTAAATATACAAAAATACTGAGAAAAAACTTAATATAAAAAATGAAATTGAATAAAAATTTATAATTACTGTATAAAATATTTTTTAAATTCACTTATTTTAATTTATAAAATATTAAATTTAAGTATATATTGATGATAAAATGCTTAGAACATAATTAAATAAAAAGAATATTGATAATTGAAAGTATTTTGAAGTATTTATTATGATAAATAAATATTGGTTAAATTAGGATTTTTTAAAATTTTTAATTTTGATTATGAAATAAAAAGAGTCTATATTAGCTTTAGAAGTTTTATTAGGTGTTTAACTTAAAATCTAATATATATAAAAATTTACCTATTTTATAGATGAATTTTTATATATGCTATCTAAAAAAATAGATTAGGAGATGGATATTATGAAAATTAACGTAATCGGAATGCCAATATTTTATGGATGTGATAATCCAGGAGTAGATCAAGGACCAACTGTTATGAGAGAAAGTGGTACAATAGGTCTATTACATAAACCAGGTAATGAAGTTGTTGATTTAGGAGACATTGATATGGTCTATGCTAGTCAAAATGAAAAATATAAAGATGATGAACATGCTAAATTCTTATCATATGTTTTAGATGCATCAGAAAAATTAGCTAAAAAAGTTGACTCTTCAATTTCAGAAGGAAGTTTTCCATTAACTATAGGAGGAGACCATTCTTTAGGATTAGGAAGTGTTGCTGGAGCAAGCAAAGCTTGTGGAGATTTAGATGATTTTGCATTAATATGGTTTGATGCTCATGCAGATATAAATACTATACAAACATCACCAAGTGGTAATGTACATGGAATGCCTATAGCTGGTGGAATTGGAATTGATGATAAATTAAGTCATGTTTACTTTGATGGAATTAAAGTTAGACCAGAAAATGTACACATAATAGCTGCAAGAGATATTGATGAAGGTGAAGTAAAAATAATAGCTGACAACAATATAGATGTATATGATATGAAAAAAGTTAGAGAAATTGGTGTGCAAAAGACAGTTAAAGAAGTTTTAGAAAAAATAAAAGCAAAAGGAATAAAAAATATTCATTTAAGTTATGATATAGATGGAATTGATCCAGAATTTATAGAAGGAACTGGTACAAGAGTTCCAGGTGGATTTAACATGGAAGAAGCTCAATATGTAATAAAAGAAATCATAGGAAGTGGACTAGTTAAAAGTATGGATTTAGTTGAATTTAATCCAAGATTAGAAAAAGGAATTACATTAGCTCACTGCTTAGAATTAACAGATACTATAGCTAAGTCAATTGCAAAGTTACATTAATATAAATAATTAATAAAAAAACCTTACACTTAAAGTAAGGTTTTTTTATTATTTATCTTTCAATAAATCTCTAATTTCTCTAAGAAGTTCAGTATTTTCTTCTATTTTTTCTTCAACTTCCTCTTCTTCTTTTTCTTTTTTTCTTTGAAGTTTAGAGAATAATTTTATAACTACGAATATAGATAAAGCTATTATTAAGAAGTTTATTACATTTTGTATAAACATTCCAATATTAAGAGTAACTGCTGGTTTTTTCCCAACTGCATGTACAAGTACTATATGAAATTGTGAGAAGTTTATTCCACCAGTAAGTACTCCTATTATAGGCATTATAATATCATTAACAAGAGATTTAACAATAGTATTAAAAGCGCCACCAACAACAACTGCTACGGCTAAATCTATAATGTTTCCTTTTAAAGCAAAAGCTTTAAATTCTTCAATAAATTTTTTCATTTGTTTATCTCCTTTTTTTTATTAGTATTAATTTATGCTTATTATAATATAATAAAAAAGAATCTATATGTAAACTAAAAAATTTATGTTAATTAAATATTTAATATAAAAAGAAAATAGTGTATACTATATTTGATATAAATAGTGTTGTAAAAAATAATAGTATATATTAAAAGAAAAAATTTTGTCGGAAAACTATTTCTAACTCTCTTTTTTTAATATATACTAGAAGCAGAAAAGCAATAAATTTGTAATGCCTAAAAGGAGAAGATTAATTATGGAACTAACTCATGATCTTGGATTAATAGCATTAGATAGTTGTACTGAACTTGGTAATGCTGTTGATAAATTTATTCAAGAAAAAAAGAATAGAAAGGAATCATTTCTAGTAGAAACTAATCAAATTAGATTTTCTAATGGAGAAGGAAAAGTAAAAATTTCTGAAACTGTAAGAGGAAAAGATATATATATATTATGTGATATTGGAAATTATAGTTGCACATATAAAATGTTTGGTTTTGAAAATCATAAAGGACCAGATGAACATTTTCAAGATATAAAAAGAACAATTTCAGCTATAAAAGGTAAAGCAGCTAGAATAACTGTGATTATGCCTCTTTTATATGAATCAAGACAACATAGACGTAAAGGAAGAGAATCACTTGACTGTGCTTTAGCACTACAAGAATTAGAAAGTTTAGGAGTAGATGAAATTTTAACATTTGACGTACATGATCCTAATGTTCAAAATGCAGTTCCACTACTTTCATTTGAAAATATATATCCAACATATGACATAGTAAAAAATCTTTTAACTATAGAAAAAGATTTAGAACTTGATAAAGAAAAATTACTTGTTATAAGTCCAGATACTGGAGCCATGGATAGAGCTATTTACTATTCAAGTGTATTAGGAGTAGACGTAGGGCTTTTCTATAAGAGAAGAGACCATACTGTAGTTGTAAATGGAAAAAATCCTATTGTAGAACATGAATACATGGGTAGAGATGTAGAAGGAAAAGATGTTTTAATAGTTGATGATATGATAGCATCTGGAGAATCAGTTCTTGATATAGCTAAAGAGCTAAAAGCAAGAAAAGTAAGAAATGTATATGTTGCAACAACTTTTGGATTATTTAATGAAGGTTTAGATAAGTTTAATAAATATTATAAAGAAGGAACAATTAAGAGAGTTTATTGTACAAACTTAACTTATGTTCCTCAAAATTTAAGAGAAGCTGAATGGTTTAGAGCAGTAGACATGTCAGAATTCTTAGCTAGAATAATAAAAAGATTAAACGAAGGAAAATCCATTGCTAAATTTATGGATGCAACAGAAATAATTCAAAGTTTAATAAGAAATGTAGATAAATACGAACACTAATAGGTATTATTTAAATATAAGTAAAGCTATAAAATTGATATTTTATAGCTTTATTTTTTTATATAATAAAAATTTACTAAAATATGATAGCATTAAATAGAAAAGTTCAATATAATTATAATATAGATAAAAATATGGGGGTGAGATATGAATTATGTAGAGTATATAAGAGGATATGTAAAAGATAATCCTATTATATTAAATGGAGTATCAGTTCTTATTTTTAATGAAGAAAATAAAATATTACTTCAAAGAAGAACTTATCCTAAAAAGAATTGGGGGCTTCCAGGAGGACTTATGGAAATGGGAGAATCTATGGAAGAGACTGGAGCAAGAGAGGTTTTTGAGGAAACGGGATTAGAAGTTAAGGAGTTAAAACTTATGAATGTTTATTCTGGTAAAGAATTATATATGCATTTACCAAATAATCATAAATTTTATCTTGTTAATGCTGTTTATTATACTAAAAAGTATAAGGGAACTTTACAAGTTGATAACATTGAAGGAAGTGAACTAAAGTTTTTTAGTCTGAATGAATTACCTGAGTATATGGTCGTTAGTCATAAAAGATTTATAAAAGACTATATGGAGTTAGAAAATAGATGAAAAAATTAAAAAGGCTTATAGTGATTGTAGTATTAATAATTATAGCAGTAATATTATTAAAAAAAGTTGGAGAAAAATTATATATAAAATATCTTTATATGACTTATCCAGAAAAATATAATTCATATGTGGTTGAATATAGTGAAAAATATAATTTAGATCCAATGTTTGTAAGAGGAATAATAAAAACTGAAAGTAATTTAAATCCAAATGCTTTATCAAATGTAGGAGCTAAAGGATTAATGCAAATAACTAATCAAACAGGACAAGATATAGCAGAAAAATTAGGAATTCAAAATTTTCAGCCAGATATGCTATATGACCCTCAAATTAATATAGAGTTTGGTACATATTATTTATCAAAATTAGTAAATGAGTTTAATAATGATCCTAAGTTAGTAATTGCAGCATATAATGCAGGTGCAGGAAATGTACAAAGTTGGCTAAATAATAGCGAATATTCAAAAGATGGAATACATTTAAATTATATTCCTTTTTCTGAAACAAGAGAATATGTAAATAAAGTAATTAAAAATGAGGATATGTATAAAAGACTTTATGGAAATTAAATTTCTGGTTAATGAAGAGAAGAAAGGAGTGTTAAATATGAAAAAAAAGAATATAGCAAAATTAGTTGGAGCAGGAGCAATTTTAGGAGGAGCAGCTATAGTTGCAGGAAGTAATTATTTTTTTAAATTAGCTCTTAGTACAAAAACAAATAAAGATAAAGTATTTGGTCCACAAGAAGAAGGATTAAGTATAGATGAAACAAGTGGACTTTTATTAAAAGAAGATTTAGAATGGTTTAAATCTAAGGAAGATAAAAAGAGTGTTTATATACTATCAGATGATAATTTAAAGCTTCATAGTTATAAAATAATGAGAGAAGAAGAAAGTCATAAATGGGCTATTGTGGTTCATGGATATATGAGTAGTGCTATTTATATGTCAAGAATAGCAAGATATTATTATGAGATGGGATATAATGTTTTAATGATAGATTTAAGATCTCATGGTAAAAGTGAAGGAAGCTATATTGGAATGGGATGGCCAGATAGATTAGATATATTAGCATGGATAGACTATGTAACTCAAATAGATAAAGATTCTCAAATAGTATTACATGGAGTTTCTATGGGTGCTGGAACTGTTATGATGGCATCAGGTGAAGAGCTAAAAGAAAATGTTAAAGCAATAGTTGAAGACTGTGGGTATACTTCAGCTTGGGAAGAGTTTAAATATCAATTAAAATCATTATATAAGATGCCAAGTTTCCCAATAATGTATGGAGCAGATAGAATAAGTAAGCTTCGTGCAGGGTATCGTATAAAAGAGGCATCTGCTATAGAACAAATAAAAAAATCAAAAACACCAATGTTATTTATACATGGAGATGAAGATAAATTTGTTCCTTATGAAATGATGCAAGAATTATATGATGCAGCTCCTTGTGAAAAAGCTATGGTAACAATAAAAGGTGCAGGACATGCTGAAGCAGGAACAACAGATTCAGAGTTATATTGGCAAAGCGTAAGAGCATTTTTAGATAAATATATAACAGATTAATAAAGAATATTTTTGATATATTGATTTAAAAGTTTTTTTATTATATAATAATTATTATTAATTAAAGGACGGAGATAATTATGAATAGTAAAATTGCTTTAATATATGAAAATAAAACATTTAAATTAGAAGTTACTGGAGAAATGATTAAAGAATTTAAAAATTTCGAAGAAGCAGTAAAAGCATATGAAGAAAAAATAAAAGAAATAGATAATAGTGAAGAAGGAAAATGGAATAATCTTTTAAGTGAAGTAAATAGATTTAAAGAAGATGGCTTAGAAGTAAATAATGAATTTAAAAGTATGGAATTTAAAGGGTTAAAATATTTCTTAAAGACAGATAAGGTATTTTATATGCATAATGGAGAGATGATTCCACTTTTAGGAGGATTTAATTTCTTTAAATCAACACTTGTATTATTAAAAGATAATAAAATAGGTAATTTAGAAAGCTTCATTTTATTCTTAAAAGAAGTGATTATAAGTAAGGTAAATTATAGATTAAATGAATTATCTTTATTAGTTTTAAGTGCTTCATTTAATTATGGTTCTGCAGAATATAATTTCCAAACAGGAAAAATAAATAAAGGTGCTTCTATAGAAGATTTTACTTTTGATGAATTCAAAAATTATGTTTTACAAACTATAAAAAGAAGATAGTATTAAAAGTTAGCTAAATTTAATTTAGCTAACTTTTTTATAAATTAATTAAATAAATTACAGCGTTAAAAAATATATCATTAGAAATAAAAGAAGGAGAGTTAGTTTCTATAACAGGAGCTTCAGGGTCTGGTAAATCAACATTATTAAATATATTAGGACTTATAGATAAGAGCACAGAAGGAACTTATATAATTAATGGACAAGATGTATCTAAACTTTCAGATAAAGATATGGCTAAAAAAAGAAATAAGGATTTTGGTTTTATAATACAGCATTTTGCTCTTATAGATGGAATTTCAGTTGAAAAAAATATTGAATTACCACTTTTATATGGAAAAGTAGAGAAAAGTAAAAGAAAAGAAAGAGTAGAAGAATTATTAGAAAAACTTAGTATAAAAGATAAAAGAAAAAAGATGCCTACAGAATTATCAGGAGGACAATGTCAAAGAGTAGCAATTGCACGAGCTTTAGCTAATAGACCAAAAATAATATTAGCAGATGAACCAACTGGAGCATTAGATAGTGAAAATGGAAAATCTATTATGAAAATTCTTAAAGACTTAAATAAAGATGGTGCTACAGTAATAATAGTTACTCATGATAAAAATATAGCAAAAGAGTGTAATAGGGAAATAGTAATGAAGGATGGGAGAATTATAGATGAGAGGAAAAATTAAATTATGGATAACAATATCTATACTTATAATTATAGGAGTAGTATTAGTTATTTCATATAAAAATAGAACTGTAAATGATACTAGAGGTGGCGTAATAAATAGTAAAAAAGAAATAGTATATGAAGTTAAAAATAATTATAAAGATTTAGAAATAAGAATAAAAACTGATTTTAATAAAAGAAAAGATATAAAAATAATAATACTAGACCCAAATGGAAACGAAAAAGTAATAGATACTAAGACAAACAAAGAAATTATAAAAAGTTTCAAGGGAGATAAAGGAGAATGGACTATAAAATTTGAATGTCCATTTAATGAACCTGTTAATTTTGAAGTAAACTTTATATTAAGAAACAAATAAAATAAAAATGACTGCTAAAATTTCAAATAGATTTTAGCAGTTATTTTTTTATAAAGTAATTTTACAATATAGATTAAGTATAGTGA
>NZ_LTAY01000034.1 GCF_002050515.1 Clostridium thermobutyricum DSM 4928 | reverse complement strand
TACATAAATAATTTTATTTATATTGTAATTAATATATTTAAATAAAATTATAAATTTATAAAAAGACAAATACATTCTATACTTATGTAAGCACTTTCTAGTAAGATTCCTCTTCAATTAAGAGGAATCTTACTTAATTCTATACGCTTTTTGAGTATAGTACTTTATTTAATTTTTTCAAAGCTTTTTTTTCTATTCTTGAAACATAGGATCTAGATATATTTAAAAGTGCTGCTATTTCTCTTTGAGTCTTACATTTTCCATCTCTAAGTCCATATCTCATTATTATTATATCTCGCTCTCTCTTAGTTAAAGAATCTTCCATTTTACTATATAAAGCCTTTATTTCTAAATTACTTTCTACTTTTTCTAAAACTAAATCTTTTTCACTACTTAAAACATCTATTAAACAAATTTCATTTCCTTCTTTATCAACCCCTATTGGATCTTGAAGATAAACTTCTCCTTTTTGCTTTTTATTATTTCTAAAAAGCATAAGTATTTCGTTTTCTATACATCTAGATGCATAAGTAGCAAGCCTCGTTCCTTTATCAACATCAAAAGAATCTATTGCTTTTATAAGCCCAACTGTCCCTATAGATATAAGCTCATCTACATCTTTATTCGGAAACGAATATTTCTTAACTATATGTGCTACTAACCTTAAATTTTTTTCTATAAGTATACTTTTCGCTTTTTTATCACCATTCTTTAATAATCTTAAATATTTTTCTTCATCCTTTTCATTTAATGGAGTTGGAAAAGTATTATTGTTAGAAATATATCCTGTAAGAAAAAATGTGCTGCACAATAAATCAATAAAATTTGATATTACTAACATTGTATGCCTCCTCATAGTGCTTACTACTATACTATGTTTATAGTCGATTAAAATTTCTCTTATGGATATATAAAAGTCATGTTTTATAAAAAAACATGACTTTTAATTAACAGTATTTTTATTAGAAAAATTATTTACTCAATTCGCTTACTATATGACTAAATATAGGTGCTGCAACAGTTCCACCACCAATTGAATTTTCTCCATCTTCTGGTACATTAGGAACTAGAATATTCATAGTATAACTTTTTCCATTTAACTCAAATCCACCTATAAACCAACAATGTGTCTTATCTAAAAATGTTCCTGATCCGGTTTTACCATAAATAGTTTTTCCATCTACTTTAGCTTTTTCTCCTGTTCCATATAAAACAACATCTTTCATTCCTTCTTTAACCATACTACTAGTTAAATTACTAAAAACTATTTTTTTATCTATTTTATATTCAGTAACATTTTTTTCATTTGAATCTAATATATTTTCAACTATTTGCGGCTTTACGTAAACTCCATTATTTAAGAAAGTATTTATAGCTCCAATCATTTGTATAGGTGTAACTGTCATACTTTGCCCTATTGCTAAATTATCTATTCCAGCATCTTCTTCTTTAAAAGTTCCTACAGCTTCTTTTTTATTTTTACTTTCTATATCTAAAACTCTAGAATATAATCCTAATTTTTTTGCATATTCTATTAATTTTTTACTTCCTATTTGTTCACCAATTTCTCCAAATGCATCATTACAAGATTTTATAAGAGCATTTTTTGCACTTATATTTCCATGATACGTATTTTTACATTTTTTTAATTTACATTTAAACATTGTATTTGGAGTTATTACTCCTTCTTCTAATGCAGCTCCATAAGTTAGCAATTTATATATAGAACCCGGTTCATACCCTATTCCTTCCATACCTAAATTAATATTAGGATAACTTTCATCTTTTTGATTCATTGCTCTTATTTTACCTGTCTCTGTTTCTAAAAGCATTACACTTATATTATCATATTTAGAATACTTTTCATCTAAAAGAACTTTATTTATTTTTTCATCTATCTCTTTATCTATAGTTAATTTTATATTTTTATTTTTTTCATTTTCAACTAATCCTTTACTTGAATAAACTGTATTAGAATCTCTATAAAAGTTTACACTTGGAAGTTCATTATCTTTTATTTGACTTTGTAAGTTATAATCTAGAGTATTTTCTTTAGCCTCTACCTTATCTAAATTTGAGAACATCGCATCAATAGACCAAGCATCTTTTGTATCTTTTTTATCATAAATATATGTATAAACTCCTTTTACATTTTTTATTTCCTTTACTTTATCAAATGTTTCCTTAGATACTTTATAATAACTTTTCCCATGTGGTACTTTCATAATATCATTAAAACTAAAAGTACTTATTTCTTCTTTCATTATAAAATTAAATGCAAGAAGACCTTGAAGTGCTTCTCCATAATTATTTAATTTAAATGGTTTTGAATCTATAACTATAACATAATCTTTATTATAGTTATTTAAATCTTTTCCATTTGTATCTAAAAGCATATATTTCATATCACTTATTAATTCTGTTTGATGATTTGTATAATTCGCTTGGACTTTTTCAGTAGGCATAACTTGTAAAAAATATAGTCTTACACTTAACATAAAAAATATTACTATAAAAAACCCTCTTAATCCTTGAAATCTATTTATTTTTTTTATCAAAAAAACACCTCCCTTTTGGTAATTATCACCAAAAGAGAAGTGTTTTATTCTTATTTATTTAAGGTATCTTTAACTTTTGAAACCAATATATCTATAGCAACTTTATTATGTCCACCTTCCGGAACTATTATATCTGCATATCTTTTTGTTGGTTCTGTAAATTGCATATGCATAGGTCTAACAACCTCTAAATATTGCTCTACCACAGAATCAACAGTTCTTCCTCTTTCATTAATATCTCTAATTAATCTTCTAAGAATTCTTATATCTGCATCTGTATCTACATAAACCTTTATATCTAAAAGATCTCTTATTCTTTCATCTTCTAATATAAGTATTCCTTCAACTATTATTATTTCTTTAGGCTCAACTAAAACTGTTTCCTCTAATCTATTATGAATAGTAAAATCATAGATTGGCTTTCTTATAGATTCTCCATCAATTAATGATTTTAAATTTGATATTAAAAGTTCATTATCAAAAGCTTTAGGATGGTCATAATTTGTTTTAGTTCTTTCTTCCATTGTCAAATGATTTTGACTCTTATAATAAGCATCTTGCTGAATCATTGCTATACAATCTTCACTAAAACTATTGTATATAGCATCTGCTATTGTACTCTTTCCTGACCCAGTTCCCCCAGTTATTCCTATTAATATTGGTCTATTCATTAGTTATCCTCCTTAATTAGATCCTATCTCAATTGTATTCTTAGCTTTTATAAGCATATCATTTTCTTTAAGTGGTGAATCCACTTTTACTTTAAATATCATATGTGCTCTATTGGCAACATCTGTTTCTTTATTTTTTTCAACATCATACATATTTGTTAACTGTACATTGAAGTTTGGTGTATGTGCTCTTAACACATCTACTTTATCTCCTTCAAATACTCTATTTTTTTGAACAATAGTAGCTATTTTAGTTTCTTCATCATATTCCTTAACTATTCCTACTATTTCATAATCTCTTATATATGATGATTCTTCATAATTTTGCTCACCCATTTTTCCAAAATAGAAACCTGAATGATATGGTCTGTGGCTAACTTTTAAAAGTATATCCATCCACTCTTGTTTAAATCTATATCCTTCTGGATTTTCAAAATAACTATCTATTGCTTCTCTATAAGCTTTAACTACAGATGCAACATAGAACTCACTCTTCATTCTTCCTTCTATTTTAAATGAATCTATTCCACTTTGAACAAGCTCTGGAATATGTTTTATCATACATAAATCTTTTGAATTCATTATATATGTTCCTTTATCATCCTCTAAAACAGGGAAAAATTCATTTGGTCTAGTTTCTTCAACTAAATAATACTTATATCTACATACATTAGCACATGTTCCTTTATTAGCATCTCTTCCTATAAGATAATTAGATATTAAACATCTTCCTGAGTATGCCATACACATTGATCCATGAACAAAAGCTTCTATTTCACATTCTGAAGGTAAATGCTCTCTAAATCCTTTTATTTCATTAAAAGTCATTTCTCTTGCAAGAATTATTCTTTTTACACCTTGATCATACCAAAACTTAGCTGATCTCCAGTTAACTATATTAGCTTGTGTACTTATGTGAACATCTAAATTAGGTGCAACTTCTCTAGCTATAGCAATTATACCAGGATCTCCAACTATAATTGCATCTATTCCTAATTTTTCTATTCCTTTTATATATTCTTCTATTCCTGTGAAGTCAAAATTACGTGGGAATACATTCATTACTAAGTAAATTTTTCTTCCTCTATCGTGACAATATTTAACTGCTTCTTCTATTTCTTCATTAGTGAAATTTCCCGCAAAAGCTCTTAAATTAAGCTTACTTCCACCCATGTAAACAGCATCAGCTCCAAAATCTATTGCAATCTTTAATTTTTCAAGATTACCTGCTGGCGCTAATAATTCTGGTTTTTTCATATGATTACCTCCTTCTTGTTATAGCGATTCCATCTCCCATAGGTATTACAGATGTAACTAAACTTTCATCTTCATTAACCATTTCTAGATATGTTCTCATTCTTTTAACAATTGTTATTTTTCTTCTTTTAACTAATTCTTGTGATGGTACCATTCCTCTAAATAGTACATTATCAGCTATAATTATACCATCTTCCTTTAAAAGTCTTAAGCAATGAGGTAAAAAATGATTATAATGTCCTTTTCCTGCATCCATAAATATTAAATCAAATTCTTCATCTAGTTCGCTTAAAATATCTAAGCAATCCCCTTCTAAAATCTGAATTTTATGACTTAAATTAAATCTTTCTATATTTTTTTTAGCAAGAGATATCATCTCTTCGCTTCTTTCTATAGTTTTTATTTCAGGTTCAGTCTTTGAAGCTTCATACATTAAAATTGAAGAATAACCTATCGCAGTTCCAAGTTCTAATATCTTTAATGGCTTTTTCATTCCTACCATAAATTCTAAAAACTTCCCTGTTTCTTTTTGAACTATTGGAACACCATTTTCATGAGCAAAGTCCTCTAATTCCTTTGTCATTCCTTTGCTTTCTCCAATTAGTCCTCTTAAATAATTTTCCATATAATCATAAGTTATTCCGCTCATATATACCTCCAACTTTAGTAAACCTAATAATTAATTTGTTTTATTTAACTCTTCCTTTTTCTCTGAAAACTTTTGATATGAATCAGTAAAATAATGTTCTTTACCATTTAATATATAGTAAATTGCATTTGTTTTAGCTGGTTTTAATGCAGCTTCTATTGCTTTTATTCCCGGATTACAAATAGGTCCTATTGGCAATCCTTTATGAAGATAAGTATTATATGGTGATTGTACTTTTAAATCTTTATAATAAACTTTATCTACATGTTTTCCTAAAGCATATATAACAGTTGCATCAATTTGTAATGGCATATTTATAGCTAATCTATTATCTATAACGCCTGATACAAGTTCCATATCTTTAAAAGTATTTGCTTCTCTCTCTATAATTGATGCTTTTGTAACAATATTATCTATTTGACTTTGGTCTGTTGTAACACCTGTTTGTTGTTCTGCTTCTTTTAAAACATTTTGAAATTCATCTATCATAGTTTTTATAACTTTATCTGGTTCTTCACCTCTCGCAAATTCATATGTATCTGGGAACAAGTAACCTTCTAATGCAAATCTTCTACCTTTTTCTTTTTTAACATAACTAGGTAAAGGATATTTTTGTACTGCACTTAAAAATTCTTCCTTAGAAAATAAGCCCACTTCTTGGAATGTATCTGCAATTTGTTCTATAGTATACCCCTCAGGTATAACTACCTTTATTGTATCTTGAGTATTCAAAATATTAATAAATTGCTTTAATGATACATCATTTGGTATAGTATATACTCCTGGTGTAATTTTAGGAGTTATACCATTTAATTTTACATATAATTTTATAAGAGTTTCATTTTTTATAAGGTTTTTGTTTGATAAATCATCTAACAATCCATAGAAACTTTCTCCAGATTCTATAGTTATGTTAACATTCTCTTTAGATGTGAAGGGTTTATTTGCAATTGAATAATAAATAGCTCCAAATATTATTATGGCTAATACTATTACTCCTATTACACTCCCTGCAATGATTTTTTTCAAATGCTTCATAAAAAAAATCCCCCTGTATATAAAAGTAAATAGCCAAGAATCGGCTATTTACTATATTATAATACTTTCTTTTACTTTTATAAAGATAATTAAATTACTTTTTTCTGTTATTTCTTTTTCTTTGATTTGGATCTAATTCAATTTTTCTCATTCTTATATTTTGTGGAGTAACTTCAACTAATTCATCACTATTAATAAATTCTAAAGCTTGCTCTAGAGTCATTTCAATTGGTGGAACTAATTTTAATGCTTCATCTGATCCTGATGCTCTTGTATTAGTAAGTTTTTTACCTTTACATACATTTATATCTAAGTCATCAGCTCTTCCACAAACTCCAACTATCATACCTTGGTATACAGGAACTCCAGCACCTATAAATAATGAACCTCTTTCTTGGGCATTAAATAATCCATAAGCAATTGAATCACCTTGTTCAAATGATACAATTGATCCTCTATTTCTTCCTGGAATTTCTCCTTTATAAGGTGCATATCCATGGAATACGTGATTCATAATTCCGTTACCTTTAGTATCAGTCATAAATTCATTTCTAAATCCTATAAGACCTCTAGCAGGAATAACAAACTCTAATCTTGTATATCCATTAACTGCTGATGTCATATTAACCATTTCACCTTTTCTTGGTCCCATTTTTTCCATAACTGGTCCCATGAACTCTTCAGGAACATCTATAGTTAAATATTCCATCGGCTCCATTTTCTTACCATTTTCTTCTTTGAAAATAACGTTAGCTTTTGATACTTGTAATTCATATCCTTCTCTTCTCATTGTTTCAATAAGAACTGATAAATGAAGTTCTCCTCTTCCTGAAACTTCGAAACAATCTGGAGTAATTTCTTTAACTCTTAAACTTACGTTAGTTTCAAGTTCTTTCATTAATCTATCTCTTAAATGTCTTGAAGTTATAAACTCACCTTCTTGACCTGCAAATGGTGAATCATTTACCATAAAGTTCATGCTAAGAGTTGGCTCATCAATTTCAACAAATGGAAGTGCTTCTGGATTTTGAGTATCAGCAATTGTTTCTCCTATATTTGCATCTGGTACACCAGCTAAAGCAACTATGTCTCCAAATCCAGCTTCTTCTGTTTCAACTCTTTTTAATCCATCATAAACAAATAATGCACTTACTCTATAATTTGAGCTTGAACCATCTTTTCTTACAAGAGTAACTTGTTGATTCTTTTTAACTTTTCCTCTATGAATTCTTCCAAGTGCTATTCTTCCAACATACTCATTTGAATCTAATGTAGTTACTAGCATTTGAAGTGGAGCATCTATATATCCTTCTGGACAATCAACTTTTTCTAAAATTGTATCAAATAAAGGAATCATATCTTCATTTGTATCTTCAACTTCATATCTTGCAAATCCGTTTCTAGCTGAAGCATATATAATAGAGAAGTCTAATTGTTCATCATTTGCTCCAAGTTCTAGGAATAATTCAAATACTTCATCGATAACTGCTTCTGGTCTAGCATCTGGTTTATCAATTTTATTTATAACAACTATTGGCTTAAGCCCTAATTCTAATGCTTTTTTAAGAACAAATTTTGTTTGTGGCATTGGACCTTCATATGAGTCTACAACTAACAAAACTGAATCAACCATTTTAAGTACACGTTCAACTTCTCCACCAAAATCAGCATGTCCTGGTGTATCAACAATATTTATTTTTACATCATTATATTTAATTGATGTATTTTTTGAAAGAATTGTTATTCCTCTTTCTTTTTCTAAATCATTTGAATCCATTACTCTTTCTGCTACTTTTTCATTGTCTCTAAAAGTATGACTTTGTTTAAGTAATGCATCAACTAATGTAGTTTTACCATGGTCAACGTGTGCTATAATAGCAATGTTTCTTATATCTTCTCTCTTAATTAGTTCCATCTTTTTCCCTCCATATTTTCTAGCTTTACTCAATCTATAAAATTATATGTAAACCTATAACATTTTTTTTCAAAAAGAAAATTGGATACAAAAGTACCCAATTTCCAACACTATTTTATATTCTAATATTAACCTTTTAAAAAGTCAATATAATTCCTTTTCTAATTTAGCTTTATATTTTCTAAATTTCCATAATTATAGGTAAAATCATTGGCTTTCTCTTAGTCTTTTCATAAAGATAATTTCTTAATTCATCTCTGATTTTTCCTTTTATTGTTGCCCAATCAGTTATTTTGTTTTCTTCACATTCAGATAAAACTTCTTTTACAATATCTCTAGCTTCATCCATTAATCCTTCTGATTCACGTACATATACGAAACCTCTTGAAATTATATCTGGACCAGCTATTACAGATGCACTTTCTCTATCAAGAGTTACTACAACTGTTAATATTCCATCTTGTGAAAGATGTTTTCTATCTCTTAAAACAATATGTCCTACATCTCCAACTCCAAGTCCATCAACAAGTATTTGCCCTGATGTAACACTTCCATTTTTCTTTATTAAATTTCTAGTAATTTCAATTACATCTCCTGTTTCAGGAAGAACATAATTTCTTTCTCCAAGTCCCATTTTAACAGCTAATTCAGCATGTTGCTTAAGATGTCTATATTCACCATGAACTGGAATAAAGAATTTTGGTCTTACTATTGTTTGTATAAGTTTTAATTCTTCTTGACAAGCATGACCTGAAACGTGAACATTTTGATCAGATCCATAAACAACTTCTGCACCTTTTTTACATAATTGATTTATAACCTTTGCTACATGTTTTTCATTTCCTGGAATTGGTGTAGCTGAAAGTATAACTGTATCACCTTCAACAATAGTTATTTTTCTATGCTCTGATGCAGCCATTCTTGATAGAGCAGACATTGGCTCTCCTTGGCTTCCTGTTGTTATAATAACAATATCTTCATTATTATATTTAGCAGTTTGATCAATAGTTATTAAAGTATCTTTTTCCATATTTAAATAACCTAGTTCAATTGCTACTTGAAGTATATTTTCCATACTTCTTCCTGATACTGCAACTTTTTTACCATACATTTCTGCTGCATTTATTATTTGCTGAACTCTATGAATATTAGAAGCAAATGTTGCAACTATTATTCTTCCTTTAGCTTTTCCAAATAATCTTTGTAAAGTCTCCCCTACAATACTTTCTGATCTAGTATATCCTGGTTTTTCAACATTAGTTGAATCTGCCATCATAACAAGAACTCCTTTTCTTCCAAGTTCAGCTAATCTAGCAAAATCAGTTCTACCTCCATCAATTGGTGTATGGTCAATTTTAAAATCACCTGTGTGTAATACTACTCCAAGTGGTGTGTGAATAGCTATAGCTACTGAATCTGCTATTGAATGGTTTGTTTTTATAAATTCAACAGTAACATTCTGTAACTTAACTTTATCTTTTGGCTTAACTCTTACTAATTCTGTAGTCGCTAATAATCCGTGTTCTCTAAGCTTTGTTTCGACTATTCCTATAGTAAGCTTAGTTCCATATATAGGTACATTAATTTGCTTTAAAAAATAAGGTAATGCTCCTATATGGTCTTCATGTCCGTGTGTTAAAAATATTCCTCTTATTTTATCTTGTTTTTTTACTAAATATGATATATCAGGTATTACTATATCTACACCATACATATCTACATCTGGGAATTTAAGCCCACAGTCTACAATTACTATATCTTCTTTATATTCTATAACTGTAAGGTTTTTCCCAATTTCATCGATACCACCTAAAGGAATAATTTTAACCTTAGCTCTCTCTGTTTTCATACTTCCCCTCCTTTTTATTATTTATAAACAAAGGATTTTATCTTACCGTAAGATTTTCCTTTAATTATTTTTCTTTTGACATTCATCACAAGTTCCAAAAAACTTTAAATTGTGATCCTTTATTTTAAATTTATATTTATTTTCAACCCTATGCTCAAGTTCATCTAATAAGTCTTCTTCAACTTCGAATACTTTATTGCATTCATTACATATAAGATGATGATGTCTGTGATGCTCATCTTCATGAATTATTTCATATCTACTACATCCATCACTTAAATCTAATCTTGATAAAAGGTTTATATCTTCTAAAAGTAAAACTGTTCTATATACAGTTGCAAGACCTATTTCTGGACAGTCTTTCTTTACTTCATCATAGATTTCTTCAGCTGTCATATGCTTTCCTTCATTTTTTATTATTGTATCTACGATTGCTCTTCTTTGAGGCGTTAGCTTATAACCTTTTTGTTTTAAGCTTTCTTTTAATTCTTGCATATCAACTGAGACATTATTTTTCATTTACAACACCTCTTTATATCTTTTAATTTATTCTTCTTGCATAAGAAGCCCATATGCTTCTTCTACCATTTCAAACTCTGCTTCATTTTCAATTGTAACTAATTCTTCATTTCCATCTTCGTCTTTTAATACTTTGAATACTACAGCTTCTTCTTCTCCATCTTTAATAGCTACAACATATTCAGAATTTATATCATCTATTTTAAGATAAGTTACAACCTCTAATTTTTCTTCATTTCCATTTTCATCAATTACATCTATAAATTGTACATCGTTTTCCATCTTAAACTCTCCTTTTATATTTTAATTTTTTTTATATCATATTGTCAATAATTATTTTCAATTAATAATCAATTGATTATCACATATATTCTACTTAGCTATCAAATCTAAATATCCTTGTAATATATATGTTGCAGCAACTTTATCAACAATTTTTTTTCGTTTACTTCTTGAAAGATCTGCTTCAAGCATTGCTCTATGAGCAGCTACTGTTGTAAGTCTTTCATCCCAAAATATTATTTCTAAATCTATTACTTCTTTTAGCGCTTCAGAGAATTCTTTTATTTTTTCTCCTGCAAATCCAATTGAACCATCCATATTTTTAGGTAGTCCAATTACTATTTTTTCTATTGAATATTCATCACATATTTTCTTAACTTCTAATATATCTTGTGATTTTTTTGTTCTTCTTATTGTTGTTATTCCTTGTGCTGTAAATCCTAAAGGATCTGAAATTGCAACTCCAACTGTTTTTTGGCCAACATCCAAACCAAGTATTCTCATTTATTCCTCCTAGCCTAAAAATAAAAGTGCCCACAATAGGGCACTTTTTTATTCTATCTCTAAATAAGATTTTATAACTTCTTCAAGAATTTCGTCTCTCTCAAGTTTTCTTACTAAAGCTCTTGCTCCATTGTAATTTGTAATGTAAGTAGGGTCTCCTGAAATAAGATAACCAACAAGCTGATTTATAGGATTATACCCCTTTTCCTTAAGTGAATTATATACTTCACTTAAAATTGCTTTTGTTAACGCTTCTCTGTTTTTTAATAGATCAAATTGCATTGTACGTTCTAAATTATTATTCATATCATGCGCTGCTATGCAGCTCCACCCCCTCACTTTATTAAAGGATTTATCTTTAATACTCTTTCTAGTATTAACAAATAATTTTTTATTTATGCAAACTTTACTATTTAATTATAACCTATATTTTTTTAAAAGTACACTACTTTACTAAACTTTGGATTACTTCATAAGCTTTTTCCATTGCTTTATCTATATTTTCTGGTGATTTTCCTCCTGCTTGAGCCATATCAGGTCTTCCACCACCGCCACCGCCAACTACAGTAGCAACTTCTTTAATTATTTTTCCACAATGGATTCCATTGTTAATTACATCTTTAGTTGACATAGCTACAAGATTAACTTTTCCAGAAGCTTTACTTAAAAGTACTACAACTCCTGAACCAATTTTATTTCTTATTTTATCTCCTAAATCTCTTAAAGCATTTCCATCAACATCTTCTAAAGCATATACTACTACTTTAACTCCATTTATATCTTTAGCTGAGTTAATTATATCATCTTCAGCTCCTGAAGTTAATTTTGCTTTTAATTCATTTATTTCTTTTTCTTTTTCTTTTATTTCTGATGCTTGACCTTGAATTCTCTTTATTATATCTTTTTCATTACATTTTAATGTAGTACAAGCATTTTTTAACGTATTTTCTTTTTCTTCCATATATTTTATAGCTTCAAATCCTGTTATAGCTTCTATTCTTCTCATACCAGCCGCAACACCTGATTCGTTAACTATTTTAAATAATCCAATTTCACCTGAATTACATACGTGTGTTCCACCACATAATTCTATTGAATAATCTCCAACTTCTACAACTCTAACTAAATCTCCATATTTATCATCAAAAAGTGCCATAGCGCCTTTATTTTTAGCTTCTTCAAGAGTCATTTCATTTGTATCTACATTAAATACATCCATTATTTTTTCATTTACTAAGTCTTCAACTTTTCTTAGTTCTTCTGGAGTTACTCCTTGGAAGTGAGTAAAATCAAATCTTAATCTTTCTGAATCAACATATGACCCTGCTTGGTTTACATGTTCTCCTATAACTTCTCTTAATGCTTCATGTAACATGTGAGTTGCTGTATGGTTTTTACAAATTGATTTTCTTCTCTTAACATCTATTGCAAGAATTCCTTTATCTCCTACTTTTACTTCTCCTTCTTGAACTTTTACATAGTGAACAATTTTTCCACCAACATTTTTCTTTGTATCATATACAAATATTTTAAAATTATCACTAGTTATAGTTCCTTTATCTCCAACTTGACCTCCCATTTCTGCATAAAAAGGAGTTTTATCTGTAACTATAAATCCTTTTTCACCTTCTACTAAGCTTTCTCTTACTTCTTCATCAGTGCCTAAGAATAAAATTTCACCTTCTATTTGGCTTTTTTCATATCCTAAAAATTCAGTTTCTATTTCTCCTGGAACTGAGTTTACTGGTGAATCTTCACCACCCATATACGTAAATTCGCCTCTTGCGCTTCTAGCTCTCTCTCTTTGTGAATTCATTTCTTTATCGAAGGCTTCTCTATCTATAGACATTCCTTTTTCTTCAAGGATTTCTTCTGTTAATTCATAAGGGAATCCATAAGTGTCATAAAGTTTAAATGCTTTTTCTCCACTTAATACATTCTCTTTTGAAGCTTTTAATTCATCAATATATCCTAAAAGTATTCCCATACCAGAATCTATTGTTTCATTAAATCTTTCTTCTTCAAGAGTTATTATTTTCTTTATATAATCATTTTTTGAAATTAATTCGTCATATTCTCCACCATAGTTATCTACTACTGATTGAACTACTTCATTTAAGAATATTCCTTTTATTCCAAGAACTCTACCATGTCTTGCTGCTCTTCTTAGAAGTCTTCTTAAAACATATCCTCTACCTTCATTACTTGGTTGAATTCCATCACAAATCATCATAGTTACACTCTTAACATGATCAGTTATTATTCTTAATGAAATATCCTTTTTAGGATCTTCTCCATATTTAACTCCTGAAAGTTTAGAAACAGTTCCCAATATATTTTTAACTGTATCAATTTCAAATATATTATCTACTCCTTGCATTATAGTTGCTATTCTTTCAAGTCCCATTCCTGTATCTATATTAGGATTTTGTAATCTTTCATAATTTCCTTTTCCATCACCATCAAATTGAGTGAAAACAAGATTCCAAAATTCTATAATTCTATCATTATCACTTTCACGTACAAATTCTTCAGCTGAAGTTACAGCTCCTTTACTTGGATCTTTATCAAAGTGAATTTCTGTAC
This sequence comes from Clostridium thermobutyricum DSM 4928, assembly GCF_002050515.1. Classification (GTDB taxonomy): domain Bacteria; phylum Bacillota; class Clostridia; order Clostridiales; family Clostridiaceae; genus Clostridium; species Clostridium thermobutyricum. The sequence goes on along the minus strand of NZ_LTAY01000034.1, from coordinate 23,393 downwards.
ATGGACCACATGGACCAGCTCCGTGTTCCCAGAAGTTGTCTTCTTTTCCTAACCTAAATATTCTATTTGTATCTATATCAGTAGATTTTTCCCATATTTCAAAAGCTTCATCATCTTCTAAATATATAGTTACATATAATCTATCTTTTGGTATTTCTAATTCTTTTGTTATGAATTCCCAAGCCCATGGAATTATTTCTTCTTTAAAATAATCTCCAAATGAAAAGTTTCCTAACATTTCAAAGAAAGTTCCATGTCTTGATGTTTTTCCTACATTTTCTATATCTCCAGTTCTAATACATTTTTGACATGTTGTTATTCTTTTTCTTGGTGGCTCTTGTAATCCTGTAAAATAAGGTTTTAAAGGCGCCATTCCAGCATTTATTAATAATAAGCTTTTATCATTCTTTGGTACAAGAGAAAAGCTTTTTAATCTTAAATGATCTTTACTTTCAAAAAATTTTAAATATGATTCTCTTAAATCATTAGTTCCTATAAATTTCATAAAATTACCTCCATTTTTATATAAAAAAAGTTCCCGTCACTTGCAATAAAACAAGGGACGAAAACGTAAATTTCCGCGGTACCACCCTAATTATGTAGTTTATTCTACACCACTTTAAATTATAAGCTCCTAGGTAGCTTCAATTTATTTGAAATAAAAGTTTTCACCAAACACTTTCTCTCTAAAATTTCAAAATTAAATTTACTCATCCTAATCATAGCCTTAAATATTAATTTAACTAACAAAATTATATTTTATATATTTTCTTCTGTCAATATTCTATCTTTTTATTTTAAAAAATATAGTAATTTATATCATCATAAATAACTTTTATTATTACTGCTAATGGAATAATAAATATCATTCCTCCTATACCTCCTAATTTTTCTCCTAATATAAGGAGAACTATGATTATCATAGGATGTATGTCTGTGCTATCTGCTGTTACTTTTGGTGCAATTAAATTTCCTTCAATTTGTTGAACTATTAGTATTCCTATTATAGTCCAAATTGCTAGAGATGGTGATTGAATAAGAGCTAAAAAAACTGCTGGAATTCCTCCAAATATTGCTCCAAAATAAGGAACTATATTAAAGACTCCATTTATAACTGCTAGTAAGAAAGTAAATTTTAAACCTAATGCCCAAAATAAGAAAAATGATAAAATAGTTGTGATTCCACAAAGTACGATTTGACTTAATATATATCTTTCCAAAAGAATATTTATGTCCTTAAATATTTTTCTTATTAAATTTCTTTTTCTTATTGGTATTAACATATAAAGACTATTTGCAATTTTATCTCCATCACTTAGAAAATAATAACTTAAAATTGGTATTATTATATATGAAAGAATATTTTTAGATAAATTTATTATAAAATCTAAGCTTTCATATGATAAATTTGCTAAAAATCTCCACATTTTTTCTTGACCTTGATTATACAAAGTATTAATAACTGTATTATTATTTAATCTTAAATTTTTCTCAAATTCTATAAAATAAAGATTTAACTTTTCAAAAATTTCACCAATATTCCCTGCTTCATTAATTAATTTTGGAATAGTAACTACTATAAATACTGTAATTAATAAAATTAATCCTACAAGTATTATTAATGTAGAGATTCGTTTAGATAATCCAAACTTATTTTTTAATATATCTCTTAAAGGTTTTAATACATATGCTATTATGGCAGATATAATTATTAAATTTATTAATTCACTTATTATTTCTACTTTAAAATATAAAAAAAATAGAATTACTATTAAAAATGTTACTCCTAATATAAATGATATTTTTTTAAGCTTTTTCTTTTCTACCATCCTCTCTATTCACCAACCCTTTAGCTAAAATCTTTAATTCAATATTTTTATTTCCTATGTACATAATTGATTGTTCTCCCAAAATACAATCTTCAATTAAAAATATTTTTTTACCTTTTATTATTTCTTCTATTATTCCAGTGGACACTATTAAGCCTACTATATTATAATTTTCTCTATTTATTATCAAATCTTCTAAGACCCCTAACATATGTCCATTTAAATTTAATATTTCTAATCTTTTTATATCCTTAAAATAAAGTCCATTAAATTTAACAGACTCTTCTATTATTACTTTCTCATTTATAGATATAACTTTATCTATAGGAACAAAGTTTTTTTTTGAAAATAAACTGCTTAATGAAAGTTTAAAACCTATAATTTTTCCACAAAAAAAATCTAAAACTAAATCTTCAATTATTCCTAAATATTTACCTTCCTTATCATAAACTTTTTTCATGTAGAAATATTTGCTTCTAATCACTTTAAATACCTCCAGATTTAATACCATTATTTTACCCAGTTCCCATTTTTATATGCAAAAAAAGAGTTGACATAAGTCAACTCTTTTAATATTAAGCTAAGCCTTCTATAACTCCGCCACCTACAACTATTTCTCCATCATAAAATACAACAGATTGCCCTTTTGTGATAGCTCTTTGCTCATCTTCAAATACTACTTTAACTTTTCCATTATTTAATGGAATTATTGTAGCAGGAGCTGGTTTTGCTGCATATCTTACTTTTGCTTGAACTTTCATTGGTTCTTCTAAAGTATCAAATGGAATAAAATTCACATCTTTTGCAACTAAAGCATTTTTAAATATATTTTCCTCTGAACCAAGAATAACTTCATTTTTCTTAGCATTTATTCCAATAACAAATACTGGTTTTCCTAATGCTAATCCTAATCCTTTTCTTTGTCCAATTGTATAGTATACTATTCCTTTATGTCTTCCTAGTATATTACCTTTTTCATCTACAAAATTTCCTTCTTTAACTTCTTCTGGTCTAGCTTCTTTTATATATCTTCCATGATTATTATCATGAATAAAACATATTTCTTCACTATCTTTTTTATTATGAACAGCTAGACCTATTTCTTTAGCTATTTCTCTTATTTTATCTTTTGTATATTCACCACAAGGCATAAGTGTGTGAGCTAATTGATCTTGAGTTAAATTATATAATGCATAAGTTTGATCTTTTCTATCATCATCTGATCTTATAAGAAGATATCTACCATCTCTTTCTTCAACTTTTGCATAATGTCCTGTTGCCACATATTCAGCCCCAATTCCTCTAGCTTTTTGTAATAATTCATCAAATTTTAAGTACTTATTACAAGCTATACAAGGATTTGGAGTTTTTCCATCTATGTATTCTTGAACAAAATAATCTATAACTTTCTCTTTAAATGATTTTCTAAAATTAAAAACATAAAAAGGTATATCTAATTTTGCAGCAACTCTTCTAGCATCTTCTACTGCTGAAAGTGAACAACAACCACCTTCTCTTTCTTCAAATTCAGCATCTTCTTGCCATACTTGCATAGTTATACCTATTACATCATATCCTTGTTTTTTTAAAAGGTAAGCAGCGACGGAGCTATCTACTCCGCCGCTCATACCTACGACAACCTTTTTCTTCATATTATTCTTCACCATGAACGTGGTCGTGTAATGCATCATGATCAGTTTCTTCAAAGTCCCATGCTCCAAGACCTTGTTTTTCTCTATAATCATTGATAGCTTTGTGAATAGCTTCTTCTGCTAAAACTGAACAGTGCATTTTTACTGGTGGAAGACCATCTAATGCTTCTGCAACAGCTTTGTTACTTAAATCCCAAGCTTCTTCAAGACTTTTTCCAATAATTAATTCTGTTGCCATTGATGATGAAGCAATTGCTGATCCACAACCAAATGTTTCAAATTTAGCATCTTTAACTATATTATCTTCTATTTTTAAATAAACTCTCATGATGTCTCCGCATTTTGCATTTCCAACTTCTCCAACACCATCAGCATTTTCTATAACTCCTACATTTCTTGGATTTCTGAAATGATCCATAACTTTATCTGTATATATCATATTAATTATCTCCTTTAACTCTAAACTATTTTTCGTTTTTTATGAAATCTGTCCATAATGGTGACATTTTTCTTAATCTTTCAATGATTGGTGGTAATGTTTTTATTACATAATCAACATCTTCTTCTGTTGTTCCATCACCCATTGTTAATCTTAATGATCCATGTGCTTTTTCATGTGGAAGTCCTATTGCTAAAAGTACATGTGAAGGATCTAATGAACCTGATGTACAAGCACTACCACTAGAAGCGCATACTCCTTCAAAATCTAATGAAAGAAGAATTGATTCACCTTCTATAAACTCAAATCCTACATTAACATTACCTGGAAGTCTTTTATCTCCTCTTGGTCCATTTAATCTTGAATATGGTATAGTTAATAAACCATCTATAAGTTTATCTCTTAAAACAGTTAACTTTTTAATATGCTCATCTAAGTTTTCAGTTGCTAATTCAATAGCTTTACCTAAACCTATAATTGAAGCAATATTTTCTGTACCTGCTCTTCTATTTCTTTCTTGACCACCACCGTGGATTAAATTGTGAATTCTAACTCCTTTTCTTATGTAAAGAACTCCAATTCCTTTTGGCCCATAGATCTTATGTCCAGCTAATGATAAAAGGTCAATGTTCATATCTTTAACATCTATTTTTACATTTCCTACAGCTTGAACAGCATCTGTATGGAAAAGAACTCCTCTTTCTTTACAAATAGCACCAATTTCTTTTACTGGAGCAATAGTTCCTATCTCATTATTTGCAAACATTATTGTAACTAAAATTGTTTTATCAGTTATTGCATTTTTTAAATCTTCTAAATTTATAAATCCCTCTTCATCTACATCTAAATAAGTAACTTCATAGCCATTTTTTTCTAGATATTCACAAGTATGTAATACTGCATGATGTTCAGTTTTAGCTGTAATTATATGATTACCTTTATTTTTATAAGCAGCCGCTATTCCTTTTATTGCCCAGTTATCAGCTTCTGATCCACCACCAGTATAATAAACTTCACTTGAATCACAATTTAATGCTTTTGCTACTTGACCTCTTGCTTTATCTATAGCCATCTTAGTTTCTCTTGATATTCCATAAAATGATGACGGATTTCCAAATTTCTCTGTAAAAAATGGTAACATTTCTTCTAATACTTCTGGTTTTACATATGTTGTGGCAGCATAGTCCATATATACTGTTTTCATTTTAATTCACCTCTGATTTTTCTATTACTAACTTTTGATTTTTATCTTGTATTTTTTTATAATCATCTACTATATCTTGAAGAGTTACTCCCTCCATTACTTCATCGATGCTTTCTTTAATTCTTTTCCATAGCATTCTTGTGGCACAACATTCTACATTATTGCAAGCTACACCATCAATGCAATCTGCAATTTCTATTGGGCCTTCTAATATATACATTATATCTGAAACTCTTATTTCTTTAGGTGCTTTATTTAAAACATATCCTCCTTGAGCTCCTCTTATACTTCTTATAAGCTTAGCTTTTCTAAGGGGACTAAATAATTGCTCTAAATAATATTCAGATATATTTTGTCTTTTTGATATTGTTTTTATTGATACCGGAGCTTCTCCATAGTTAATTGCTAAATCTACCATAGCTTTAACTCCGTATCTTCCTTTTGTTGATAATTTCATCTCATCACCCCTTAAAGTAGAGTAAGTTACTACGATTTCTGTTTATATCTTACCAAAGCACTCGGTTATTGTCAATAAACTTATGTTAATAAACTTTTAAAATTCTATTTTATTTTTTCCCAATACTTTTCTAAAGCTTCTTCATATTTATTATGACAACTTTTATAATATTTTTTTCCTACCAATTCATCAGGTAAATACTGTTGCTTTATATAATTATTTGGATAAGAGTGAGGATATTTATAACCTCCAACTCCAAGATTTTTTGCTCCTCCATAATGACAATCTTTTAAGTGATTTGGAATATCTCCAAAATTCATATTTTCTAAATCTTTAATAGCACTTTCAATTGCCATATATGCACTATTAGATTTTGGTAATGTCGCTAAATATATAACTAACTCTGAAAGTATTATTCTTGCTTCTGGAAATCCTACTTTCAATGCTAATTCTAATCCCGAATTAACTACTGTTAATGCATTTGGATGAGCTAATCCTATATCTTCACTAACTATTACTCCTAATCTTCTAGTTATAGCTATTAAATTTCCGCTTTCTATTAATCTAGCTAAATAATGAACTCCTGCATCTGGATCACTTCCTCTAATACTTTTCTGTAATGCACTTAAAAGATTATAAAATTCATCACCACTACTATCACTTCTCATATGAGATTGTCCAAGCTCTTCTATCTCTTCAACTGTTATAGACTTTTTATTTTTAGATTGTGAATTTATACAAAGTTCTAAAATATTATAGGCCTTTCTATAATCTCCTTGTGATATCTCTCCTATATATTTTAAAGCTTCTCTTGTATATGAAACTTCTATTCCTTCTTCTATTAATTTCTTAAGTGACTTTTCTAATCCAATTATTATATCTTCTGAATCTAAAGGTTCAAATCTAAAAATATTACATCTACTTATTATAGCTTTATGAATCGAAAAATATGGATTTTCCGTAGTACTTGCAATTAACGTTACTTTTCCATTTTCTATAAATTCTAATAATGCCTGTTGTTGCTTTTTACTAAAGTGTTGAATCTCATCTAAATATATTACCACTCCATTATAATTCATTAAAGTATTTAAACTTTCTGTTATCTCTTGAATATCTTTTATTGAAGCTGTTGTGGCATTTAATTTATAAAACTTTCTATCAACATAATTAGCCATTATGTTAGCTAAAGTAGTTTTCCCTGTTCCTGGAGGTCCATATAAAATGCAATTAGGTATCATTTTGTTTTTTATTAATTTATATAAAGGCTTATTTTCTCCTAAAATATTTTTTTGTCCATAAAAATCTTCTATTTTTGTAGGTCTCATAAGTTCTGCTAAAGGTTTCATTTTATTCACCTCATTTATTTTACTTCATAAACTATATTCTACCTTATAATTTTATATATTCAAATATTATAGACAATAAAAAAGCTCTAAGGTGTCTTTTAAAATCCTTAGGCTTTTAATAAATTAAAATATTATTTTACTTCTTCTTTCCATTAAGACTACATCCATCCATGTTCCATCGGGCATTCTAGCAACTCTATCTCTTATTCCTATAGTTCTAAATCCACATTTCTCATGTAATCTAAGACTCCCTTTATTGTTTCTTATTATTACAGCTTGTATACTCCATATGCCTTCTTCTTCTGTCTTTTTTACAAGAGCATTTAATAAAGCGCCTCCAACACCTCTACCTTTGTAATCTTTATCTATGTATATGCTTAATTCAACAACTCCATTATAAGCTTCTCTAGGTGATATATGTCTTACTGCTGTCCATCCAATGACTTCATCATCTTCACAAATTACTAATCTACATTTTTTTAAATATACAGAGTCCCAAAATTCAAAGGTTGGAACTTTATTTTGAAAAGTTGCACCACTTTTTATTCCATCCCCATAAATCCTTTCAACAGACTTCCAATCTTTATTTTCCATTTCTCTAATAATGTACTTCAACTCTCCACCTCATATATTTATTTCATTTGTTTAGAAACAGACTAATTATACATTAATAAATAAGACTAAGCAATGAGAAATTTTTTAATTTCTCATTTGCTATAATCGTCCCATTAAATAGTAATTTTTTAATATTTCTTTCAATATTTCTTCATCTACATTCTTTAAAAAACTGTAGGCCAATCCACAATATGTTAGTCCGAAAATAGGTAACCCTTTAAACTCTATATCTGATAAGCTTATTACTCCTATTCCTCCTAATATTAAACTATATAAAAAAATCTCATCTTTAGTAATACTCTCTTTAAATCTCTTTTTTATTCTATTAGGTGTTGGTACTACGATAGCTTTTATTATCATAAATCCTCATAAATTCATATTGATTTATATTAATATATTTTAAAATTTCTTTTTATAGAACTATTCAACTTGACTTTCTAATCTTCTTATAATATCAAGCATTTTATTTTCTCTAACTTCCATATTTCCAATTGCAACAATACAATTTATAGCATTTTCTGATAAATCCCATTTATATGCTTTAAATTTTATTTTGCTGTATTCTGGTAAATACTCTTCAATATCTACTCCAAGTTCTTCTGATAATGCTAAATATTCTTCAAATAATTCATCTTCAGTTAATTCATCTATATTACAAGTTTCACTTATTAATGAATTTAAATAATCTACACTTATACTAAGGTTAAAAGCAGCCATATCTTCTCTTTTAGTCCCTTTACTCATATCCTTTAAAATATTAAAATCTGTATTTTCTCTTATAATATCTTCAATTTCTTTTGAATCTATTATTTTATTTCCAAAAACTATGTACATAAACAAATTCCTTCTTTCCAAATAATATAGAAATACTTTAACAAAACCATTTATATAATTCAATACTATAATTCTTATTTAATAAAAATATTTTTCAAAAAAATATTCATAATAGAAAAGTTCTATTATGAATATTCTTACAATTAATACTTTCTAAATTTAGAATATCTTTTATTTAATAGTTCATCTATATTTAATGAACTAATTTTATTTAATTCTGAAATTATAGCTTTTTTTATACAATTAGCCATTTTAATTGGATTTTTGTGTGCTCCTCCATTTGGCTCTTTAACTATAAAATCTATAATTCCATATCCCATTAAATCTTGTGCTGTTATTTTCATTACTTCAGCTGCTTCTTTCATTTTACTTCCATCTTTCCAAAGTATAGATGCAAAACCTTCTGGTGAAAGAACTGAATAAATTGAATGTTCTAACATTCCTATAGAATCTCCAAGAGATAAAGCCAAAGCTCCACCGCTTCCACCTTCACCAGTTATTAATGATATTATAGGAGTTTTAAGTTTGCTCATTTCAAGAAGATTAAGAGCTATCGCTTGCCCTTGCCCTCTTTCTTCTGCTTCAACTCCGCAAAAAGCTCCTGAAGTATCAACTAAACATATTACAGGTCTATTAAATTTCTCAGCTTGTTTCATTAATCTTAAAGCTTTTCTATATCCTTCTGGCTTTGGCATTCCAAAATTTCTTATTAAATTTTCTTTTGTATTTCCACCTTTAGTTATAGATATAACAGTAACTGGCTTACCATCTAATAATGCTATTCCACCTATTATAGCTTTATCATCTCCAAAATTTCTATCACCATGAAATTCTATAAAATCTTCAAAGATGTTATTTATATAAAATTCTCCTGTAGGTCTATCTTTATGTCTAGCTACATTTACTTTTTCCCATGGAGACATAGTTTTTATTAATCCTCTATTCATATCTCTTACCTCCATGAATTTTTAGTATTTTATACACACAAGTTCTTAAATCTTTTCTTTCTACTATTTTATCAACAAAACCTTTTTCTAACAAAAATTCTGCTGTTTGAAAATCTTCAGGTAAAATTTGTTTTATTGTATTTTCTATAACTCTTCTTCCTGCAAAACCAATAAGAGCTTTAGGTTCACTAAGAATTATATCACCTTCCATCGCAAAACTAGCAGTAACTCCACCAGTAGTTGGATAAGTTAAAATTGTGATATACAAAAGTCCTGCATCACTATGCCTTGCTAAGGCAGCACTAACTTTTGCCATTTGCATAAGAGAAAATATTCCTTCTTGCATTCTAGCTCCACCTGAAGCTGTAAATATTATAAGTGGTAATTTATCAGTTGTAGCTTTTTCTATTAAACGAGTAAGTTTTTCACCAACTACAGTTCCCATACTTCCCATCATAAAGTAGCTATCCATAATTCCTATTGCAACTTTTACTCCATTTAAAATTCCTATCCCTGTTACAACTGCTTCACTACTTTCAGTATTTTTATGGGCTTTATCTAATTTTTCTTCATAGCCTTTAAAATCTAAAGGATTTCTTGTGCTTAACTCTTTATAAAGCTCATGAAAACTATCCTCATCTAGAAACATTTTTATTCTATCATAAGCTCTAAGTTTAAAATGGTGATTACATTTATTACATACATAATTATTTTGCTTTAAGTCTTCGTGGTATATTATTGAATTACAATTTTCACATTTATCCCACATACCTGATGGAATATTTGGTTGTGATTCTTTTATATCACTATTTACATTTTTAATTGTTCCATAACTTTTTTTCTTACTAAATAAATCTTTAAGCATCTATATTTTCTCCATTTTTTCCTTCAACTTATTTCCTAAAAAACCAGTATGATAATCGCCATTTAAAAATTCTTCTGTTTCTAATAACCAATATTGAAATTCTATATTTGTTTTTACTCCTCCAACTCCAAATTCACTTAATGCTCTTTTCATTCTCATAATAGCCTCATTTCTATTATTTCCATATGCAATAAGCTTACCTATCATTGAATCATAGCAATGTGGAATTTTATATCCACAATATATAGCTGAATCTAATCTTACACCAAAACCTCCAGGAAGATATAATTCTGTTATCTTTCCAGGACATGGTCTAAAATCAAAATTTGGCTCTTCGGCATTAATTCTACATTCAATAGCATGACCTTTTATCTTTATATCTTCTTGTTTATAAGATAATTCTTTACCACTAGCTATTTTAAGCTGTTCTTTAACAATATCTATCCCAGTAACCATTTCAGTTATTGGATGTTCTACTTGTATTCGCGTATTCATTTCCATAAAATAAAAATTTTTATCTTTGTCAACCAAGAATTCAATTGTTCCTGCATTTTTATAATTTACAGCTTTAGCTGCATTTTTAGCAATCTCCCCCATTTTATTTCTTAGTTCATTATCAATAATAGAAGATGGAGCTTCTTCTAGGACCTTTTGATTTTTTCTTTGGAGAGAACATTCTCTTTCACCTAAATGAATTACATTTCCATAATTATCTCCTAATATTTGAAATTCAATATGCCTAGGATTTTCTATAAATTTTTCAATGTATAATGTATCATCTCCAAAACATGCCATTGCTTCTGATTTAGCAGTATTATATCCTTTTTCAAATTCTTCTAAGTTATAAGCTATTCTTATTCCTTTTCCTCCGCCTCCAGCAGAAGCTTTTATTATAACTGGATATCCTATTTCTTCAGCAATTTCTCTAGCATGATTTAAATCTTTTATTTTTCCTTCAAACCCAGGAACAACAGGTACATTTGCACTTTGCATTATTTCTCTAGCACGAGCTTTGTTTCCCATTAATTCAATTGATTCATAATCAGGTCCTATAAATTTTATGTTACATTCTTTGCACATTTTAGCAAATTTCGCATTTTCTGATAGAAAACCGAAACCTGGATGTATAGCATCAGCCCCTGTAAGAACACATGCACTTAATATATTAGTTATATTAAGATAACTATCTTTAGCCATATATCCCCCAATACATACTGCTTCATCTGCAATTTGAGCATGAAGTGCTTCTTTATCAATATCTGAATAAACAGCAACTGTTCCTATCCCTAATTCTCTACATGCTCTTATTATTCTTACTGCTATTTCTCCTCTATTTGCTATTAAAACTTTTTTAAACATAAAAATTCACCTATCCTATTGCAAACATTATCTCTGCCTCACAAACCTTTTTTCCATCAACACTTGCTATACCTTTTCCTATTCCTACTGGACCTCTAAGTTTTATTATTTCACAACTTAATTCTAATTTATCTCCTGGAACTACTTTTTGTCTAAATCTTACTTTATCTGCTCCAGCAAAAAGTGGTATTTTTCCTTTAAATTCATCTTTACTTAATAAAGCTACTGCTCCTACTTGAGCTATTGCTTCTAATATTAACACTCCTGGCATAACTGGCTCACTTGGAAAATGGCCATTAAAAAACTCTTCATTCGCAGTTACATTTTTATATCCTTTTATGCTTTTCCCTTCTTCAATTTCTGTTATTCTATCAACAAGAAGAAATGGATATCTATGAGGTAAAATTTCTTTTATTTCTTTTATATTCATCATAATTATTTAACCTCCTTAATTTTGAAAATAGGTGTGCCATACTCAACCATATCTCCATCTTTAACTAAAACTTCTATTACTTCACCATTAAATTCGCTTTCTATTTCATTCATTAACTTCATAGCTTCTATTATACATAAAACATCTCCAGATTTAACTTTATCTCCAATTTTTACAAATGGATCACCATCTGGTGATGAAGCTGAATAGAATGTTCCAACCATTGGTGAAGTTATAATTATTCCTTCTAAATTATTAAAAGTTTCCTTATCCTTTTCAATTTCTTCTACTAATTCTTTTGCAGATTCTTTTTTATTTTCATTTCTTTTAATTTCTTCTTTTTCTTCTATATAAGTAACAGATTTACTACTATTATCAGAAACTAAATTTCTAGTTAATGATTTATCCATTTTTATACGTCCATCATTAGTTTCTATTTCTAAATACGCTATATCTGAAGAATTAATTAATTCTATTAATTCTTTTATTTCCTTAATATCCATAACTTCTCCCTATTCTTACATCCACTTTTTAAATAATAAAGTTGCATTGTGTCCGCCAAATCCTAATGAATTTGTTAATGCACACTTAACTTCACATTGTCTTCCTTCATTAGGAACATAATCTAAATCACAATCTTCATCTTTATTTTCATATCCAATTGTTGGTAGTATATAGTTATCTAGTATTGATTTTACACAAACTATAGCTTCAACACCACCAGCAGCTCCTAAAAGATGTCCTGTCATTGACTTTGTTGATGATATTGGTATTTTATATGCAAAATCTCCAAAAGCTTTTTTAATTGCATTTGTTTCAAATTTATCATTTAAAGGAGTTGATGTTCCATGAGCATTTATATAAGAAACATCTTCTTTTTCTATTCCAGCTTCTTCTATTGCTAAAAGAATAGCTTTTGAAGCACCATTTCCCTCTGGATCTGGTGAAGTAATATGATATGCATCACAAGTTGTTCCATATCCTACTATTTCACATAAAATATTAGCTCCTCTTTTCTGTGCAGATTCAAGAGATTCAAGAACTAATATACCAGCTCCTTCTCCCATTACAAATCCACTTCTTTCTTTATCAAAAGGTATTGAAGCTCTTTTTGGATCATTAGAAGTATTTAAAGCTTTTAAACTACTAAATCCTCCTACTGAAACTTTAGTTATAGGAGCTTCTACTCCTCCTGCAAGCATTATATCTGCATATCCATGTTTAATTTCTCTAAAAGCATCTCCTATACAATTAGTTCCTGTAGCACAAGCCGTAACAACAGCTAATGAAGGTCCTCTTAATCCATATTTAATTGAAATATTTCCTGATGCCATATTTACTATAGACATAGGAATAAAAAATGGACTTACTCTTCCATCAGGATTTTTTGTCATTTTCGCTACTTCATTTTCTATTGTTTGGAATCCACCAATTCCTGATCCAATCATAACCCCAATTCTATCTCTATCAAGAGTATCTAAATCTAAATTTGCACTTTTTATAGCTTCATCTGCTGCTGCTAATGCAAATTGTGAAAATCTATCTAACCTTTTACTTTCTTTTTTTCCTACTGCTTCAACTGGATCAAATCCTTTTACTTCTCCAGCAATTTTAACTGTTGTTTCATCATTATTATATAAAGTTATAAAATCTATACCATTTTTTCCTTCTTTGGCATTCTTCCAAAATTCTTCTACATTATTTCCTATAGGTGTTAAAGCCCCCATACCTGTTACTACAACTCTTCTATTCATTACTTTTTCCTCCACTACATTACCATTCCACCATCAACATTTATAACTTGCCCAGTTATATATGATGATTCTTCTGAAGCTAAAAATGCTACTAAATTTGCTACATCTTTAGCTTCTCCAAGTCTCTTTAATGGAATTGATTTTTTAGCCTCATCTTTAAATTTATCTCCTAATGCATAAGTCATATCTGTTTCTATAAATCCTGGAGCTACTGCATTTACTCTTATTCCTCTGCCTCCAAGTTCTTTTGCTAATGACTTAGTCATTCCTATAACTCCTGCCTTTGAGGCTGAGTAATTTACTTGCCCTGCATTTCCTACTATTCCAACTACTGATGAAAGATTTATTATATTTCCTTCTCTTTGTCTAACCATAATTGGAGTTATTCCTTTTATGCAGTTAAATACTCCTTTTAAATTTACATCTATTACTGAATTAAAATCTTCTTTTTTCATTCTTAATACAAGTGTATCTTTAGTTATTCCTGCGTTATTTATCATAATATCTATTTTACTAAAATATTCTTTTGCAAAGTTAATCATATCTTGAACACCATCAAAATCACTTATATCACATTTATAAACTAAAGCAGTTACTCCCATATTTTCTAATTCTATTTTTAACTCTTCTGCCTCTTTATCATTACTTCTATAATTTATTAATATATTTACACCTAAAGCGGCTAATTTTTTTGCTATTTCTCTACCAATTCCTCTTGTTGCACCTGTTACAATTGCATTTTTTCCTTTTAGCATAAATTCCTCCAACTATTTCTATTAATCATATTGTTTAATAATTTTTATACAATTATTTAAACTTTCTATATCATATACATTTAATACTTTCACTTTTCTATCTATTTTTTTTACAAAGCCAGTAAGTGTTTTTCCAGGACCTATTTCAATAAAAATATCTACTCCTTTTAAAATCATATCCCTTATTATTTTTTCAAAATAAACTGGTTTAACCATATGATTTTTAAGTATATTTTTTATATTATCTTCTTTGACATATAAGTTACCTTTCAAATTTGAATATATTTTTTCATCTATTTCATTAAATCTTACTTTTTCTATATAATCATAAAATTCTTCACTTGCTTCTTTTAAAAGAGAGGTATGGAAAGCTCCACTAACCTTTAAAGGAATAGCCATTCCTCCAAGTTCTTTTACAATTTCAATACTCTTATCAATAGGATCACTTTCTCCTCCTATAACAATTTGTCCTGGACAATTATAATTTGCTACTTCTATAATTCCAAATTCTTTACATCTATTAACTAATTCTTCAACTTTATCCTCTTTTAATTTTAAAACAGCTGCCATTTTACCTTTTACTTTTATTCCGGCTTCTTCCATTATTCTTCCACGCTCTTTTACAAGCTTTATTCCATCTTCAAAAGATATAACTCTACTGTGTATTAAAGCTGTATACTCTCCAAGACTTAATCCGCATGAATAATCACATTCTATTCCTTCATTTTTTAAAGCCTCAGCTGCTGCTAAAGAAGTTAAAACTATTGCAGGTTGAGCTATACTAGTCTTTTTAAGTGTTTCTTCATCACCATTAAACATTTTATTTAATATATCCATATTTAATAAATTTTCTCCACTTTTAAAGACATTTTTACATTCTTCTCTATTTTTAAATAAATCTTCTCCCATTCCTATTGTCTGTGCACCTTGCCCAGAAAAAAGAAAACCTATCTTTCCCATAATTAGCCCTCCAAGTCTTTAATTAAACTTTTTGCTCCATTTATTAAATCTTCAACTATTTCTTTACATGTTTGTTCTTTATTAATAAGTCCTGATATTTGTCCTGCCATTACTGATCCTGTAACTACATCTCCATCTTTAGCTGCTCTAGGAAGAGATCCTCTTCCTAACTCTTCTAACTCTTCTATATTTGCATTTTCTTTTTCAAGTTTCATATATTGCCTTGATAATTTATTTTTTAAAACTCTAACTGGATGTCCTGTTGATCTCCCAGTTACTTCTGTATCTATATCTTTAGCTGCTAAAACTTTATCTTTATAATTTTGGTGTACAGTACATTCTTTTGCTACTAAAAATCTTGTTCCTATTTGAACTCCTGATGCTCCTAACATAAATGACGCTGCTACACCTCTTCCATCTCCTATTCCCCCTGCTGCGATTACAGGTATACTTACAGAATCAACAACTTGTGGTATTAAAGTCATTGTTGTTAATTGTCCTACATGTCCTCCTGATTCTGTTCCTTCTGCTATT
The DNA here is from genome assembly GCF_002050515.1 of Clostridium thermobutyricum DSM 4928. Taxonomy (GTDB): domain Bacteria; phylum Bacillota; class Clostridia; order Clostridiales; family Clostridiaceae; genus Clostridium; species Clostridium thermobutyricum. Next base: position 7,410 of record NZ_LTAY01000034.1, on the reverse strand, counting down.
ATTGCATCTGCCCCCATTTTTTCCATTCTTCTCGCAAGAGCTACTGAAGCTACTACTGGAATAACTTTTATTCCATGTTCTTTCCACATTTCCATATACTTTCCTGGACTACCTGCTCCTGTTGTTACTACTGGAACTTTTTCTTCACAGACTAATTTAGCAACTTCATCTGCATGATCAGACATTAACATTATATTTACTCCAAATGGTTTATCTGTAATCTCTTTAACTTTTCTAACTTCTTCTCTTATCCAATCTATTGGAGCTGTTCCTGTTATAATTCCTAATCCTCCTGCCTCACTTACAGCAGCTGCTAATGAAGAATCAGCAATCCAAGCCATCCCTCCTTGTAAAATTGGATATTCTATATTTAACACGTCACAAATTCTATTTCTCATTAAAAATCCTCCTGATATATTATGAATGACTTTTCTTTATATAATTAAATCGGGATCTACTTTTAAGAAGAGCCCGATTTTCTATTTTAAAGTTTTTACTCCATTAAATTAATTACAAGTAAACTTTAATTAAGCATTTATTTTTGATTGAACATACTCTACAGCATCTTTAATGCTTTTAATTCTTTCTGCATCTTCTAATTGGATTCCAAATTTTTCTTCAAGCTCTATAACTACTTGGAAAAGATCTAAAGAATCTGCTCCTAAATCTTCAAATGTTGTTTCCATAGTTACTTCATTTTCTTCTACTCCTAATTGTTCACATACAACTTCTCTAATTTCTTCAAATATCATTTTTCATTCCTCCAAATTTTAATATTTTTTATTTCTATAATTTTTACCATTTTATTAGGGTTGAACCACAAGTTAACCCTCCACCAAAACCAACTAATATTATTTTCATACCTTTTTTTATCTTTCCTTCTTCAAAGGCATTATTTAATGCAATTGGTATTGATCCTGCTGATGTATTTCCTACATCTTCTAAATTTATATAAAACCTATCTAAAGGTAAATTTAGCTTTTTTGCAGCATATTCTATAATTCTTAAATTTGCTTGATGAGGTATTATTAAATCTATATCATTTAATTTATATTCTGTATTCTCTAAAACTTTTTCTATAGATGAGGTCATTGATTTAGTTGCAAATTTAAATACTTCTCTACCATTCATCTTTATATATTTATGTTTTTCTACTTTTTCCTCTATGAAAGGATTATTTACATCTACCGCACCTGCTATTAAAGTCTCACCTTTTTTTCCATCTGATATACTATATGAATTTATAATTCCTTCCTTTGAATCTGAAGTTTCTAAGACACAAGCTCCTCCTCCATCTCCAAAAAGTATACATGTACTTCTATCAGACCAATCTACTATTTTAGATAATGTTTCTGCTCCAATTATAAGTGCTCTTTTATATCTTCCAACTGCCATTAAACTTCTTCCAACTTCTAAAGCATATATAAATCCAGTACAAGCTGCATTTATATCAAATGCTGTTGCATTTTCTGCTCCAATTTCTTTTTGGATTATACATGCTACTGATGGAGTAAAATTATCTGGAGTTAATGTAGCAACTATAATTAAGTCAATATCTTCTCCTTTTACTTTTGCTCTATCTAAAGCTATTTTTGCAGCTTTATTTGCTATACTTGAAGTATCTTCACCTTTTGATATTCTTCTACTTTTAATGCCTGTTCTTTCAACAATCCATTCATTATTTGTTTCTACTAACTTACTTATATCTTCGTTAGTAATTATATTTGAAGGTAAATATGCTCCAACAGATTTTATTTTAACTGCATTCATTTATTCTCTCCTTATTTTTTTAGATTGTATTCTCTCTTAAAAAATTCATTTAATCTTTCTAAGGATGATATAAGAGTATTTTCCTCTTCTTCTGATAAGCCATCAATTGTAGCTTTAATCATATCATTATGAAATTTTTCATGAAGTCTATATGCAAGCTTTCCTCTTTTTGTTAATTTAATCAAAACAACTCTTCTATCTTCCTCAATTCTTTTTCTCTCAACATATTCTTTTTTTATTAATTTATTTATAGCAGTTGTTAATGTACCAACTGTTATCTTTAAATCTTGTGCCACTTCTGACATAGTTCTTTCTGTGTACATTCCAATTGCTTCTAAAGTATGCATTTCTGTTACAGATAAATCATTTAAAGCTCCTTGCTTTAAAGCCTGTTCTTCAATTTGAAGTATGTCATTAAATAAATCTACCATTAGCTCATTTAAAATTTTTTCTTTCTTATCCATTCTTAATCCTCCAGATTCTAAAATTCCTAAATATAACTATAATATCTTTAACAACATAAATCAATGTCAATCAAATATTTCTTATTTCAAATCATTTGATAATCAAACTATAATATAATCAAACTAATTTGTCAACTCTTTAATACAAAAATACTAATTCAAGAACTAATTACCTTAATCTAAATAATTTTATAAAATAAAAAAATTGATTGAGGATAAAAGTAAATCTTTATCTCCAATCAATCTTTCTTATTAGTCTGGCATAAGTATAAATCTTAATATAAATAATATTGCAAATATATAAATTATTTTATTTACTTCCTTTCCTTTACCAGTAGCAATTTTACATATAGGATAAAATATAAGTCCTATTGCAATTCCATTTGCTATTGAATATGTAAAAGGCATCATAACTATTGTGAAAAATGCTGGTACTGCTTCTGAAAAATCTTTAAAATCTATTTCTGTTACTGCTCTCATCATAAGAATTCCTACTATAACTAAAGCTTGAGATGATGCACTTTGAGGAACAATCCCAACTAATCCACTAAAAAATAATGATAAAATTAGCATTAAACTTACAACTACATTTGATAAACCAGTTCTTGCCCCTTGTGCTATTCCTGAAGAACTTTCTACAACTGTAGCAAGAGTAGTTGTCCCTAATAAAGCTCCTATTGTAGTTCCTACTGAATCTGAAGTAAGTGCTTTTCTTAAATTTGTTACTTCTCCACTTTCATCAACCATTCCTGCATTTTGTGCTGTTCCTAATAAAGTCCCTATTGTATCAAAAAGATCTACTAAGCTTATTGTTATTACTACCATAAGAACTGTTAAAATAGCTCCTAAAATCCCATGTCCATTGCTTGTCAATAATCCTTTTAAATCTATTGCAAAAAAAGTATTACCTATATGAGGAAGAGAAAATATTTTCATTCCAGTAAGATTAGTTACTCCCATAGGTATTCCAATAATAGTAGTTAAAATTATTGATATTAATATAGCTCCAGTAACATTTCTAGCCATTAATATAACACCTATTACTAATCCTATTATTGATAATAATACAGCTTTATTTGTAAAATCTCCAAAAGCTACTAAAGTTGATGGATTTGAAACAATTATTCCTCCACTTTTTAGTCCAATTATTGTAACAAATAATCCAATTCCTGCTGTAATTGCATATTTTAAATTTTGCGGAATTGAATAAATTATTTTTTCTCTAATAGATGTTAATGTTATAATTACAAACAAAATTCCTGATATAAATACTGCTGCAAGTCCTTCTTGCCAACTAAAATTAAGTTTTATGCAAACATTAAAAGTAAAAAATGATACTAATCCAAGTCCCGGTGCTAATACAAATGGTAAATTTGCATAAAAAGCCATTATAAGTGTTCCTATTGCAGCTGCTATACATACTGATGCAAAGGCAGATGCTACTATTGGATCTGTTGCCATAGAAATTTTATTTGCAGCATTTCCTTTTAATCCTTCTAAATTCATTCCTGAAAGCTTTAATATATTTGGAATTACAAGTAAAGCATATGCAAATGTAACAAAGGTTGTTAATCCTCCTATAACTTCTGTTTTGACATTTGTCTTATTTTGTTTTAGTTTAAATATTTTTTCTAATAAGTTCATCCTTTGTTTTCCCCCTAAATTTTAAATAAAAAAACTAGCCTTGGAAATTTAGGTAAACCAAAACTAGCATATCTATAAATTTGATTTACCTATAGTAAAAAAATTTACGGTTTTTTTGTAGAAACCTCTGAACCTTATTTTCAGAATTATATAGGTAGTTTTTTTATTTTTATAAATTATACTACAATTATTCATATTCATTATGTTTAATCTATATATTTTACATATTGTTAATACTTAAATAAAAATAACATTAATGAAAATGAAAATAACATTAATGATAGCATAAATAAAAGTATTGGAAATCTGAAAAATTCTATCCTGGAATCCATATAAATCTCTTTGCTTCTTCTATCATATATGACATCGATTTCATCACCAATTTCATACTTTCTCCTATCAATTTCTTCTTCATAATTAAAAACTTTCCTCTGCCCATTTAATTCTATTTCTATAACTGGTTTATATAATGTTACTTTTTCTCTATAACTCCAAGTTTCTAAAATAACTTCTTCTAATTTTCTAAAATCTATTATTTTCCCTCTTATTCTCTTTCCTCTTTTATATAATCTTAATCTTTTACTAAATACACTTATAGACCAAACTAATACACTTATTCCAAAAGCAATTAAAACATACATATCCATAGAATTTCTCCTTTTATAAGTATTTACTATAGAATATGCTTTTTATATTATTTATGTTAAAAAAATAGCAGTAATTTTTAATTACTGCCTATTTTCTACAAATTAATATTCTTCTACAATTTCACCAAAATAAAGAACATGCCCTTTTGTTTCTCCATCATAGAATGTTTTAACAAATTCTTTATCTAAATCATCTAAATTCATAGTATTTTTAAATACTATTTTACATTCATAATATTTTTCACAACCTTCAATAATTGGAGTTTTTACTTTTTTACTTTTTATAAACTTAATTCCTGCTTCTTTTTCTTTGTCTATATCTCTTCCTGATTTTGTTCCGCAAATTTTTAATGCTTCTGATTTATTTTTTTCATATGGAATACTTACTGTAAAGCTTTCTCCATTTTTCATAAATTCATTTGTATATCTTGATTCTCTAACTAAAACCATAAATACAGGCTTTCTCCACATAAATCCTATGCTTCCCCAGCTTATAGTCATTGTATTAAATTCTTTATCATTTCCTGCTGTTAAAAAAGCTCCTCCCATTAATCCATCAATATCTTTTTCTATTGTTTTTGTAAATGTACTTTCCATTTTTCAGCTTCCTTTCTTAATTCTTCTTTTATAATTTGTCTCATCTCACTTTTCGCATCTTTAAATCTATACAAAAAGAATCCTCTTATATATGAAGTACTCATAGTTAAATTAAGTTGATCATTATAAGGAGATGTATCATTTATATCTATTGATGAATCTACAAATGCTTTTACATTTGTTTCTTCTTCTATCAGTTCTATTATATCACTTAAACTTATTTCTCCTAAACATGCTGCATTAATGGAACCATTTATATCTTTCTTTCCCAGCCATTCTAAAAATATTCCTGCTTCATCTTCTGTTATAATATTCATTTTATAATCTTTTTTTGTAGAATAAATCTTCTTTTCTTTAATTACAGAATTTATATAACTATTAAGCCTTCCTGTATAATCATTTTCACCTATTACTACAGGAAATCTTACCATTGCAACTTCAAATTTAGAATATTTAGAAAATACAGCTTCCATTAATCGTTTTCCTTCAGAATATGAAAAATCCTCTCTATCTCCAAAAGTTATTTCATAATCTTTAGGATTAAATTCATATTCTTTAATCATTTCTCCCCTCTTTTTATTATAAACAGCTATAGAAGATGTAACTATATATCTTTTAGTTTTTCCATTAAAAACTTCTGTACTTATTAAAGCTTCATTTGGTGAATAACAAATATTATCATAAACTATATCAAACTTTTTATTTTTTAAAGCTTCTTTTAATTCTTCTTTATTTTTTCTATTACATTTTATCCTTTTTACTTTATCTCCAAAATCATCCTTTACAATTCCTCTTGTTAGAATAGTTACTTCATTTCCACTATTTATTAAAGTTTTTACTAACTTTTTCCCAAAGAACCTAGTACCACCTATCACTAAAACTTTTCTCATAAAATTCCCCCATTTTACTAACCTATATTTAAATGATATCACAAATCCCTTTTTTTCCCAATAAGTAAAAGCTTTATTTTAAAAATAAAGCTTTTACTTACTAAAACAAGACAACTTGTATAATTATGAAGAATGTTAAAATTAAAAATATCGGAACTGATAATACGGCTATCATCATGTATCCTGTTCCTTTTTTATTATATGCTTCCATCTCTTCACTTATTTCACTTTTATAATTATCTATTTTTCCAACTTTTTTATAATTACTGAATGCTTTTATAAAGGTAGTTATCATTATAATTACAACTATAATATCTATTAAAGCTAAAATTATTGTAGACATAATTTGCCCCTCCTATTTTTTTACACTACATTTATTATCTTACATACTATTTTCTTTATTTTAAAGTAATTTTATATTAAAATATTATTAATAAACTTTAGAAACAAAGGAGAATATGTATGAAACTAGTAATATTTTTAATAATTTCTATTCCTTTTTTTGTTGCATTATATTTACTTTTCACAAATTGTAAAAAGATGATAAAAGATAGGAATACTGCCTTAGAAAAAAGAAATTCTATATCTAAAAAAGATAATTTATCCTAAGGTATAAACGAATTCTTTTTCATTACTCATATCTTCTCTAAATATATAACCTTCTAAGTCAAAGGATTTTAATTCATCCTTTGTCTTTATTTTGTTTTTCATTATATATGTAGCCATAAGCCCTCTACATCTTTTAGCGTGTACTGTTACCACTTTATATTTTCCATTTTTATACTCTTTAAATACTGGAGTTATAACTTGTACACCTTTTAATTCATTAAGTTTTACTGATTTAGAATATTCTTCTGAAGCTAAATTTACGAGTATATTTGTTTCAGTTTTTTCTAAATCCTCTAGTATAGTATTTTTTATTTTATCTCCCCAAAACTCATATAGATTTTTTTTATCTTCTATATTTAGTTTTGTTCCCATTTCAAGTCTATATTTACTTATTAAATCAAGAGGTCTTAAAACTCCATACAATCCCGATAAAACTCGTAAATGACTATTTGCATAGTAAAGATCCTCCTCACTATAACTTTCTATTTCTAGCCCTCTAAAAGCTTCTCCATTAAAATAGAAAATACAAGGAAATAAATTTTCTCTATCAACTGTACTAAATTTATGTATATATGAAAAAACATCATCTCTAAGCTTTTCAGATATTTTCATTAAAGAGCATAACTCATCTGGATTAAACTCTTTTAATCTGTTATTTATCTTTATACTTTCATTATCAAATCTTGTTCTAGTATATTTTAAACTTTTATTAAATTCTCTATCTAAAAGTTTTTTAGCTGGTGATAAAATAGCTAACATATTAATTCTCCTTTTTAATTAATTTTATAT
>NZ_LTAY01000033.1 GCF_002050515.1 Clostridium thermobutyricum DSM 4928 | reverse complement strand
ATATTATGTTATTTTATATAGAATGTACTATAAATTTAGAGATAGTTTCGAATATAAATAGTTATAATTATTCAACTCAATAGATATAAAGGTATATAAAAAGCATGGTTAAGAATGAAATCATTTTAAGAAATTATATAAATTAAAGATTATTATAATGTTTATATTCTTATAGGAAAAATAACAATTATAAAAAATATTATGAAATATATATATTAAAAAATAAAAACCTAGATAAAATATTTATCTAGGTTTAATGCAATTAAAATATGTTATCTAAACTTCCCAATTGAAGACATAAGGAACATTTCTATAATAATCACCATAATTTAATCCGTATCCAACAACGAAAAGATCATCTATTGGGAAACAACAATAGTCAGGTGTTATTTCTACTTGTCTTCTTGAAGGTTTATCTAAAAGAACGCAAGTCTTAACTGATTTTGCTCCCAATTTTTTTACGTGTTCTACAACAAAATTCATAGTAATTCCACTGTCAACTATATCATCAACTATTAAAACATCATATCCTTCTATATTATCAGGAATATCATTTACTACTTGTACATTTCCAGAACTTTCTTCGCTATGACCATAACTTGATGTAGTCATAAATCCAATTTTAGCTTTTGTATCAATGCATCTAACTAAATCAGCAGCAAAAATAAAACTTCCTCTTAAAAGTGAAAGTACATAAAGATTTTTGTCTTCAAAATCTTTTGTAATTTGTGCTCCTACTTCTTTAGTTCTTTCTTTAATCTGTTCTTCAGAAAAAAGTATATTACGTTTTTTATTTTCCATGTTTAAAACCTCCAAGTTGTATATCGATTGTTCATACTAATAAAAATACTGTATTATTCCATAAAAATCAAGGATAAATTTATGACCTGATGTTTACAATACTATATAGATAGAGTAGAATGGAGACAATCTAAAGTCATAAATAAGAGGTGATAGTATGATACATGGAAATGTAGATGGAGTTAGAAACTCAATATTAAACGAACTTGATCTTTTATATGGTATAAAAACTCAAAAGACAGAATTTTGTTCAACTGAAATAATAAATACTATAGTAAAATTATCAACACAAATAGAAAGAGAAATAAGTGTAGCTATAGATAGAAGAGGGAAAGTTACATCAATTGCAATTGGAGATTCGACATCAGTAGAACTTCCAATTTTAGATATAAATGAAAAAAGACTTTCAGGCGTGAGAGTTATTCATACTCATCCTAATGGATATAGTAATCTTTCAGCTTTAGATTTAACTGCACTTTTAAAATTAAAATTAGATGCAATAGCTGCTATTGGAATTTATGAAGGAAAAATAATTGATTTCTCAATAGCTAATCTTACAGTTTATAATAATAATCTTGTATATGAAGAAAAAAATAATATATCATTAGATGGATTATTTTCAATAAATATTTTAGATAAAATAAAATATGCAGAAAGTCTTATAAAAGAAAATGATGTAGAAGAAGATTTAGAAGAAAAAGCTATACTAGTAGGTTCAGATACAAAAGAAAGTTTAGAAGAACTTGTAGAGCTTACTAAAGCTTGTGAAATACCAGTTTTAAACACAGTATTTCAAGGAAGAAATAAAATAGATCCAGCTTTTTATATAGGAAGAGGAAAAGTTCTTGAAATAGCAAATTTAAGACAGATTGAAAGAGCAAATTTAATTATATTTGATGATGAATTATCAGGAGCACAAGTTAGAAATTTAGAGAATGCTATAGGTGCTAAAGTAATAGATAGAACTACTCTTATACTTGAAATATTTGCAAGACGTGCTAAAAGTAAAGAAGCTAAAATTCAAGTAGAACTTGCACAATTAAAATATAGAAAAAGTAGGCTTATGGGACTTGGAACTGTCCTTTCAAGAACAGGTGGAGGAATTGGTACAAGAGGTCCTGGAGAAAAGAAATTAGAAACTGATAAAAGACATATAAATGAAACAATATATGATCTTAATTCTGAACTTAAGAAGATAAAGAAAACAAGAGAAGTTCAGAGAGAAAAAAGAAATAAAGAAAACATACCTAAAGTTTCTCTTGTTGGTTATACAAATGCAGGAAAGTCCACTTTAAGAAATGCTCTTTGTAAAGTTGCAGCTTTAAAAGATAATAGAACTAAAGAAGAAGTTTTTGAAGCTGATATGCTTTTTGCAACTTTAGATATAACAACTAGAGCTATAATATTAAAAAATAAAGGATTAATAACTCTTACGGATACAGTTGGATTTGTTCGTAAGCTTCCACATGATCTTGTTGAAGCTTTTAAATCAACATTAGAAGAAGTAATTTATGCTGATCTTTTATGTCATGTTGTGGATTCTTCAAGTGAAGATGCAATAGAGCAAGTAAAAGCAGTAGAAGAAGTATTACGAGAACTAGATTCTTTAGATAAGGAAACAATTCTTGTTTTAAATAAAGTTGATAAAGCATCAGAAGAACAATTAGAAGAGATAAAAAAAGAGTTTTCTAACTATAACATAATTGAAATATCAGCTAAACAAGAGGTTAATTTAGATCTTCTTATAGAGAAAATTGAAGAAAAGCTTCCATATAGTTTAAAGAAAGTTGAGGTAGTAATTCCTTATGATAGAGGAGATGTAGTATCTTTACTTCATAGAAATGCTAGAATTTTAAAAGAAGATTATGTAAATGAAGGAACTTTAATGGAAGTTGAAGTTGATGAAGAAATTTATAATAAAACAAAGGAATATATAATAAAAGAATTAAATTAAGAATACAATTTTATAAAGTAATTTAATGGAGTTGATATTTTTTGGATTCAGATGATAAAAAAAGTAAGCGATTAAATGGAGATAGTAATACTGACAAAAGTTATCAAGGATTAACTGGGCAAGATAGTGATACTACAAAATCTACTAACACACAAAATATACAAAATTCAAAACAATCATCACAAAGTTCATTAGAAGATCTTACTGCGCATGTAGAAGAATTAAACTCTATAAAAGAAAATATGAATTCATTTAATATACCAAAAGATGAACAACTATTTTATGAAAGAAAAGTAAAACCTTTAGTCCAAAATATTTATTTTTTATCATTATCTTCAAGTAGTATAGCTAATACGGCACAATTAATGCAAAATAATGCTTATAAAAAGAAAAAAGAAATGAAACATGCATTAGATTTGACTTATGAAATGAATTTAGAAATTGAATGCTTATTTGAAACTATGTTTAGAAGAACAAAAATATTTAGAGATGGGATAAATCAAGCAATAAAAATTTGTGGACCAGGTGAAAAGTTTTGGGAAGAATAATTAATTTTATTCTTCCTATATTTTTACTAAGATATTAAATTTAAAATATGTAGTTAAAGATATAATAAATTAAAAATAAAAGAATATAAATTTTAAAAGGAGTAATTTGAAGGAGGGAGAGATTTGAATTCAGATGATAGAGATAATCCTAGAGTTAATCCTACTGGGAGTAGTGTAAAGAAGTCAATAGCTACAAAAAACATAACGAATTCAGGTTCTTCTTCAAATACAACGGCAAATGAAATAGAAGATGCGTTATTAGATATTACATCAAAAATTGCAGAATTAAATTCTATTAAAGAAAACATGAACTCATTTAATATATCAAATGATGAATTAGTATTTTTTGATAGAAAAGTAAGGCCTCTAGTAGATATTATATATTTTTTATCATTATCTTCAAGTAGTATAGCTAATACAGCACAATTAATGCAAAATAATACATATGGTAGAAAGAGAGAGATAAGGCACGCATTAGATTTGACTTATGAAATGAATAAAGAGATTGAAGAATTATTTAAAGTTTTGAGGAAAAGATCATGCATATTTAGAGAGGGTATAAATATAGCAATAGATGGTGGAGAAAATAGTTTGGAATATTATAAGAAAGATAAGGAAGAATAATTTATTTTATACTTCCTATTTTTTTATGTTTATAAGTTTTATATAATGTAATAGATATACTAGATAAAAGGGAGATAACTTTATGTGGGTAGATGAAATAAAATTTACAGAAGATAGACCTAAATACATAGAAATTTATTTTAAAATAAAAGATATGATAGAAAAGGAATTGATTGAAGATGGAGATAAACTCCCAACTATAAGAAAATTAAGCGAAGAATTAAATGTAAATAAAATAACAGTTATTAATGCATATAAAAAATTGCAATCTGAAGGATATGCTTATCAAAAAATAGGGAGTGGAACCTATGCTAAAAGAAAAGAAATAAATTTTAATTTTAGACGTGAGTATTCAAAAACTTTTAAGATTATAGAAAGTAAAAATTATAATTTTGTAGATTTTACTGGAGAGACAACAAAAGAAATATTGTTTCCAATAAAAGATTTTAAAGAAATTATAAATAAAGTATTAGATAGAGATGGGGAAGAAGTTTTATTAAGTCATAGTACATTTGGATATAAACCTTTAAGAAGCACTATAAATAATGCTTTTTGGAAAAATAAAAAAGAACTTGAAAATATACTTATAGTATCAGGAGCACAACAAGGAATTGATATTTGTTCTAAGGCTATAATAAATATCAATGATAATGTAGTTGTAGAAAAGCCAACTTATGGAGGAGCTTTATCTGTATTTAAATGGAGAAAAGCAAATATATTTGAAATTCAAATAGAAGATGATGGAATTGATGTTGAAGCTTTAGAAAAAGTATTAAAAAATCATAGAATAAAAGCTCTTTACGTTATGAGTTATTTTCAAAATCCAACAGGAGTATCATATAGCTTAGAAAAGAAAAAAAAGATTTTAGATTTGGCAAATAAATATGATTTTTATATTATAGAAGATGATTATTTATCAGAGCTTATATATGAACAAACTTTAGAATATATACCTTTTAAAAAATTGGACATTTATGATAGAGTAATTTATATAAAAAGCTTTTCTAAAATTTTCTTACCAGGTATAAGACTTGGGTATATGATTACTCCTACAATTTTTAGAGAAAATTTTTTAAAGTCTAAACTTAATACAGATATTTCAACTTCAAGTCTTATGCAAAGGGCTTTAGAATATTATATAAAAAATTGCAAATGGAAAGAAAATATACTTTTATTATCTAAAGAATATAAAAAAAGATATAAAACAATGGATAAGGAAATTGAAAAAAATTTAAGTAAATATGTTGAATATAAAAAACCAAAAGGAGGATTAAACTTTTATTTGAAATTAAAAGAAGATAAAATAAGTTCAATAGAGTTATTTTTAAGACTTAGAGAAAAAAAAGTTTTTATTACTCCAGGAATTATGTTCTTTAAAAATAAAAAAGATGGAGATAAGTCTTTTAGAATAGGTTTTTTTCAAACAGATGTAGAAAAGATAAAAGAAGGAATAAAGAAAATAAAGGAGGAATTAGATGGCGTATATAACAATTAGAGATAGAGGAGAGAATAGCTTTGAAGAAAAAAAATCAGAGTTTATTGGATATGCTAAAAGAGTAGAAACAGAAGAAGAAGCAAAAGAATTTATAAATGAAATAAAAGCACTTCATAAACAAGCTAGACATAATTGTTTTGCATATGTAATAGGAGAAAATTATGGAGTTCAAAGATATTCAGATGATGGAGAACCACAAGGAACTGCGGGAATTCCAATATTAGAAGTTATGAAAAAAAGCGGAGTTACAGATTGTGCAATTGTAGTAACAAGATATTTTGGAGGAATACTCTTAGGTGCAGGAGGTCTTACAAGAGCATATACTAAAGGTGCAAGTATAGCTTTAAAGGCTGGTGGAATTGTAGAAAAAGTAAATGGATTAAAACTTTCAATTGAAGTAGATTATGATTTGCTTGGGAAAATTCAATATACATGTGGACAAAATATGTGGTATATAGAAGATACTGAATATACAGATAAAGTTATAATACATATTTATGTAGAAGAAGATAATAAAGATGCTATAAAAAATGAATTCATACAAATAACTAATGGAAAAGCTATAATAAGTGAATCAGAAAAAGAAATTTATTTTAAAGAAGAAAATAGACTTTATAAAAATATAAGTTGTTAAAAAAATATAAACTATGCAAATATTGAACAATAAATATTTGAGTGATATAATTTTATAGAAAATACTTTTTTTATAAGAGACAGGAGGAATAAATATGTCAGGACATTCAAAATGGCATAACATCCAAGCCAAAAAAGGTAAAATGGATGCAAAAAGAGGGAAAATATTCACAAAGATTGGTAAAGAGCTAATAATGGCAGCAAAAAATGGTGGTCCTAATCCTGACTCTAATGCGAAACTTAGAGATATAATTGCAAAAGCAAAAGCAGCAAATATGCCTAATGATACAATATCAAGAGCAATTAAAAAGGCAACAGGAGAATTAGCAGCTGTAAACTATGACCACATTGTATATGAAGGATATGGTCCATCAGGTGTAGCTGTAATAGTAGATACATTAACAGATAATAAAAATAGATCTGCAGGAAATGTTAGAAGTGCTTTCACTAAAGGTGGGGGAAACATGGGTACACAAGGTTGTGTAGGATTCATGTTCCAAGAAAAAGGTGAAATAGTTATAGAAAAAGGTGACTTAGACGAAGAAGAAGTTATGATGACAGCTTTAGATGCTGGTGCAGATGACTTCCAAGCAGAAGATGAAGTATTCGTAGTTTACACAACTCCAGATACTTTTGGTGAAGTTAGAGAAAACCTTGAAGGTGCAGGATATGAATTCTTAGAAGCGGGAGTAAAAATGATACCAGATACAACTACTGCAATAAATGAAGATGATGCTAAGAAATTCCAAAAAATGCTTGACTTACTTGAAGATGATGATGATGTTCAAGAAGTTTACCACAATGCTGAATTTCCTGAAGGATGGGAAGGATAGTATTCTGAGAGTAGAGTTTTAAAAATTTGAAAATTGCTTGATGGTGATATACCAGATTTGATAATACACTTTCAATTTAGATATATGTTATTTTACATATTTTTAAATTGGAGGTGTATTTTTTATTATTGATTATTTAAAAGAGTAAAAATAGTTTTAGCTGAAAATTATTTTTTAATAATTTTATTATTGAAGAAGCGATTATAAAAATTTCACATTAATTTCTTTTTTTATATTTAAAATAAAATACTCGTAAATGATAATAATAAAAATAAAAAAATATAAATACTTAATAAACTTCATATGTTTATATAAATCTTAAAAAGATAAAAAATAATATTATATTCATATCATTTTAAGATTTATATGATATTTTAAAATAAGTAAAAAAATTAACTTAAGGAGAAATAATATGGGATTATTTTCATCAAATGAAGAGTATATATGTAAATGCATGCATATAACAGAAGAGGAAATAGTAAAAGCAATAAAAGATGGAGCGGATACTTTTGAAAAAGTTAAAGAAGTTACAGGGGCTGCAACTAAAAGATGTAAAGGAAGAAGATGCAGAGGTCCTATAGAAGATTTAATTAAAGAGAATATTTAATAATATTAATTTAAAAAGCTAGATGATATTTATTCATCTAGCTTTTATTTATAAGAAAGCTCTTCATAGAAGCTTCTATGAAGAGTATATATTTTAAAAACAGTTTTTACATTTTCCATAAGATGCACTTGCTTCTGTTAAAGAAACCTGTCTAGCTTTATTAGGATTCATTCTTCCACAATTATTTATTCTATGATATTTTGAACCTGTTTCTGACAACCAAACAGTTTGAGTTACAGGAGTAGTATTAGTAGTAGATTTTTTAGAATTTGAATCATTTTTACTATTATTATTTTTAGAAGTTGACTTATTAGTATTTGTTTTATTAGATTTACTAGAAGTAGTTCCATTGTTTAATTGTGAATTAGTATTTTCATTATTAGTTTTTATATTTGTAGTTGAATCTTTAGAGGTATCAGTATTTTGGGAATCTCTATAATTATAGCTACCTTCAGTACAAGATGTAGTTATTCCATTTCCAGTAGAATTAAATACTACATTTCCACATTCATCTGTTCTATGAACTTTTATATTTTTATTTTTAAGCTTGTCCATAGTAGATTTATGTGGGTGTCCATATTTATTTTCTTTTCCAACTGTTATAACAGCATATTCAGGATTAACTTTATTTAAAAATTCAATTGAAGTACTAGTTCTAGAACCATGATGACCTACTTTTAATAAATCAACATCAACAATTTTATCTAATATTTCTGATTCTGTTTCTTTTTCGGCATCTCCAGTTAAAAGAATTTTATCTTTTCCATTTTCGAAAAGAACTACTAAAGACTGTTCATTTGAATTTGAGCCTCCATTACTATTGAATACTTTAAATTTAGAATTATTGCCCATAGAAAATTCGCTTCCTTCTAATGGAACACTTGGTTTTAAGTTTTTAGCTGAAGCTGCATTTATGAAGTCGCTATAAGTAGAAGTATCAGAATCCCCATTTGCAACTAAAAGTTGTTTTACGGAGATAGAATTTATTATGCCATCTAGACCACCTATATGATCTGCGTGAGGATGAGTGGCAATCATATAGTCTAGAGATTGTACATTATTTCTTTTTAAATAATCTAGTATAAGATTTTCAGCTCCATTATCTCCACCATCTATTAATAAAGTTTTTTCACCTTGTATTAAAATAGAATCACTATTTCCAGTATCAATAAAATGAATCTTTATTTCTTGATTTAAAGTATTTTCTTTTGAATCAGAATTTATAGAAGGATTTTTATTATTAGAAGATTCTATATTTTGATGAGTATCAGCTTTAGCTGTAGAAGACTGAGTAGCAGAGCAGCCAGTTTGAGATAAAATAGTTAATAAAACAATAAGAGTAGTAATAAACCTTTTAAATATTTTTTTTTGCATAAAAAATCCCCTTTTAACCATATATTAAAAATACAGAAGATATAATATCATATTGTGTCTAAAATGTAAATTTAATATCCTATTTTAAAAGGGGAAATAAAAATTATTTAATTTTTATATAATGACTTTTAGAAACTAAAATCCAAGAGATAAGACTTATTAATCCAACTATTAAATACATAAATCCTATATCAACTATTTTGTTTCCAAAATTAAATGTTATAAGAAACATACCAATGCTTCCCATTATAGTACTAGCAAAACTTATTAAAGAAGAAGCTGAACCTATATTATCATCTTGTTGTAGTAACATAAGATTAGTTCCAGGTGGTCTAAGCATATTACCAAATAGCATTGCAGGTATAATTGTAAGAACAAAAGTATATTGTGTCTTATAACCAAATAATTGAAGTGCTATACCACTTAAAATTACAAGTATAAAGCAGGTAGTAATTATTTTTGCGTCTTTAAACTTTTTAGATAGTTTTATATAAAGTATAGGTCCAATTACTAAAAATAATCCTGTACATGAATAGAATAAACTATAAACTTGATCACTAAGTTTAAAACCATCTATGTATATATACGAAGACATTGTTATGTAAGCCATCATTGGCATACTAGGAATTGAAAATACAAGTAAAAGAACAGAAAATTTAGGATTTTTAGCAACTGTTCCTAACTTACTAAATACTTCAATTAAATTTCCTTTATTAAATACTGTAAGAGTTTCAGTTAATAAAAGACTTCCTATAACAGCAATAATTCCAACAATACTTAAAATAAGAAATATTCCATGCCATGAAGTATAACGTAATATAAATGCACCTATTATAGGAGCAACAACTGGTGTTGTCATAGCTATTGATTGAACAGTAGCAAGCATAGCAACTAATTTTTTACCAGTATAAACATCTTTCATCATAGCAGTAGCAACAGAAACTGCAGAACCACTTCCAATTGCTTGAAGTATTCTAGCAAAAATTAATGTAGTAACTGTTGGAGAGATGAAGCATAAAAAGCTTCCTAAAGTATATAAAATCATTCCAATTGAAAGAATTATTTTTCTTCCATGTTTATCACTTAAAGGACCCCAAAATAGCATACTAATAGCATAAAATAAAAAGAAAAATGTAATAGTTAAATTAAGCGTTTGTATATTAGTATGAAAACTATTAATCATGCTAGGAAGTGCAGGTAAGTATAAGTCAGTTGACATAGGAACAAATGCACTTAAAAATCCAACAAAAGCAATAAATCCAGTATTCCCTAAAATTTTTTGGGATACTTTTGAATTTTCCATTAAAAAACCTCCTAATATAAATTTATTAACATTAAAATTTAAATATAAATTTTAAAAATACATTATATATTCTAAAGAGTAAGCAAAAATAATGCAAAGTTAATATTTACAAGGATGTATTAAAAAGGTATATATAAAATATTTATATTAAATAAATTTTATATTTTATATAATAATTTGAAAATTAAGAATTTAAATTAACTTTATATTATAAGTTTAATATTTTTATTAAGCTTATTTATTAACAATAGTACAAATAGAATAAATTTATAAAAAAGCAACCTGAAAATTAGGTTGCCTTTTGTTTATATAAATTTATTTAAGAATTGTTTTGTTCTATCTTGTTTTGGATTTGAAAAAATTTCTTTTGGTGTTCCTTCTTCAACAATGTAACCATTATCCATAAATATTACTCTATCAGACACATCACGTGCAAAGGACATTTCATGAGTTACAATCAACATTGTTCTATGTTCTCTAGCTAAATCTTTTATTACAGAAAGAACTTCTGATACAAGCTCTGGATCTAAAGCTGAAGTTGGTTCATCAAAAAGTATAACTTTAGGATTAAGAGCAATAGCACGTGCAATTGATACACGTTGCTTTTGTCCACCAGAAAGAGTTTTAGGATAAACATCTTTTTTTTCTTCCATTCCAACTTTTTTTAAAGAATCCATAGCTATATTTATAGCTTCAGATTTAGAAAGTTTTTTTACAACTATTAAAGCTTCTGTTACATTTTCTAAAACTGTTTTATTGTTGAATAGATTATAATTTTGAAAAACCATAGCTGATTCTTTTCTTAAACTATTTATTTCTGTTTTATTTGCTGTTTTTGCATTTATAGTTGTATCTCCAATTGTTAAAACACCTGAAGTTGGAATTTCTAAGTAATTTAGGCATCTTAAAAATGTACTTTTACCTGAACCAGAAGGACCTAATATAGATATTACTTCCCCTTTATCTACATGAAGATTTATATCTTTTAAAACTTCTAAGTTACCAAAATTTTTCTTTAAATTTTTTACTGTAATCATATAAAATCCTCCTTAATAAGTTGAAAGTTTATTTTCAAGTTTTCTTTGTAAAAAGTTAAATATAGAAATAACTATCCAGTACATAATAGCAACTATAATATAACTTTCGAAAAATTTATAGTTAGAAGCAGCTGACATTTGGGCTGTTGCTAAAATATCTACAACTCCAAGAGTAAAAGCAAGAGAAGAACCCTTAACAGTATCTACAAATATGTTTCCTAAAGGAGGAATTGATATTCTAAATGCTTGAGGAAGTACTACACGCTTTAATCCTTGCCAATATGTCATACCTAATGAAAGACAAGCTTCCATTTGTCCTTTTTCAATAGCTGATATAGATGAACGAAGAATTTCAGCTATATAAGCTGAGGCATTTAAACCAAGTCCTATTAATGAGGCTGTGTAAGCATCCATACCTTTTAAAAATGGAAAAACTTGTGGAAGTCCAAAATAAAGTAAGAAAAGCTGTACAAGCAGTGGAGTACCTCTAAAAAAGGAAATATAAATTTCAGCTAATTGCTTTATAACAGGTATTTTATAAAGTCTTATAATTGTTAGAATAATTCCAACAATTAGTCCTAAAAGCATTCCTAAAATTGAAAGAGATAAAGTTATATTAAGTGCTTTAAATAGTAATGGAATAAGAGATAGAGAATACATAAAATCAAAAGTTGATTTTTTAGAAGTCTCTTGTATATTATTTGATATAGAGGTAGCTGAATTTGGATTAGTTACATTAGTTCCAAGCCATTTTTCAGAAATATTTTTTAAAGTTCCATTTTCTTTAAGCTTTGTTATAGCAGAATTAACCTTTTCCATTAATTCTTTATTATTTTTAGTAAAAGGATATGCATTTTCTATTTTATCAATAGGTTGCCCTGCAAGTTGTAAGTCAAGATTTTTTTCTTTTATTGCAGATACAGCAGATATTCTATCTATTACTACAGCATCTATTCTTCCAAGTAAAAGTTGATTGAATGCTGCATCAGTATTTTGATAAGTAAGAACTTTGATATTATTATTTTTATCTTGAGATTTGATTATTTGTTCATAGTTACTTCCAAGATCAACTCCAACACTTTTCCCTTTTAGATCACTTAAGTTAGTTATAGAGTTGTCCCCTTTTTTTACAACTATTTGTGCTCCGCTATATGTTGTAGGTTGAGTGAAATCGTATTTTAGAGTTCTTTCTTCAGTAACAGTTATTTGATTAGCTAAAGTATCAACTTTTCCGCTATCTAGCATACCAAACAATCCACTAAAAGATGCAGTTTTAAAATCGACTTTATAATTCAATTCTTTTCCAATTGCTTTCCATACATCAATTTCAAAACCTTCTAATTTGTCACCGTTCATAAAAGTAAATGGATAATAAGTTCCAGAAGTTCCAACAGTAATAGTGTTTTTATAGTTTATATTATCTTTTTTTGTTTTAAAGCTATGTACCCCAAATCCAATAGCTAATAAAATAATGACTAAAGAAAATATTCCTACTAATAATTTTTTATTTTTCATTAGTATCGCTCCTTAAGTAGTTAAATCTTTTTTAAAATTATAATTATTCCTATCTAAAAAGTCAACTTTAAAATGAACAATTAATTAAATATAATTAAGAAATATAAAAAATATTAATAAAAGTAGTAATATGGAAATGATGTATAAATTAGTGAGGTGATGAATATGGAAAATTTAAAAGGTATTTTAAAAAGAAATAATGATGGCTTTATAAATATAAAGTTAGATAGAGAGGTTGAAGGAAAAATATTTTATAAAAAGACAGTTAATGATAAGGAAAAATTTTTAATTGACTTTAAAAGTAATGAAGTTGGATTTAAAGATCCTGATATAGAAAATAGAAATTTTTATATAGTTAAAACAGAGGGAGAAGAAATTGAACTTGCAGAAAGATTAATACCATTAAGTGATTTTTGCAATTTTAGAGACCTTGGGGGATATTATACTAAAGATGGAAGAATGGTAAAATGGGGATATTTTTATAGATCAGAATATTTAAAAGAATTAGATAGCAAAGATTTAAGATATTTTAAAACTTTAAATATAAAATATGTTTTTGATTATAGATCAAAATCAGAAGTGAATGATGCACCAGATATGCAAATAGAAGGAGTTAAAAATATAAATATACCTGCAATGGAAAGCGCAGATGGAAATAATGAAAACCTTGATATGGAAGCATATATGAAAAAGTTTATGAGTGGTAGTGCAACTATTTCTCCAAAAGAAATGCTTAGAAATAGTTATAAAGTAATGCCATTTGGTAATGAAGCTTATAAAAAGTTAATAGAGGCTGTTAGAGAAGATGGAGAATTTGCAATACTTCAACATTGTACAGCTGGGAAAGATAGAACAGGATTAGGTTCAGCATTAATACTTCTTTTATTAGGTGTTGATGAAAAGACTGTAATATTTGATTATTTAGAAAGTAATAAATATAGAAAAAATGATAATGCAAAAATTATAAATACTTATTCTAAATATATTCAAAATGAAGAAATGCTTAAAGTATTTAAAGAAGTATTAGGAGTAGAGGAAAGCTTTATATTAGAATCTTTAAATGCAATAAAAAGCAGATACAATACTTATGAAAATTATTTTTTACAAGAATATGGTATAGATTCAGAAGAGTTATCTAAGCTAAGAAAAAAATATTTATATTAAATTTAAATAATAATGTATAAAATTTATCTATTTGTCAATAATCAAGCTAAAAGGAGTGTGATTATTGATGAATAGAAAGAATAAAATAATAGTTTTATGTAGTAGTTTAGCACTTATTGGAATTTTTGCAATAACATATAATGTTGTAAGTAATAAAATTAATAATAGAAATAAAAGTGAAGAAACAGCAGTTTATAATAATGGACAAAAGGCATTAAAAGAAAGCCTTGTAATAGCCTTATATTCAAACAATAAAAATGAAAAAACATTAACTTTAGAAGACTTTAAAAAAGAATATGGAATAGATAAAACTTTAACTGAAGAAAATGTAAAAGAAATATTAGGAAAAGAAGGCTATGAAATAGATAAAAAAACAGATGAAGTTTTTACTTTTAAAAGAACTGTGGAAAAAAAGAAAGAAGCTAATAAATATTTTATTGGAGAACATAATGGATATTTAGCTATTTATAAATCAGATGAAAATGGAAAAATGGATTTAATTAGAGAATATGAAACTTCACTTGATTTAATTAGACTTAGTGATGCAGAAATGCAACAATTAAAAGATAAAACTTATTTTTCTTCAGAAAGCTTAGAAGAAGTTGAAGAAGAAATGACAGAGCTAAATTCGTAAAACCTCTTAAATATACTTTATATAAAGGCTTAGCAATTTATTTTGCTAAGCCTTAAAATTTTCTTTAATATTGAAAGATTTCTCTTAAAATGATAAAGTAATAAGTAGACTTATGAGAACATACTTTCACATTTAAGAGAATGGGGGATTTACATATGTATGAATATATAAAAGGCAAATATATGGGAATAATCAAAGATTATATAATAATAGAAAATAATAATATTGGATATAAAATTTTTACATCAGGAATTACAATGTCAGAAATGCCAAAAGTTTCAGAAGAAGTTATGTTGTATTTAACTCAAATTGTTAGAGAAGATTTTATAGGACTTTATGGATTTATATCAAGAGATGAATTAAATATGTTCAATATGCTTTTAGGAATAAATGGAGTTGGAGCAAAAGCAGCATTATCCCTTCTTTCAATAAGCAAAATAACAAATCTTAAATATGCGATAATGACTGGAGATGACAAGCATTTATGTAAGGCACCTGGCATAGGAAAAAAAACAGCAGGAAGAATAATTTTAGAACTTAAAGATAAACTTAAGCCAGATGAATTCTTAAATGATGAAGGTTTAGAAATAGGAAGTGAACAAGAAGCTGACTATGAAAATATTCAAGAAGTTTTAGGGGCATTATTAGCTTTAGGATATTCAGAAAAAGAAGCAAATACAGCCATTAAAACTATAAATAAAGGAAATTCAGTAGAGGAAATGATAAAAGAGGCTTTAAAAGTTTTAATGGGATAGGGGGTTAGAAATGGAAAGAATAATAACACCAAACGAATTAAACGAAGATATAGGAAAAGAATTAAGTTTAAGACCAGAAAAAATAAGTGAATATATAGGTCAAGACAAAGTAAAAGAAAGACTTAATATATTTATTAAAGCTGCAATGAAAAGAGGAGAAGCTTTAGACCATGTACTTCTTTATGGACCTCCAGGATTAGGAAAGACTACTCTTGCAAATATTATTGCAAAAGAAATGGGTGGAAATTTAAAAATAACTTCTGGACCTGCAATAGAGAGAGCAGGAGATTTAGCTGCTATATTAACAACTTTAAGTGATAATGATGTTTTGTTTATTGATGAGATTCATAGATTAAATAGAAGTGTAGAAGAAATACTTTATCCTGCTATGGAAGATTATGCATTAGATATTGTTATAGGAAAGGGAGCAGCTGCAAAATCAATCAGATTAGATTTAGCTAAATTTACACTTATTGGAGCAACAACAAGAGTTGGAATGCTTACATCTCCACTTAGAGATAGATTTGGAGTGCTTTGTGCTATGGAATATTATACAGAAGATCAATTAACAGATATTATAATACGTAGTGCAATGGTATTTGGATCAAAAATAACAGAAGAAGGTGCAAGAGAGATTGCTAGAAGATCTAGAGGAACACCAAGAATTGCTAATAGACTTTTAAAAAGAGTAAGAGATTATTCAGAAGTTGAAGGAGATAATGTTATAAGTTATAAAGAAGCAAAAGATGCTCTAGAACTTTTAGAAGTAGATAATAGAGGATTTGATAGAGTTGATAATAAAATATTAGAAGCTATTATTGATAATTTTAAAGGTGGACCAGTAGGAATAGAAACTCTTTCATATTTTATAGGAGAAGAGCTTGGAACTATAGAAGATGTTTATGAACCATATCTTCTTCAACAAGGATTTATTGTAAGAACTCCAAGAGGAAGAATGGCAACAGAAAAAGCTTATAAACATTTAGGAAGAAAAATAGGGAATGAGAAAGTTATAGGAGAGCAAAAAAGTTTTTTTAAAAGCGAGGAGTAATAGAAATGAAAGTAAGTGATTTTAATTTTGATTTACCAGAAGAACTGATAGCACAACATCCACTAGAAAAAAGGGATTCATCAAGACTTATGGTTTTAAATAAGGAAACAGGAGAAATAGAGCATAAAGTTTTTAGTGATATAATAGATTATTTAAATCCAGGAGATACACTTATTCTTAATAATACAAGAGTTATGCCTGCTAGATTAATTGGTGAAAAAGAAGAAACAGGTGGTAAAATAGAATTCTTATTACTTAAAAGATTAGAAGGAGATAAGTGGGAATGTTTAGCTAAGCCAGGGAAAACTGCTAGAGTAGGAAGAAAGTTTACTTTTGGTAATGGTCAATTAAAATGTGAAGTAGTTGAAGTTTTAGAAACAGGAAATAGAGTTATAGAATTTAGCTATGATGGAATATTTGAAGAAGTATTAGATTCATTAGGAGAAATGCCATTACCTCCTTATATTCATGAAAAGTTAGATGATAGAGAAAGATATCAAACTGTTTATTCTAAAGAGAAAGGATCAGCAGCAGCACCAACTGCAGGATTACATTTTACAAAAGATCTTTTAAAAAAAATAGAAGATAAGGGGGTTAATGTAGGATATCTTACTTTACATGTTGGTCTTGGTACTTTTAGGCCAGTTAAAGTTGATGATATAAATGATCATGTGATGCATTCAGAATTTTATCAACTATCTAAAGAAACTGCAGATTTAATAAATAAAACAAAAGAAAATGGTGGTAGAATAATTTCTGTAGGAACAACTTCAACAAGAACTCTTGAAACTATAGGAGATGAAAATGGGAAAGTAAGAGAATGTAGTGGCTGGACTGATATTTTTATATATCCTGGATATAAATTTAAAATAGTAGACAATTTAATTACTAATTTTCATTTACCAGAGTCAACCCTTATAATGCTTGTATCAGCATTAGCAGGTCAAGAACATGTTCTTAATGCATATAAAACTGCAGTTAAGGATAAATATAGATTCTTCTCATTTGGAGATGCAATGTTTATAAAGTAGAAGGAATAGGAGTGAAAAATTTGAGTAAAAGATATACCTTATTAAAAAAAGATGGTAAAGCAAGAAGAGGTAGATTTGTAACACCTCATGGAACTGTTGAAACACCAGTTTTCATGAATGTTGGGACATTAGCTGCTATAAAGGGAGCAGTTTCAAGTATGGATTTAAAAGATATTGGATGTCAAGTAGAATTATCTAATACATACCATCTTCATTTAAGACCAAGTGATAAAACAGTAGCAAAATTAGGAGGATTACATAAGTTTATGAATTGGGATAGACCTATTCTTACAGATTCAGGTGGATTCCAAGTTTTCTCTCTTGCAAGTATGAGAAAAATAAAAGAAGAAGGAGTTTATTTTAATTCTCATATAGATGGAAGAAAAATATTTATGGGGCCTGAAGAAAGTATGCAAATTCAAAGTAATCTTGCATCAACTATAGCAATGGCTTTTGATGAATGTATTCCAATTCCTTCAACAAGAGAATATGTTGAGAAATCAGTAGAAAGAACAACAAGATGGCTTAAGAGATGTAAAAAGGAAATGGATAGATTAAATTCTCTTCCAGAAACAATAAATAAAGAACAAATGTTATTTGGTATAAATCAAGGAGCTACATTTAAAGATATAAGAGTTGCACATGCAGAGGAAATAAAAAAATTAGATCTTGATGGATATGCAATTGGAGGGTTAGCTGTTGGTGAGACTCATGAAGAAATGTATGAAATTATAGATGAAGTAGTTCCACATTTACCAGAAGATAAGCCAATATATTTAATGGGAGTAGGAACTCCAGAAAATATACTTGAGGCAGTTGATAGAGGTGTAGACTTCTTTGATTGTGTCCTTCCAGCTAGAAATGGAAGACATGGGCAAGTATTTACTGCAAATGGAAAAATAAATCTTATGAATGCTAAATTTGAATTTGATACAAGACCTATAGATGAAGGATGTGGATGTCCAGCTTGTAAAAATTATACAAGAGCATATATAAGACATCTTTTCAAAGCAAAAGAAATGTTAGCTATGAGACTTACAGTTCTTCACAATCTTTATTTCTACAATAAATTAATGGAAGAGATAAGAGAAGCTATAGATAATGATTGTTATAAGGAATTTAAGGAAAAGAAATTAAAAGATTGGAATAAAAAATAAAATTTGACATAAAAAAAAATAATATGTATACTACTTTTAAAAGACGTTAAAAAAAGAGTAAAAACGAAAGAGGGTTCAATATGCATAGTATATTATTAAACATAGTGCCAATTATAGTTATATTTGCGATTTTTTGGTTCTTAATAATTTTACCAGAAAGAAAGAGAAAGAAAAAATATGGAGAAATGATGAGTGCTCTTCAATTGAATGATAATGTAATGACAAGAGGCGGAATAATTGGGAAAATAGTTCAAATGGATGATGAAAATGTAGTTTTAGAAACTGCAGGTAAAACTAGAATTAAAATTCTTAAAGATGCTATTGCAAAAAAATTAGAAAAAACTGAGAATAAATAATTAAAAGTAAAGTGCCTATTTAAATTAGGCACTTTTTTATAATATTAAGAAAAAATTATAAAATAAAGCATTTTCTTTATAAAAAATATGGAATATGTTATAATGTTATTTGATTTTTATATAAGAAATACCAATTATATAAGATAAAAATATAAAATATTTTAATAAAATATATATTTTATAGAATAATCTGATAACGGATTGGGAACAAATATGAAATATGAATAAATAACAAAGGGGGATAAAGATGAAGTCCAAAGGTAAAAGTACGGCTATTTTTATAATTTGTACCCTAGCAATTATTCTTTTTGCAATTGTTTGCTTTAGAGGCGTAGAAATAGGCGGATGGGAGGTTAAATCATTTAACCAAACAATAACTAAAGGTCTTGATTTACAAGGTGGAGTCTCAGTATTACTTGAAATAACGCAACCTAATGTAAGTCATGAAGATTTAGAAAAAACAAAAGACTTAATACAACTGAGAGTTAATAAGCTCGGAGTAGCGGAAACAGTTGTTACAACTGAAGGATCAAATAGAATAAGAGTTGATATTCCAGGAAAATATGATTCTGAAGGTATAGTTAAAACATTAAGTCAAACAGGTGACCTTACTTTTGTAGGGCCAGATGGAAAAGTTATATTAACTGGTAAAGATGTTGAAAAAGCATCAGCAGTAATTGATCAACAAACAAACCAACCAGTAGTATCACTTAAATTCACATCAGAAGGTACACAAAAATTTGCAGAAGCAACAAAAGAATTTATAGGTCAAAAAATCGCAATTAAAATGGATAATGAAACATTAACTGATCCAACTGTTCAAAGTCAAATAGATAATGGAGAAGCAGTTATAACAGGAAGTGGAAGTATTCAAGCAGCCCAAAATTTAGCTGGACTTATTAATTCAGGAGCTTTACCAGTTCCAATAAAAGCAGTTTCACAACAAACAGTAGGAGCTCAACTTGGAGCAACAGCATTACCTAATGCAGTAAAAGCAGGAATTATAGGTGTTGGTATAGTATTCTTATTTATGATACTTTATTATAGAATTCCAGGATTTATTGCAAGTATAGCTTTAACATTCTATGTTACATTAGTTTTATTAGCTTTCGTAGAAATTGGAGTTACACTAACATTACCAGGAATAGCTGGATTACTGCTAACCATAGGTATGGCAGTTGATGCCAATGTCTTAATATTTGAAAGGACGAGAGAAGAGTTAGCTCGTGGAGTAACTGTAAAATCATCAATTAAAAGAGGATATCAAAATGCTATGTCTTCAATTGTAGATTCAAATATGACTACAATAATAGCAGCTCTAATTTTATACTTCTTTGGTTCAGGTTCTGTAAAAGGATTTGCAATAACTCTTATGATAGGTATAATAATAAGTTTATTTACAGGTTTACTTGTAACTAAATTCTTATTAGATTTAGCTTATGATATGGGAATATTAAAGAAGTTAAGTGCATTTAGAGTGAAAAAGGAGGTAAAAGAAAATGCTTAAGATTATTGACAAATGGAAAATTTGGTTTTCTTTATCTCTAATAGTAATAATAATTGGTATAGGATGCATGATTTATAGAGGTGGTTTAAACTTTGGTATAGACTTTAAAGGTGGTACTCAAGTTATTTTTGATTTAGGTAATGGGTTTAATAAAGCTCAAGCAGATAAAATAGTTAATGAATATGTAAATGATGCAACAACAAATACAGTAAATTCAAATGAATATGAAATAAAATCTGCTAATCTTACTTCAGAGCAAGTAACTGAAATATTTAATAAATTCAAAACTGAGTTTAAAGTAGGAGATAAAGCACTTGTATCTCAAAATCAAATAGGAGCATCTATTGGAAAAGAGCTAACAGATAATGCAATTATAGCTTTAGGTATTGCATTTATATGTATGCTTGTTTATATAGCTATAAGATTTGAGTTTAAATTTGGATTAGCAGCACTTATAGCACTATTCCATGATATTTTAATAACAGTTAGTGTTTATGCAATATTTAATATAACAGTAAACTCACCATTCATAGCTGCAATACTTACAGTAGTAGGATATTCAATGAATGATAGTATAGTTATATTTGATAGAATAAGAGAAAATATGAAGTTCATAAAAAGAACTTCTCCAAGAGAAGTTGCTAATAAAAGTGTAAATCAAACAATGGCAAGATCAATAAATACAACAGCAACTACACTTGTAACAATAATAGCAGTTTATATTTTTGTACCAAGTGTAAGAGATTTTGCTTTCCCATTAATAGTGGGTATAGCAGCAGGAGCTTATTCTTCAATATTTATAGCATCACCAGTTTGGGTTATGTTAAAAGATAGATCTCTTAAAAAAGGTAAGAGAAAAAAAGAAGTAGTTGTCGAAGAATTACCATAAAATAATCAAAAAAAACCCTTAAAATATATATTTTAAGGGTTTTTTTTAATTTTTTTAATAAACATTTGTAAAATTCACAGTTTTAACTTATAATATTATTGTTTTCTAATTTTGTGGAGGAGATAATAATCATGCGAAAGTTTTGGGAGAGCATATATTGCCCTAATTATATAACAGGATATAATCCTTTTATACTAAAAGATATGAATAAGGCTATAGAAACTCTTAGTGATGCTATTAATAGTAGAAAAAAGATAGTTGTCTATGGAATAAACACTGTAGATGGTATTTGTGCAATTGCTTCCTTAAGCTTAGTACTCAAATATCTAAATGCAGATGTAGAATATCTTATTCATGAAAGTGAAGATTTAAAGAGTAAAATAAACTCATTTAATATAAAAGAAAGAGTGGACTTTTTAGGGGCAGATTTACTTATAACATTAGGTATAGATTTAGAATCTGAAGAAGTTGTGAATTTGTGTAAAAATTTAAAAATAGATTTAATAGTTTTAGAAAACGATAAAAATGATTTTAAGAGAAATTATATATATATAAATCCTAGACAAAAAAGTTGCCAATATAGGTACAAGACATTATCTTTATCTATATTAGCTTTTAAACTTATGCAAGCAGTTGCAATTTATTATAATATGAAAAGTATAAATAAATATTTGGATTTAATATTTATAGGAACAAGATGGAATTTATATCCTAAGCTTTCCATTACAGGAGAAAATGGTGTTGTTTTAAAAGAAGGTAAAAAGTTTTTAGAAAATACAAATAATATAGGATTAAGGTCAATAATAGATTATAATCATATGAATAATAAAGTAGAAGAAGGAATAGATCAGATTACAAACTTTATTACACCGGCAATTAGTGCTGTTGGGATGGTTAATAATGGAAGAATAATATTAGAATTACTTATCACTGATGATAGAGATAGAGCAAAGCAGATAGTTAAATATTTACATAACATAAGTAAACAAAAAAATTAGTTATTATGGAGGATTAGTTATGGATTTTAAAGAAAAAATAGGAATAATAGAAAATTTCCCAAAAGAAGGTATAAGTTTTAAAGATATCACTACATTAATTGGTGAAGGAGAGGGATTAAGAGCATCAGTTGATGCTATAGTTGAGCATTTAAAAGATAAAAATATAGATTTAGTAGTAGGACCAGAAGCAAGAGGATTCATATTTGGAGTTCCAGTAGCATATGCTTTAGGTTGTGGTTTCGTTCCAGTAAGAAAACCAGGAAAATTACCAGGTGAAACTTTAAGTATAGATTATTCATTAGAATATGGAACTGATTCACTTCAAATTCATAAAAATTCAATAAAAAAAGGACAAAGAGTTGCAATAGTAGATGATCTTTTAGCAACAGGAGGAACTATAGAAGCAGTTGCTAAACTTGTTGAGCTTGCAGGTGGAGAAGTTGTTTCAATGGATTTTGTTATTGAATTAACAGAGTTAAATGGTAAAGATAAGTTAGAAAAGTATGATGTTATGTCATTAGTTAAATATGATATTTAAAACATTGAAAATATAATTACAATAATATATAATTATAATAAAGAATGGCTGGTTTGGTAACCAGCCTTTGATTTTAGAAATTCTTAGTTGAAAACTATTTTTAAGGGAGAGTAATCCTACTATGATAGATAAATTAATAAAAGCTATAAATAAAAATTGTAATAATGTAGATATAGAAAAAGTTAAAAAAGCTTATGAATTTGCCGAAAAAGCTCATGAAAATCAGATGAGAGCATCAGGAGAACCATATATTACACACCCAATAGATGTAGCTGTTATATTAGCAGAACTTGGAATGGATACAGATACTATAATAGCTGGTCTTCTTCATGATGTAATTGAAGATACAGAGTATACTTATGATCAGGTAAAAGATCTTTTTGGTGAGGAAGTTACTAATCTTGTTGATGGAGTTACAAAGCTTGGTAAAATAAAATATAAGACAAAAGAAGAGCAACAAGCAGATAATGTTAGAAAGATGCTTCTTGCTATGGCGAAAGATATAAGAGTTATAATAATAAAATTAGCAGATAGACTTCATAATCTTAGAACTCTTAAATATATGTCTAAAGAAAAAAGAAAGATAAAAGCTAAAGAAACTTTAGAGATTTATGCACCACTTGCTCATAGATTAGGTATGTCAAAAATAAAATGGGAACTTGAAGATATATCATTTAGATATTTACACGAAGAAGAGTATTATGATTTAGTGGCTAAAATTGCTGAAAAGAGAATTGAAAGAGAAGAATATATAGCTTCTATAGTAGAAGACTTAGGAAATAACTTGGAAAATGCAGGGATAGATGCAGATATAGATGGAAGACCTAAACATTTCTATTCTATATATAGAAAAATGGTTAAGAAGAATAAGAATATAGAACAAATTTTTGATTTGACAGCAATTAGGGTACTTGTTAACTCTGTAAAGGATTGTTATGGAGTTTTAGGAATAGTACATACAATATATAAGCCTATTCCTGGAAGATTTAAAGATTATATAGCTATGCCAAAACCTAATATGTATCAATCATTACATACAACAGTAATAGGACCACAAGGTAAAACCTTTGAAATACAAATAAGAACTTTTGAAATGCATAAAACTGCTGAGTACGGAATAGCAGCTCATTGGAAATATAAAGAAGGTTCAGAAGAAAAAAAAGAGATGAATTTTGAAACAAAGCTTGCTTGGCTTAGAGATATACTTGAATGGCAAAAAGAAACATCTGATGCGGAAGAATTTATGGAAGGATTCAAAATTGATCTTTTTTCAGATGAGGTTTTTGTATTTACACCAAAGGGTGTTGTTATAAATTTACCAAGTGGATCAACTCCAATAGACTTTGCATATAGAATTCATACAGATGTAGGAAATAGATGTGTAGGAGCAAAAGTTAATGGGAAAATTGTTCCATTGGATTATAATTTAAGGACTGGAGAAATTGTGGAGATAATTACTTCTAAAGTTGCTAATGGTCCTAAAATGGATTGGCTTAATATAGCTAAAAGTAATCAGGCTAAAAGTAAGATAAGACAATGGTTCAAAAGAGCAAAAAGAGAAGAAAATATATCAGTTGGTAGAGATATATTAGAAAAAGAATTAAAGAAAAAAGGTATCCATTTAAATATATTAAACAAAGCTATTTCTAATGATAAAATTCAAAAAAAATATAATGTTCATACTCAAGAAGAACTTTTTGGAGCTATAGGAATAGGAGTAATAAATCCAGTATCTTTTACAAATAAAGTAAAAGAAGAATTAATTGATCCTTTTGAAAAGATAACTAAAGAAGTAGAAGATAAAAATGTAGAAGAGCAATTAGCAAAAGGAAATAAATCAATAGATAAAAATAAAGAATATGGAGTAGTTGTAAAAGGACTTAGTAACATAATGGTTCGTTTTGCAAGGTGTTGTAATCCTGTACCAGGAGATGAAGTTTTAGGCTATATAACTAAAGGAAGAGGAGTTTCAATTCATAGAAAAGATTGTTCTAATCTTCAAAATTTGATAAAAGAAGATCCAGATAAGGTGCTTGAAGCAAGCTTTGGGGAAGATAAAAAATCAGCTTATGTTGCAGAAGTGCAAATAAAAGCTGAGGATAGGCTTGGAATTTTATCAGATTTAATGATTATAATTAATGAATCAGGGTTAGTACTAACAGCTTTAAATGCTAATTCTGCTAAAAATAATGTTGCAATAATAAACTTAAAGGTAAAAATAAAATCTATAGATCAGCTTAAAGAGCTTATGAGAAAAATAAGAAATCTTAAAGGAATATTAGATGTATATAGAATGAATAGTTAGAAAAGAGGTTTTGAAAAATGAGAGCGGTAGTTCAAAGAGTATCTAAATCAAGTGTAACAGTAAATGGAGAAATTATAGGAAGTATAAATAGAGGGTTAAATGTATTAATAGGTATTTCTAAAGATGATACAATAGAAGATTTGAAATATATAAAAGATAAAATTATAAATTTAAGAATCTTTGAAGATGAAAAAGAAAGAATGAACCTTTCAGTAAATGATATAAAAGGTGAAATACTTATTATATCTCAATTTACTCTTTACGGAGATTGTAGAAAAGGAAGAAGACCTAATTTTATGAATTCTATGAGTCCAAAAGAAGCAGAAGAATTATATAAAAAATTTTTAGAAATGATGAATGAAACCGAACTTAAAATTCAATGTGGCGAATTTGGAGCAGATATGAAAGTTTCTATAGAAAATGATGGACCAGTAACAATTTTATTAGACAGTTCTAAAGAATTTTAATAATACAAGGAGATGGTATAAATGATAATAAAAGCTATCCCAGCAGGAATATATGACGCAAATTGTTATATATTAATTGATGAAAAAACAAGAGAAGGTGCAATAATAGATCCAGGTGGAGATGAATTAAAATTAGAAAGAATAATAAAAGATTTAAATTTTAAACCTAAATTTATTCTCTTAACACATGCACATATGGATCACGTAGGAGGAGTTGAATATTTAAGTAAACTTTTAAAAATTCCTTTTTATATGCATGAAAATGAAGAAAATTATGTTGAAAATGATAGTACTGTTTTTGGTAATATAAGAAAAGCAGATGGATTCTTAAAAGAAGATACAAAGCTTAATATAGGTAATTTAGATATAAAAGTTATTCATACTCCAGGGCATACACAAGGAGGCGTATGTTTTCTCGTAGATGGAAAACTATTTTCTGGGGATACTCTTTTTCAAGGTTCAATAGGAAGAACAGATTTTCCAGGTGGTGATATGAATACAATTTTAAGTAGTATAAAAGATAAGTTATTAATATTAGATGATGGAGTTGAAGTTTATCCAGGACATGGACCAAAAACAACAATAGGTTTTGAGAAAAAAATAAATCCATTCTTAAATTAAGGAGATTTAGTAATGAAGATAAATATAAACCTAAATGAGTTAAAATACAGAATAGATGTATATAATATGTTTAATATTTATTTTCCATTAGATGAATTTAAATTTGTAGATGAAACTTTAAATTATGATTATTTAATAAAAGTCTCTAAGGATGAAGTTATCTTTAAAAAAGATAGCTTCATTTTAAAGAGAAAAAATAATGGAGATATAAAAAATACTTTAAAAAAATGTATTTTTGAAAGTTTAAAAGAATTAACTAAGGAAAATCATCCTTGGGGAATATTAGTTGGAATAAGGCCATCTAAAATAGCTTTAAAGCTTATAAATGAAGGAAAAACGGATGAAGAAATAATAAAGATATTTAAGGAAAAGTATTTAACTGAAGAAGAGAAAACTAAACTTTGCATAGAAGTTGCAAAATCTGAAAAACTTTTTGTAAATAGAGAACAAGGAAAAATATCAATATATATAGGAATGGCTTTTTGTCCTACTAGATGTGTTTATTGTTCATTTTCTTCTAATCCAATAGGAAGTAATAAGAATCTTGTAAACCCTTATTTAGAAGCTTTAAAAAAAGAAATAGATAGTATAAAAAGATACATAGAAGAAAAGAATCTTCAAATAGAAACTGTTTATTTTGGAGGAGGAACTCCAACAGCTGTTTCAGATTTAGAGTTTAAAGATATAATGGAGAGTATTTTTAAAGCCTTTATTAAAGATAAAAATATAAAAGAATTTACAGTAGAATGTGGTAGACCTGATTCTATAAGTAAGGATAAGTTGCTAACAATGAAAAATTATTCGGTAAATAGAATAAGTATTAATCCTCAAACAATGAATAATAAAACTCTTTCTTTAATTGGAAGAGGGCATACAGAAGAGGAGACAGTAAATGTTTTTAAATTAGCAAGAAAAATTGGATTTGAAGATATAAATATGGATATTATAATTGGACTTCCAGGAGAAGG
Source organism: Clostridium thermobutyricum DSM 4928 (assembly GCF_002050515.1). Classification (GTDB taxonomy): domain Bacteria; phylum Bacillota; class Clostridia; order Clostridiales; family Clostridiaceae; genus Clostridium; species Clostridium thermobutyricum. The sequence continues at coordinate 10,068 of NZ_LTAY01000033.1, read as the reverse complement.
ATTAAAAGAAGTAAAAAAAACAGTAGAAAAAATAAAGGAATTAAAACCAGATAGTTTAACTGTTCATGGATTATCATTAAAGAGAGGGTCAACTCTTTATGAGAAGTTTTTACTTAAAAAAGGTTTAGGAATAAAATCGCAAGATGAAATACTAAAAATGTTTGAAGAAAGTACAAAACTCTCTAAAGATTTAGAAGTTTACCCATATTATATGTACAGACAAAAAAATATGGTTGGAAATATGGAGAATTTGGGGTATGCTAAGAAGGGAAAAGAATGTATTTATAATATTCAAATGATAGAAGAAAGACAAACTATAATAGCTCTTGGAGCAGATGGAGTATCAAAAATTGTAAATTTAGATTCAAAAAGAATAGAAAGATACCCAAATGTTAAAGATGTTAAAGAATATATCAAAAGAATAGATAAAATGATAGAGGGTAAAATTAATATTTTAAATACAATATACAATAATTAAGGAGGCAATATAGATGGAAATACAAGCACCTAAAGGTACCAAAGATATGTTACCTAGTCAAGCTTATAAATGGCACTATGTTGAAAATATATTTAGAGAGATATCAAAAAACTTTGGAATAAAAGAAATAAGAACTCCAATTTTTGAGCATACAGAATTATTTTTAAGAGGAGTAGGAGAAACTACAGATATTGTACAAAAAGAAATGTACACTTTTAAAGATAAAGGAGATAGAAGCATAACATTAAAACCAGAAGGAACTGCACCAGCAGTAAGAGCATTTATTGAAAGTAGACTTTTTAATGAGGCTCAACCAACAAAGTTATATTATATAACACCTTGTTTTAGATATGAAAAAGCACAAAAAGGAAGATATAGACAATTTCATCAATATGGAGTTGAGATGTTTGGTTCAAAAGAACCTTCAATGGATGCTGAAGTTATGGCTCTTGCAATGGGAGTACTTAAAAAAGTTGGGTTAAAAAGTTTAAAATTAAATATAAATAACTTAGGTTGCCCAGAATGTAGACCTAAATATAATGAAGCTTTAAAAGCCTTCTTAAAAGAAAATTATGATTCACTTTGTGAAACATGTAAAACTAGATTTGAAAAAAATCCTATGAGAATATTGGATTGTAAAGAAAAAAGTTGTAAGGAAATAACTAAAAATGCTCCTATAATATTAGATTATACTTGTGATTCATGTAATGATCATTTTAGTAAAGTAAAAGAGTACTTAGATGTTTTAGGAATATCATACTCAGTAGATCCAGGTATTGTTAGAGGATTAGATTACTATACAAAAACAATATTCGAAATATTAAATGATGATTATACAGTTTGTGGTGGAGGAAGATACGATAAGCTAATTGAAGAAATCGGTGGACCTGAAATGCCAGCTGTTGGATTTGGTATGGGGATTGAAAGACTTATAGCTACAATAGAAGATGAAAATATTGAAGTTCCAAGAGAAGATGATATAGACCTTTATATATCAGCTAGAGGAGAAGAAGGAAAAATGTATGCCTTTAAGCTTGCTCATAAGTTAAGAGAAATTGGTGTTAATGCAGAGATAAATCATGCAGGAAGAAGTTTTAAAGCAGAAATGAAATTTGCCAATAAAATAGGTGCATTATTTAACTTAGTAATAGGTGACGATGAATTAGGAACTAAAGAAGCTAAGATAAAAAGAATGAAAGATAGAGAAGAATTTAATATAAAACTTGATAATTTAGAAGAGATAAAACAAATTATAAAAAGCCAAAAATAATTTTTTATATATAGATATGGAGGAACGTCACATGGCAGAAGCGTTAAATGGATTAAAAAGAACAATGATGTGTGGTGAACCTAGAGAAAAACATGTGGGTAAAAAAGTTACTCTTATGGGTTGGGTTCAAAGAAATAGAAAGCTTGGAGGATTACAGTTTATTGATTTAAGAGATAGAACTGGTATAATGCAAGTTGTATTTGGAGATGATGTATCTGAAGATATATTTGAAAAAGCTAAAGGTGTTAGAGGAGAATACTGTATTGCAGTTACAGGTGAAATAGTATTAAGATCAGCACCAAATAAAGAATTAAGTACAGGAATGGTTGAGTTAAAATGTGAAGATATAAAAATTCTTTCAGAATCAGAAACTCCACCAATATATATAAAAGAAGATTTAGATGCAGCTGAAAGTATAAGACTTAAATATAGATATTTAGATCTTAGAAGACCAGATATGCAAAATATATTTATGATAAGAAATAGAGCTTCAAAAGCAATTAGAGACTATTTAGATGAAAATGGATTTTTAGAAGTAGAAACTCCAATATTAACTAAAAGTACTCCAGAAGGAGCTAGAGATTACTTAGTACCTTCTAGAAACTATCCAGGAATGTTTTATGCATTACCACAATCACCACAAATTTTTAAGCAATTATTAATGGTATCAGGATTTGATAGATACTATCAAATAGTAAAATGTTTTAGAGATGAAGACTTAAGAGCTAATAGACAACCTGAATTTACACAAGTAGACTTAGAAATGAGTTTTGTAGAACAAGATGATATAATGGCTTTAAATGAAGGATTAATTGCTCATGTATTTAAAACTGTTTTAGGACATGAAGTAAGTCTTCCAATTAAAAGAATGACTTTTGCAGAAGCAATGAATAGCTATGGTTCAGATAAACCAGATTTAAGATTTGGAATGAAAATACAAAATCTTACTGAAGCTGTTAAAGGAGTAGATTTTAAAGTATTCTCAGATGCTATAGCTAATGGCGGTTCAGTTAGATGTCTTGTTGTAGAAGGCGGAGCTTCTATGGGAAGAAAGGATATAGATAGATTAGGTGAATTTGTTAAAACATATAAAGCTAAAGGATTAGCTTGGATAAAGAATAAAGAAGATGGAATACAGTCACCAATAGCTAAATTCTTTAAAGAAGAAGAAATGCAAAAACTTTTAGATGCTTGTTCAGCTAAACAAGGAGATTTAGTTTTAATATTAGCAGATAAAGATTCTGTAGTACTTCAAGGGCTAGGAGCTCTAAGATTAGAATTAGCTAAAAAATTAGATTTAATTAAAGATAAAAATGAATTTAATTTTACTTGGATTACAGAGTTCCCATTATTTGAGTATAGTGAAGAAGAAGAAAGATATACTGCATGTCATCACCCATTTACAGCTCCAATGGATGAAGATTTAGATATGATAGAAACTGATCCTGGAAAAGTAAGATCAAAAGCATATGATTTAGTATTAAATGGAGAAGAACTTGGAGGAGGTTCTATAAGAATTCATGATGCAAAACTTCAAGAAAGAATGTTTAAAGCACTTGGATTTACTGAAGAATCTGCACAAGAAAGATTTGGATTCTTAATAGATGCATTTAAATTTGGACCACCACCACACGGAGGTTTAGCATTTGGATTAGATAGAATGATAATGTTCTTAGCTGGAACTGAAAATATAAAAGATGTTATTGCGTTCCCTAAAAATCAAAATGCTTACTGCTACTTAAGTGAAGCACCAAATATAGTTGATGCTAATCAATTAGAAGATCTTGGAATAGCTATTTCAGTAAAAAAAGAAGAAGAATAATTAAAATACCCCTAAGTATATAACTTAGGGGTATTTTTAGGTAGAAATTTCCTTATTATAATTTGAATAGGACAAGCTTCTTTTAGAGAAAATAAATCTTGTATGATATTAAAAGGAGGAATAAGAATGAATAAAAAAATTAAAAGAAGCTTGATATCATTATTATTATTTTTAGGAGTATTTGGAGTTACTGCATTTGCAAATCCTATGAAGCATAATATGTTTATGGGAGAAGTAGTAAAAGTACAAAAGTGCGAAGGTAGTAAAGAAACAAAACTTTTAGTATGTGGATACTTAAAGGGATGTGAAATAACTAAGACACAAATGATAATTACAGTTGATAAAGATACAGAAGTTAAGGATTCTTGCAATAAAAAAGAGAAAGATATTGAAATAAAACAAGGAGACATGATTGGAGCAGCTTTAGATGGAAAAATAACAAAATCAATTCCACCACAAGCAACAGCTAAAAAAGTATATGTTTCTAAAGGTAAGCCAGGAAATAAAAGAGAAGATGTTAAAACTGAATCAACTGATGCAGTAAGAGTAGAAAATGCAGAAGATAAAATAGAGGAAAAGAAATCAGATGATAAAAAAGTAGAAGCTCCAAAAGCAGAAGAGAAATCTGAAGAAAAATCTGAATTAAAATAATAGTTTAAGATATAAATTAAAAGAGGCTAAAAAGCCTCTTTTAATTTTGAAAAAGTTCCAAAAAAAAGAGAGAAGAATAGAATATTAGCAAAAAGAAAATTTGGAGGAGAAAATGAAAAAAGTAGATTTACACATTCATTCTACTGCATCAGATGGAAAATTTACTCCTGAACAAATAGTTGCTTTGGCTAAAGTGAAAGACATTTATTATATATCAATAACTGATCACAATACTATAGATGGAGTTGAAAAAGGAGTAGAAGAAGGAAAAAAAATTGGATTAAAAGTAATCCCAGGAATAGAGCTATCAACAAGGTTTAAAGGACGTCAAGTTCATATATTAGGATATTTTAATAAAGAAATCTATAAAAATAAGAAATTTATAAAGGCAATTACTTTTATACAGAAGAAAAATGTATATCAATTAAAATCTATATTCAAAGATAAAATAAAAGTAAGGAAAGGACAGAAAAGATTAGAATTATCCGAGGGAATTAAATTTTTGAAAATGTTTGGAGCAAAAGTAGTTCTAGCTCATCCTGGTAAAATAAAACGAGAAAATTTAAATGATATTATAAATCATGATTTCGACGGAATAGAGGCTATACATCCTAGACATAATAAAGTTGAAATAGAATATTTTAAAAATATAGCTAAATCTAAAGGAATGTTTTATACTGCTGGAACTGACTTCCATAATATAGTTAAGAAAAATGTAAAACATGGAATATTAGGAGAATTATTTTTAGAAGTAAAAGATATTAATGATATATTAAAGTTTTAAAATAAAAAGTATTTATAAACGCATAGAAAATTTCTGATTTAATACTTTTTTTTACAAGAAATATTAAGAAAATATTATTTTATTCTAAAAGTTACAGAAAAATTAAAATAAAACTTTATGATTAGATAAAAATGGTATAAAATAAAGAGAAAGAAGAAAAATCAGGGGATGTGAACAAATGAAAAAAAATAAAGCAGTTGCATTGGTATTAGCGGCTTCAACAAGTGCTACATTAGTTCTTGCAAAAAATGCAATAACTTCACATGCAGATACTTTAAATACATCAAATACCAATATAAAAAACATGAAAACTTACACAAATAAAGGGCAAGTCGTAAATGTTACTTCAGATTTGAGAGTTAGACAAGGTGCATCAATAGATACACAAATTTTAGGGTATCTTCAGCCTGGAAGTATCTTTAATATAGCTAGTAAAGAAGGAAAATGGTATAAAATCCAATATAATAATAGATACGGTTATGTCTATGGAGAATATGTAAAAGAATTAAATGGAAATAATAAAGATAAAATAGATTTGAAATCTAGTGAAGGTAAAGTTGTAAATGTTGAAACAAATTTAAGATTTAGAAGTGGACCTTCATTAAATTCAAGAGTAATTGGATACTTTACGAATGGACAAGTTGTTAAAGTAATTGGAGAGACTAATGGTTGGTATAAAATAAGCTATCAAGGTCAAGAAGGATATTCAGATAGTCACTATATAGAAGGATTAAATGGGAATAAAATTATAGTTGTAAATGAACCAACAGATAAAACTGTAAAAGATATTACAACAGGAAAAGTTACTAATGTACAAACAGATTTAAGAATAAGAGAAAGAGCAACAACTCAAAGTAATATTATAGGAAGATTACATGAAGGTAATTTAGTCAATATTATTGGAAAAGATGGTGACTGGTACAAAATAAATATAAATGGTAAAACAGGATTTGTTTGTGCGGATTATATAAATGTTTTTAATGTAAATGATATAGCACCAAATATAAGTGTGAATAATAATACACAAGCATTTAACATTCCTAATAATAATGAAAATAATAAATCAGTGCAAAGTGAAAATAAAGTAAAAGCACAAAATAATGTTAGAGATTTAAATGCTAACAGTGTAGTTAAATATAATAATACTAAAGACCAATATAAAATAGATAGAGAAACTTATAAAGTTAAATCTAATAATACAGTAGTTAATAAACCAGAAGTAAAAATAGAGACAGTTAGCGCACAAAAAGTTGTTAGAAGTCTTAATGAAAATGGAAAAGTAATAAATGTATCTTCAGCATTAAGAATAAGAAGTGGAGCTTCAACAAATTCTTCTATAATAGGATTATTATATGATGGAAGTACTGTTAAAATAACAGGAAAAGAAGGAAATTGGTATAAAATAGATAATAATGGAACAGTAGGATATGTATACGATTCTTATATACAATTATCTAATGGACAGGTTTCAAATACTAATAATACTAATGGGAATAGTTCAAATGCTACAACAGCAACATCTAATAATAATAATAATACTTTTGTTCCTGAAAAAGGATATGGAGAAGTTGTTAATGTATCTTCAGCATTAAGAATAAGAAGTGGAGCTTCAACAAATTCTTCAATATTAGGAATTTTAAATGATGGTGAAACATTCCAAATATTAGGAAAGAGTGGAGATTGGTATAAAATATCTAAAAATAATCAGGTAGGATATGTTTTTAGTGATTATGTTAAAATAGTAAATAGTGCTGAAGTAAACCATAATAATGCAAATAATAATAATACAAACAATAGTTCAAATAGTAATACAAATAATTTTCAATCTGAAAATGCAGTTGGACAAGTTATAAATATAGAATCAAATTTAAGAATTAGAACAGCGCCAAACACAGATTGTTCAGTAATGGGATATCTTTTAAGTGGACAACAAGTTAAAGTTACTGGAAGACAAGGAAATTGGTATAGAATAAATGTAAATGGTTCTACTGGATATGTTTATAGTTCATATATAAAGATTGTAAATGGAAATCCTAATGATATTCATAATGAAACAAATGATATTAAAAATAATTCTGGAGAAATTACTTATAGTAATAAATATGGACAAGTTATAAATATAGAAAGTTCATTAAGAATAAGAAGTGGAGCATCATTAAATTCATCAGTAATAGGCTATCTTTTAAATGGACAAGGAGTTAAAGTTTTAGCTCGTATCGGAGATTGGTATAAGATAGATAATAATGGTCAAATAGGTTATACAAGTGCAAATTATATAAAATTATCTGATCATATGATAAGTAATAATACAAATAATAATAATTCTGTAAATAATAACAGTTCTGTAAATAACAATAGTGGAAATTATAGTGCAAGTTATGAAAGATTATATACATTATTAAAAGATCAAATAGGATCACCTTATCTTTGGGGAGCAGAAGGACAATACGTAACTAGCTCAAGTCTTCAACAATTAAAAAATGAATTTCCAACTGCTGCAGCAGAAGGGAGATATGATATTCCATCTCAATATATAAATCATGGATATAGAGGATTTGATTGTTCTGGACTTGTAGATTGGGCATTTAGTCAACTTGGAATTTCAGTTGGTAGAACAACATATCAACAAGTTAATGCAGGAAGAGCAGTTCCTTTAAATGATGTAAGACCAGGAGATTTATTATTCTTTAAAGATGCAGTACATGTTGGAGTATATATAGGAAATGGAAAATGGATAGTAGCTCCTCATTCGCATGCGTATGTAACAATTCAAAATGTTCCTTGGAATTTAGTTGGTTGTGCAAGAAGAGTTTTAAATTAATATATTTATATAAAAGGATATTGCTTTTTAACAATATCCTTTTATTGTTTTTTGTATTAAAATGTAAATGTTTTATTGTAATTAAATTTTAAACAAAACAATTAAAGTGTTTTTAAATAAAAAAAAATATCCTATAATATGGAAAAAATAAAAATAAGGGTTTATAATGAGACTATAAATTTTAGGGGTAAAATATTAAGGGGGAGAGGATTTATGAAAAAAGTTAAAATTGCACTTTTAGGACTTGGAAATGTAGGTCGTGGAGTTTGGAAGATATTAAATTCAAATAGAGATGAAATAATGAAGCGTTCTGGTTATGAAGTTGAAGTTTCTAAAATACTTGTTAGAGATAAGAATAAAGAAAGAGGATTTGAAATTGATAAAAATTTATTAACTACAGATTTTAACGAAATTTTAGAAGATAGTTCAATTAAAATAGTAATAGAGGTTATGGGAGGAATTGATCCAGCTAAAGAATATTTAGTAAAATGTATAGAAAGAAAAAAACATATAGTTACTGCTAATAAAATGCTTATTGCCACTCAAGGTGATGAATTATTTAAAAAGGCTGATGAAATGGGAACAATGTTTCAATATGAAGCTTCAGTTGCAGGAGGAATTCCGATAATCCAAGGAATTAATGAAAGTCTTACAGCAAATAAAGTAGAAGAGATGTATGGAATAATAAATGGAACAACAAATTATATTTTAACAAAAATGGAGCTTGAAGGTTTAGATTTTGATGATGCATTAAAAGAAGCACAAGAAATGGGATATGCAGAAGCAGATCCAACATCAGATATTGAAGGATATGATGCACAATATAAATTATCAATATTGTCTTCTTTAGCTTTTGGAACAAAAATAGATATAGAAAATGTATATAGAGAAGGAATAACAAATATAAAATCAATAGATATGAAATATGCAGGAGAGTTTGGAATGGTAATCAAACTTCTTGCTATAGTAAAAGATAAAAATGGAAAACTTGAAATGAGAGTTCATCCAACAATGATACCTAAAAAACATCCTCTTGCAAATGTATATGATTCTTTTAATGCTGTACTTATAAAAGGTAATGCAGTTGGAGATTTAATGTTCTATGGTAGAGGAGCAGGAGATTTACCAACAGGAAGTGCTGTTGTAAGTGATATGATAACCATATTAAAAAACAATATAGATTTAGATAACATAAATCCAGTAGTTAAGAATAATCTTTGGGATAAAAAGTTTAGAGATATGAGAGGGGTGGAAAGTAAATATTATATAAGGATAAGAGTTTATGATGAACCAGGAGTATTAGGAAGAATAACTACTCTTTTTGGAGAAAGTGGTGTAAGTTTAAGATCAGTTATTCAAAGAGGCCAAGAAAAAGAGGGAGTTGTTACGCTTGTACTTATAACTCATTATACAAAAGAATGTCAAATTATTGAGGCAATTGATGAAATTTATGAACTTATTTCGGTTAAAAAGATAGATAATATAATAAGAATTGAGGATTTTAAATAAAAATTCAAAAAGCTTGCTTTTTTGTTAATGGCAAGCTTTTTTATTTTTATTTTATTGAGAAACTTTGTTTAAAATTTACATCAAAAAAATTTTTAATAAGGTATAATATTATTCAGAAAAATTGATAATAATTTTGAGAAATAAAGAGGTGGCATACTGTGAAAAAAAATCTACTAAAAATAATAGTAGGGGGATTAATAATAGTTGTATGCATAGGGGCATATATTTTTACGAGACCTAAAGAAGAACCGTGGAAATATACAACAGGACAGATAAATACATTAAAAAGTTTTTTCAATAATCAAATAGCACCAAACAATTTAAATCTTTTTACACAATTGCAATCTAATAACTTAACTTATATGATAACGGAAAATGACTATGGAGAAAATCTTTTAGCTTCCCTTGGAATTTGTTATAGTGATTATTTTAATGAAATGATAAAAGAAACATATTATTATGAAGGCGGAAAAGTTAGTAAAAGTGATTATATAAATGATCTTGTAAATTTAGACAAATATATAACTAATACTGGACAAAGTTTAGGTTATGTTTTTCAAGTAGGTTCAAATGAGGAAATAAAAAATACATTAAAGCCTTTTGATATAATTTTGAAATATGGAAGTCCTTATGATAAGGAAAAATGTAAAGAGTTAATTAGAATAATAAAAAGTTTTAAAGAAACATATAATGAGTATTCAAATAATTATATACAGTATGATATATATAATGG
>NZ_LTAY01000032.1 GCF_002050515.1 Clostridium thermobutyricum DSM 4928 | reverse complement strand
ATATTATACTTTAGAGTTTTTAGTTAGAAGATTTATATAAGAGTGAGAATTTAATGTTATATAATTAAAGATGCATATTTTATCTTAGAAATTATAAGTTTACTCGTTATAAATTTTATATTAGAATTTATATTGAGTAAATTGAGGGGAGATATTATATGTATAAAAAAAATAGAATTATTTTTTCTTGGATACTTTTAGTGATTTGGATGATATTTATTTTTTATATGTCTGCTCAGCCAGCTGATATTTCTAATTCACAAAGTGGATTTGTAATTAAATTATTACAGTCTATAGGTATTGATTCAAGTGGGAATAATATTGACTTGTTGACTACAATAGTTAGGAAAGGTGCTCACTTTTCTGAATATGCTATATTAGGATTATTAAGTTATAATGTTATGAAAAATTATTTTGCAAAGAAAAGAGCTAGAATTTTTGCGGTATTGATAGTATTCTTTTATGCATGTTCAGATGAATTTCATCAATTATTTGTTTCTGGTAGAGCAGGTAAGATAACTGATGTTATAATAGATACTTCTGGGGGAATATTTTCTGTATTAGTGCTATGGATTATAAACTTAAAAAATAAATTTTTAGATTAGATATAGAGTTTAAAAAATAATAAATATTAAAAAAACAATAGAGATATAGTTAAAAATATCTATGTATATTTAAAAAATAATAAGTACTTAGAAATGTATATTTTAATATGTAAATTAAGAGATAAAAAGTTAAATGTAATTAAAGTAAAAAGGATATATCAAAAAGGTTTTTCTATAATATAGATTTTCCTTTGATATATCCTTTTCTTTTTTTGCGATTTAATTGTGGTGTATATTTAATAAGTGCCAAAGTCAGAAGGATGGATTGTAGAATATCCATTTTCTATTAAGGCATTTACTAACGAAGTTAATATTGAATCTTTTTCAAAGTTAAAATTAAAAACATTATTCTTACTATCTAGAGTTATATAATCAAGCTCTAGTGATGGATGATAGAATAAAGAACATAGAAGATTAGAAGTTGGATTTTTTAATTTTTCTACTATGTTTTTAGGGTTTCTATCTTTAATATATCCTAATGGTGTTGGAATAAATAAATTATTATTTTTAGTTGTTTTTAATCCTATATAATTTAAAATACTATATGGTTCATATTGATATTGAAAATATTCACCTATAATTTCTTTTTGTCTTTTAGTTGCATGATAATGTGGACTTTCAAAAAAGCTTACAGGAATATTTAAAGCTGTAGATGTATTTATAGCATTTTCAATAACAGCTCTAGTTTCTGATTCTGTAGAATTATCATTTCTAGTCAATTCACTTCCAACTGTACTTACAGTATTATTAGATTGATGTGTATATCCATGTAATCCTATTCTTCCGCCACAATTTATTAGATAGTCTAATGCATTTATAAAGCCTGCATTATTTATATTTTTTTCTTTTAATAAATCATTATCAATATTATTATCCGGATGAATATATCTTGGAACCCAAGCTATATTGAATTTAAGATTATTTTGGTACATAAAATCTCCTATAGCTTTAAATTTAGCTTGGTTCTCTGTATCATAGAAAGAACCTCCTGCTGTAACGTCTTCAAATCTTATTAATGCAACTTTACCATTTTGTAATGGAAGTTGTTTGTCTAATGATTTATTAATATTAGACTTCATAATAGTGATTGAATTTTCTTCTGCATTAAATATTGCGGTTAATCCAAATATATATTCCATATCAGATATTGAAATGAATTTTTGATTATTATGTTCTATTATACCACCTCTAAGCCAATATGTGTTGTCGTTAATATTACATTTATTATTATTAACAAAATTTATTTTAAGTTTATCATTTGTTATTTTTAATGAATTGTTATTTATAATGCTAAAGTTTAATTTTGAGCAGATAATATCTAAAGGAATATAGTAACGTTGGCTTTTTAATAAAATTTTTGTATCTTTAGATAAATTTTTATTTAATATAGATATTTTTATATCTGAAATTTCTTCTATAGGTTGAGATTCAAAAGTATTAATTGCAGTATAACCATTACTTTTATAACTAGAAAGTTTTTCTTTGTTTATTGATTTACTTTTTACTATTCCGTTTTTTATAGTAACATCACCTTGAAAAAAACTGAAATAAAAGAAAATTCCATAAATTAAAGCAATAGAAAAAATAGTTGAAGCAGTTATAATAATAATTTTTTTTAATTTCCCCATAAATAAATCCCCTTTTAAAATTTATAAGATAATATATTATATCAATTTAAATATATATTATGGAATTTTTTAACTAAAAATAAGGAAAAAATAAGAAATAAACAAAATGAATTATATTAAAATTAATATAGAAAGTATTAAATTATTAATATATATGATAAAATTTATAAGTGAGAATTTGGGAATTAAAGAATATGAGAGGTAGGATATATTAATGCTTAATAAAGAAAAATGGAATAAAATAAGCTTTGGTTTTATTAACTTTGTTAATGTTGCTTTGATGATTTTATTAGGAGTTGTTGTTTTTACAACTTATGAATCTTTAAAATTAGCTAAAAACAAATTTGGGGAAATTGACATATATTTCTTATTGGTTACAATTTTGATAGTTTTTATTTATTTATTTTTAAAAAAGAAAAATGTTAAAAGTAAAAATATAGTTATAATTTTAATATTGATTGGCTTTATAATAAGAGTTACATGGGTTCTATCTATAGATAGTATTCCAGTATCTGATTATAATGGAATATATAGAACTACATATGAAATTTTGAAGGGGAATTATTCTGAAATGTATGGAACAGGATATTTCGCAAGATTTCCTCATTTAACTATTCCTGTATTATTTGCAACACTTATGAGATCTTTATTTCCTATTAATACATTTATAGCAGTTAAAATTGTAAATTGTATTTTTTCAGCTTTTGGAATTTTAGCTATGTATCTTTTATGTAAGGAAATATTTAAAAAGAATATTTATGGAGAAATAGGAGCTTTAACAATGGCTCTATATCCACCAGTAATTTTATATACAGCTGTTTATTGCAATGAAAACCAAGCAATACCTTTTTATATATTATCTTTATACCTTTTTTTAAAATTTATACATAGTGAGAAGAAATATTTAGGTATTTTTTTAGCAGGTGTATCTCTTTCTATTGGGAACCTTTTTAGAATGGTTGCTACTATTATTATGATTGCTTTTATTCTATATATTATAATTTGTTGTAATGATATTATTTTAGAAAGAGTAAAAAAAGGTGCAATAGTTATTTTAGGTTTTGCAATCCCATTAATAGCTATAAGTGTTGGTTTAAAAAGTATTGGATTTACAGAACAACATCTTTGGGCTGGAAGTGAGCCTAAGATTACTAATATTCTTAAAGGAACTAATATAGAAGGTGGAGGAGGATGGACTCATGAAGATGCAATAATACCTGAGACCTATAATTTTGATAAAGAAAAAATTGAAGAAGTTTGCAAAGAAATAATGTGGGATAGAATTACTAATACTCCTTTAGATGAGCTTATAGAATTCTATTATAAAAAATATACTGGAATTTGGAGTAACGGAGAATTTTCAGGAGCTTATTGGGCAGAACATAGTTTAGATGATAACCAAATGAAAATACGAATAAGCCAAAATGGAATATGGTATATAAGATTATTTTATTTAGCTTTAATAGTGCTTTCATATATTGGACTTTTTAATAGAAAAGCATTAAAAGAGTTTAAAGGAATAAATCTACTGTATTTTATATTTTGCGGATACGGAATAATGTTTTTAATTACTGAAAGACAAGATAGATACACTTTTATAGTGTGTTGGATTTTTATCGTACTCGCAATGAGCGGAGTAAATTTATTTGAAAAAAAGTTAGGAGAAAGTAAATGGAGAAGTTTAGATTAGGATTTACTGCCTTTGTAACTAATGCACTTAAAATACTACTAGGACTTGTTTTAATAACAGCCTTTGGTGCAGTTGCAGTATATACAAAAGATTTTGATATATCATCTGTAATTACAATAGCAGTATACTTAATAACTTTCTTTGGTGGATTATATCTTGTTAAAAATAAGAATATGTCATCAAGGAGCAAAATGATAATAATTATAGTATGGGGAGCAATACTTAGAATTCTTTGGATGTTAAATGCAGATACAATGCCTCAATCTGATTTCCATACTATGTATGTTAGTGGACAAGAATTGTTAAAAGGAAATAATTCAGCTTTTATTGGAACTGGATATTTAGGTAGATTTCCTCATTTAGTACCTATGGCTGTGTATATGGCATTTATGATAAAGATGTTTACTCATAATATAATAGCTATGAAGATAGTTAATTTATTACTTGGATTATGGTGTATATACTTAATGTATAGAATAGTAGCTGAAGTTTTTGATAGTGAAAAATATGGATTAATAGGAGCTATTCTTACAGCAACTTTTCCTCCACTTATAACTTATGTTGGAGTTTTGGTAACAGAAAATATTGCTATACCTTTCTATATGCTAAGCATATATATTTTTATTCGTTGTATAAAGAAGAAATCTAGTCCATGGTTATTTTTTGTTTCAGGATTAGCACTAGGAATAGGAAATTTATTTAGAATGGTTGCGGTAGTAACTCTTGTAGCTATGGGAATGTTCATTGTTATTTATACAAGAGAAAAATGGAGAACTAAAATAGTTAATGTAGTTGCTATAGTAATTGCTTTTCAATTAATAACAGTAGGAACCGGATTAATATTAATAAAAGCTGGTGTTACTGATACATTATTAACTAATGGAACTGAACCTAATATAACTAGTATATTAAAAGGAACTAATATACAAAGTGGTGGTAGATGGAATCCAGAAGATGCAGCAATTCCTGAAAAATATCATTTTAATAAGCAAGAAATAATAAAAGCATGTGATAAAATAATATATGATAGATTAACTGAAACACCAAAAAGTGTTTTAGCAAAATTTTATTTAGAAAAATATGTTATGCAATGGAGTGAGGGTACTGCATCAGGAATGTATTGGACTGAGCTTAATATGAAGCCAGATCAAATGATAGTGTATTTTAATAATGGTGGACTTGGAATATTCCAATTAGTATTTGCAGTAATTATGTTATTCACTGTTATAGGTCTATTCAATAGGAAAAGAATAAGAGAAGGAAATGGACTAATAAACCTTTTCTATATGATGTTCTGTGGATATGGAATAACATACTTAATTACTGAAACTCAAGGAAGATATGCATATATAGTTGCGTGGATATTTATTATAATGGCAATATCAGGATTAGAGAGGATCAAAAATGGAAAAGTTTATTAAATTTGGATTTGTAGGAATAATTAATACAGTTATAAACTGGGTAGTCTATAACATATTACTATATTTCGGTGTTAACTATATAGTTGCTAACTCAATTGGTTTTGGAGTTGGTATGATAAATAGTTATATTTGGAATAACAGATGGGTGTTTAAAGCTAAAAGTAAATCACCAAAAACAGTAACTAAATTCATAATAGTAAATTTAATTGTACTAGGATTAAATAACTTATTATTATTTGTATTTGTTAAAGAGTTTGATTTAAATAAAACAGTAGCTCAAATTTTAGTAACAATAATTATGATGGTAGTTAACTTTTTCGGAAATAAGCTTTGGACATTTAAAGAGAAGAGGGATTAAGATGAACATAGAGGGGATATGGGCTAAGAAAAAAAGAAATTTAGATCTTGAAAATGCAATAATATGGTTTATTTTTATATGTTTGGTTTTAAAAACAATTATATTTGTGACTATAGGAACATCAAAAACAGGATATACTCCAGCAGTATTCTCACCACAAATAAATTTGTTACCTGCACATTTAGCATGTATTCTTATTTTAGTATTTCCAGCATATTTATTTAAAAATAAGAAGCAGTTAGGATATCTATTTATAATAGATATCCTATACTCTATATTTCTAATAATAAATATTTGGTATTTTAGAGCTTCGGGAAAATATTTAGGGATAAGATTTATTTTTTTCCCAGATTTATTTAATCCGATGAAAAGAGGAATTGTTAATCCTAGTGCTACAGATTTATTTTATATCTTAGATTTACCTATAATAGCATTATTACTTTTTAAAACTAAGGTATTCTTTGATAAGAAAAGAAATATTCTGGCAACTATTTTAGGGGTTATAATTTCAATAATTGCAATTTATGGGACATACTATGAATACGATATAAGAAAATCAGATAATGGATCAACTAATTTTATAGCAACTGATTGGGGTTCAGCTCAAGATATGAGAAATATGTGGCCTCTTGCATATTTTGTTTATGATAATTATAAAGCAATAGAAGCTTATAATAGAAAGCCTAATATAGAGCAAATAGATAAAATAAATGCATGGTTTAAAGAGAATGAAGAAAATTTGCCGGAGAATAAATATTTTGGGATGTTTAAAGGAAAAAATGTTATATTTGTTCAGATGGAGTCTTTAGAGGACTTTGTTATAGGAGAAAAAGTTTATGGACAAGAAATAACTCCTGTTCTAAATAAATTAGTTAAACATTCTTTATATTTTAATAATATTTATGAGCAAAATAATGGAGGAAATAGTATTGATTGTGATATGTTAGTTAATACAGGAATGTTAACACTTGGAAATAGTATTACTTTCTTAACTAATCCATATACTCAATATCCTTCTATGGCAAGAATATTAAATTCGAAAGGATATACTGCAATATCTACTAGAGCAGAACCTGGAGGAGATTATAATTGGTCAGAAGCACATTCAAATGCATTAGGATTCAAAAACATTTGGGATTCAAATGATTATGAATTTAATGAGATAGTTGGATTTGGCTTATCAGATAAAACTTTCTACAATCAATATATTGATAAATTAAAAGACGTAAAAAATCCATTTTTTTCAATGATTGCTAACTTATCTAATCATGGACCATTTGATATAAAAGATGATTATAGAAGCTTGAATTTACCGAAAGATTTAGATAAGACAAAGTTAGGTGGATATTTCCAAAGCTCTCATTATGCAGATGAACAGATTGGATTTTTAATAAATAAGCTTAAAAATTTAGGAATGATGAAAGACACTATTTTAGTGATATATGGAGATCATGGTGGAGTTCATAAGTATTATGATGATGAGTTAAAAGATATAAATCTTCCAGGAGATTGGTGGAAAGAATATGAGAAAAAAATTCCACTTATAATATATAGTGAGGGAATTAAAGGACAAGAAATAAATACTATTGGTGGTCATATGGATATAATGCCAACAGTATTAAATCTTTTAGGAGTAAAACCAGAAGTTCCTATAATGGGAAGAAATCTTTTAAATACCAAAATAAATGCTACAGTAATAAAAGGTAATGAAATTGTAGGTAATCCAAGCCCTAAAGAAAGGGAGCATTTAAAAGAAGCTTATCAAATAGCTGAGTATATAATAAATAATAATTACTATAAATATGAAAACAAAATAGATAATTAAAATATAACTGCTTCATAAACATTTTATGTTTTGAAGCAGTTTTTATATTATAGATTATTACATCTTGTTAAAGATGTGTAAAAGTGTTACAGTAATATATGAAATTTTAATTTTAGGGTGATAAGCGAATGAAGAAATTAATATCAGTAGTAGTGCCTATGTATTTTGAAGAAAAAGTGGTAAATGAATGCTATAAAAGATTAACAGAAGTAATGTCAAGCTTTGAAAATTATAATTATGAAATAATATTTGTAAATGATGGTTCAACAGATGGTACATTACCTGCGCTTAAAGAATTTGCAAAAGAAGATAAAAATATTAAAATAATAGATTTTGCAAGAAACTTTGGACATCAGATAGCAGTAACAGCTGGAATTAAAGAAGCAAAAGGAGATGCAGTTGTAGTAATTGATGCTGATCTTCAAGATCCACCAGAACTTATAATACAAATGGTTGAAAATTGGGAAAATGGATATGATGTTGTATATGCAAAAAGAAAGAAAAGAGATGGTGAAACTTTCTTTAAATTATTAACAGCAAAATATTTTTATAAGTTCTTAGATTTTATGTCAGATGTGGATATTCCTAAAAATACTGGGGATTATCGTTTAATGGACAGAAAAGTTGTGGATGTTTTTAATAGTATGGGAGAAAAAAATCGTTTCGTTAGAGGAATGGTTTCTTGGCTTGGTTTCAACCAAACTTATGTAAAATTTGATAGAGCAGAAAGATTTGCGGGTGAATCTAAATATCCTTTAAAGAAAATGCTTAAATTAGCAGAAGATGGTATAATATCTTTTTCACATAAGCCAATAAATATAATAAGTGGGCTATCAATCATATTCTTTGTAGTGTTTGGAATTCAAATAATATGGATGATAGTTGAAGGAATTATTAAACATAGTATAACAAATTTAATTATATTAAGTACATATATTAGTTTTGTAACAGCTATAATTTTGGGCGTTATTTCTATATTAGGAAAATATATAATTAGAATGTTTGATGAAGTTAATAAAAGACCTCTTTATATTATTAGAGATAAAATAAATTTTGAAGAAGATAAAAAATAGTATCTAAAAATTAGATACTATTTTTTATTTTATCTATTATATTAAGAATATAATAACATTATTTAACTATTAACTTTTATTCAAAATATTAAAATGATAAGATTTAGTAAATTAATAAAAATATACATTTAAATTATTAATTTGTTAAAACACTAAAATTTTAAGTGATAAATAAATTTTAAAATAAAATATTTATTTTTAAAAAAGAGATTCAAATATAGATAATATAATATGATTAAATTGTTGTAATAAAATAGATTAATTATAATGGTATAATAATTAAAAAGATATTAAATCTTAAAAATTGCTAGTATTAATAACGAAGGAGAAAATATTTTGGGGAAACATAGTAAATTAAAATCTACAAATAGTAGAAAGATTATAATTGGAATTATTACAATAATAGTTATTTTAATTGTTGTGTATTTAGGGCTATCTATGTATTTCGTTGATCATTTCTATTTTGGTTCATCTATTGATTCTGTAAATATTTCTGGAGATACAGTTGTACAAGCAAATGCGAAAATAGAATCTAAATTTGATGGATATAAATTAAAAGTAGAAGGACGAGATGGGTTAAACGTAGAATTAACAAATAATGATATTGGATTGAACTATAATCAAAATGAAGTTATGAAACTTAAAAACAGACAAAATCCATTTAAATGGGGAATTGAAATTTTTAATAGTAATGATACTAAAATTTCTGTTTCAAAATCTTATGATAAGGAATTATTAAATAAAACTTTAAATACTACTTTATATGGAGATAAGTATAAAGTTATATCACCTAAAAATGCTAGTTTTAAATATGTAGACGGAAAATATGAAATAGTAAAAGAAGTTTACGGAAATAAGCTAAATAAGGACAAGGTAACAGACGCAATTTTAAATGCTATTGAAAATGGAGAAAAACAAATAAATTTAGAAAATTTAAATTGTTATGAAAATCCAACATATTTATCTAATTCACCAAAAGTTATTGAAGCTCAAAATGAATTAAATAAATATGTGTCTTCTAAAATAACTTATGATATAGGAGATAATAAAATTGTAGTTGATGGAAGTACTATTCATAAATGGTTATCAGTAAATAAAGATATGAATGTTGTAGTAAGTAATCAATTAGTAACAGATTTTGTTAATTCATTAGCAGCTAAATATAATACAGTTGGAAAAACTAGAACATTTAAAACTTCATTAGGAAATACTGCAACAGTTTCAGGTGGAGATTTTGGATGGAAAATAAATGTTCCAGAGGAAGTTCAAACTTTAATATCAGAAATAAAAGAAGGAAAACAAATTGAGAGAAAACCTATTTATTCTCAAAAAGGATTGCCTTATGGAACTGTTGGATTAGGAAATACTTATGTAGAAGTAAATCTTTCAACACAACATATGTGGTACTATAAAGATGGAAAACTTATAGTTCAAAGTGATGTTGTTACAGGAAATGTAAGTAAAAATGATGCTACTCCACAAGGAGTATATTATATAAAATATAAAGAAGCTAACACACATTTAAAAGGTAAAGACTATGACACTCCAGTTAAGTTTTGGATGCCTTTTAATGGTGGAATAGGACTTCATGATGCATGGTGGAGGGATAAATTTGGTAAAGATATATATAAAACAAATGGATCTCATGGATGTGTAAATTTACCACCACAAGTTGCACAAACAGTATTTGATAATATAACTCCTGGAACTATAGTAGTTTGTTATAATTAGTAAAGATTAAGAAAGGATAATAATTTTATTATCCTTTCTTTTTTATTAAAAGAGTATACATAAAATAATTTTAAAATACTAATTTTTATTATTTTTAAATTATTTAATTATTTAACAGCTAAATATCTCATACTGTATTAAACCTTTTCATAAATATAAAGAAAAGAGTTTTGAAAGGCTGGTGAAAAGATTGCTTTCATAAAATATGAAATAAGCAATCTGGGAGATATGAAGGATTATAGTATTAAAAATCTTAGAAATATTGGTTTTATAGGACATGGAGCAACGGGAAAAACATCTTTAGTTGAAGGAATAGCTTATACAACAGGTTTAATTGATAGAATGGGACGTGTTGAAGATAAAAATACTTTAAGTGATTTTGACTCAGAAGAAAAGAAAAGAGGATTTTCTATATCTCTTTCAGTTATTCCAATAGAAAAAAATAATGTAAAAATTAATCTTTTGGATATTCCAGGATACTTTGATTTTTATGGTGAAAGTATTCAAGGAATGAGAGCTGTTGATGTAGCCAATATAGTAGTTTGTGGTGTATCTGGTATTCAAGTAGGAACAGAAAAAGCTTGGGATTATTGCAATAAGATTAAATTATCAAGAACATTTTTTATAAATAAGTTAGATAGAGAAAATGCAAATTTTGATAAGACATTAAATGAATTGAAAGAAATTTTTGGGATAAGTGTAGTGCCTGTTCAATATCCAATTGGAGTAGGAGAAAATTTTAGAGGAATAATTGATGTCATATCAGAAAAAGCTAAAATTTATAACTATAAAACTAAAAGGATTGAGGAGACTGAAATTCCAAAAGAGCTGTTAGAAAAAGTAGCAGAATGTAAGCAAATGATTACTGAAGCTGTTGCTGAAACAAGAGAAGAATTATTAGATAAATATTTTAATGAAGGTTTTTTAACTCCTGAAGAATTATATAAAGGACTTTTAGATGGTTGTGCAAGAGGAGAAATAGCGCCAGTAATGTGTGGAAGTGCAACTAATGGAATAGGAATGGATAGTCTTTTAGATAATATAGTTAGATTCTTTCCAGATCCAGAATTTTCATTAGCTCAAAAGTGTATTAGAGAGGATAATGAAACTGACCATATATGCTTAGATGAAGAAGAAAAGTTTTCTGCATTTATATTTAAAACTTCTATTGACCCATTTGCAGGAAAACTATCATTTTTTAGAGTAATTACAGGAGAAATTTCTAGTAATGATTTAGTTATAAATAGATTAAAGGAAAAAGAAGAAAAGATATCAAATCTATATTTTATTAATGGAAAAAATACAGAAAAAGCAACTAAGATTATTGCAGGGGATATTGGAGTTATAGCAAAAGTTGATTCATTAGAAACTGGAGATACAATAACTACATTAGATTATAATGTTATTTATGATAAATTAAATTTTAGAAATCCTATGATGCATAAGGCTGTTTATCCAAAAGATAAAGGTAGCGAAGATAAAATAAATATTGGATTAAGCAAAATAATAGAAGAAGATAAGTCTTTAAAATTAGAAAGAAGAGAATCTACAGGAGAATTAGTTATAAGTGGAGTATCAGAACTTCATTTAGATGTGGTAGAAAGCAAATTAAAAGAAAAATTTGGAGCAGAAGTTTTATTTAAAAAGCCTAAATTTAATTATAAAGAAACTATAACAAGTCATTCTGATGTTCAAGGTAAGCATAAAAAGCAATCTGGAGGACATGGACAATATGGTGATGTAAAAATAAAATTTGAAAGAAGATTAGATGGAGAAGAAGGATTAGAATTTGTAGATAATGTAGTTGGGGGAGCAGTTCCAAGAAATTTTATACCAGTAGTTGAAAAAGCTTTAGAAGATTGTATGAAAAAAGGAGTTCTTTTAGAATATCCATTAGTGCAGCTCAAAGCAACTCTTTATGATGGGTCAAGCCATTCTGTAGATTCATCAGAAATGGCATTTAAGATAGCAACTTCTATAGCATATAAAAAAGGAATAGAGCTTGCAAAACCTATAATTTTAGAACCCATTATGAAAGTAAATATTTATATAAGAGATGAAAGTATGGGTGATATAATTTCTGATATAAATAAAAGGAGGGGAAGAGTTTTAGGAATGGAAGGAGAAGGAGAGGTGAAGACTGTAATAGCTGAAGTTCCAGAAAGTGAATTATATACCTATGCAACAGACCTTCAAGCAATGACAGGAGGAAGAGGATATTTCGAAGTAGAATATTCAAGACATGAGGAGTTATCTAAAATAGAAACACTTAAATTAATAGAAAGTAAAGAAGAATAAAAAAGAAAACCTTCTGGCATAATAAAAATGCAAGGAGGTTTTTTTATGTCAAATTATATAATGAATGTAAAAAAAGAACTTACTAAAGATGAATATGGAAATATTCATGATTACCTTGGGGTAATAGATGTTAATGATAATTTTACTATGAATATAGAAAATAAAAATTTGATAAATCTAGATATGATTAATCAAATATTTGAAGAAAATAATTTTGTAAAAATTAAAGAACAGATAAATGAAAATGGAAGCTGTATTATAGAAGCTAACAAAGTATACTAAATTAATATTATGTTAAATAAGTTTGTTTATATTGATATTTATAGAATAGAAAATTATAATTTATGGTAATTTAGTAAACAATAGAGGAAATTCTTTAAGGAGTAAACAAAATGATTAAAAGAAGTAAGAAAATAGCAGTTGTAATAGTTGCAGCTGCAGTTATAGCAGGGGGAATATTTGTAGGATGTGGAAATTCAAATCCTATAGATAAAGAATTACAAGCAGGTAAAACAGCATTAAGCCAAAAAAATTATACAGAAGCTTTAAAAGATTTTAAAGAAGTAGAAAATAAAGATAAAAATAATCAAGAAGTAGTAGATTTAATAAATATAATACAAGGTTATGAAAATGCAAAACAAAGTTATGATAATAATAATTTAACTGAAGCAGAAAATTATATAAATAACATACCAAGCAGTTATATAAATTATGCAATAAAAGATGATATAAATAATCTTAAAAATGAGATAAGTGAAAAAGAAAAATCAGAAAAAAATAAAGTAAGTAATACTAAAGAAAAAACAAGTAATACAACTAACAAAACAAATAATTCAAATGAAAAATCAAATATCACAAAAGAAATATCACAAAAGATTACTGAAGGTGAAAATCTTATAAAATCAGGAGATATTAATTCTGCAAAAACAATCTTAAATAGTATAAACTTACAAGAGGCAACAGAAGCTCAAAAAGAAGAAATATCTAATGATATGAATAAGATAACAAATCAAATTCAACAAGAAAATCAAAAGCAAGCAAATAAAGTAGCTGCAGATAAAGAAAAACTTCAAAAGCAAAGAAAAGCATTAGAGCAAAAAGAAGAAAAATCAAAAAATGCTAATGATGTAAAATTAAATAAGAAAAATAGTGATATAGTTTCAACTTCAAAAAATGTTGTTTATACTGATAATGCTTTAGGAATAAAATTTACTATTCCAGCAGATTGGGTAAATCATATATTAATAAAAGAATATGGTGATGGAATAATAATTAACTTCACTTCAGAAGATGTAAAAGAGCCAGTATTTATGTTATCTATTGAAAGAAATGGAGAAATGGATGGACTTTTAGACAATGAAATAACTAAAGTAATAAATGGACAATATTTTGTATACGGACAGGCACCTATGAATTCATTAGATAGTAATAAGCAAGCAGCACCTTTATTTAAACAACTTATGAGCGAAGCAAATGTAGTTAAAGATTCACTTTCAAGCTCAAAATAATAAATTTATATAAATATAAAATTAGAAAGATAGATATAACTATTTTATATCTATCTTTTTCATTTATGGAATTTTTATAAAACTACATATTTATAAAAACATTACATAGAATTTGTAATTAAAATTAAAAAAGTATTAATTTATTTTAGATTGATTTATATAAAATAATTTTTTTAAAGATATATTTTATATAAATAGATAAAAATATATTAATAAAACGAAAAGTCATTTAAGTGATAACTAAAAAATGAATATAAGGTTAATATTAAGAAATATATAGATATTAAAAAAAATAAAAAAATATGTATAATTGTTATGGCTATATAATGAATAAAATAATTTATAAAAATTAAAACTTTATAGAATATAAAATCTGAAGCTTAGAAATACATTTTTTTATTTGGGCACTTTAAATGTATGGAGCTAGTAGTGCAACCGACTGATTTATTCAATAGAAATTGAAGAAATCAGTTTTTTTATTTTTAAAATTCAATTTTTGGATATAAAGATACAATAAGGAATTAATAATTAAAATAAATTTGAATTTAATATAAAATCTGAAGCTTAGAAATACATTTTTTATTTGGGCACTTTAAAATGTATGGAGCTAGTAGTGCAACCGACTGATTTATTCAATAGAAATTGAAAAATCAGTCTTTTTATTTATAAAGAATTATTTTTAAATAAGAGAAAGTTAAGTTATGTAAATTTAATTCTAGGAGGGAAATTCATTGAATAGGAAAAGAATAGCTGCTATTATAGCAACTGCAACTATTGTAGGAGGAATTTATATTAATCCTGTAATTGCTCATGCAGATAATATTAATAATGTTGCTAATATAAAAGTTCAAGAGCAAAATAATTCAAATATTACTAATAATATAGATGCTTATGATCAAGCAAGTTATATATCATTAAATAATATAACTTTTACTAGTGATAAAGATATAAGTGGAAAATATCTTTATGTAGAAGTTGAAGGTTATGGACAAGTTACTGTTGGAGAAATCAAAACTACAATGATAGATGGTGTAAAGCATTATATAGTTCCAAAAGCTGAAAATGGTAATGATATTCCTGTGAATAAACCATTAAATGTAAAGTTTTATATAGCTAATTCTCAATTTAAACAATTTGATTTAAGTAAATGTACTTTAGCGTATGAAGCAAAAGGAGTGGAGTTTCATGCTTTAGATGTGTTTAAAATGAATATAAAATCAGGATTACCAGAGGAATACAATGGTAAAAACGTATATTATTCATTAAATCCACTTAGCACAACAAGTCAAGTTAATGAAATAAAAAAATTAAAACAAGTCAAAATAGGGAAAGATGGTACAGTTAATGTTTATACAAATTCTCAATCAGCAGGAGATATATATTTTTATGTAAAAAATAAGGAAGGTAAATTTACAAGATATTTTGCACAATATCTACCTGGGGCAGTAAACTATACTATAAAAAAACTTGATTATTATCAAGATGCAGGAAATGGAACATACTTAACCTCTAAAATGCCATCATCTTTTGTTTGTCCAGAAAATCAAGCTTGGGTTGTAATGGGAAATGGAATGATAAATATAAATTTAACTCCAGGACAAATACCAGATTCAAGTAAAATAAAGACAACAATAAGTATAGAAGGATCAAATGGAAAAGCTATAGGAACTCCAGAAAGTGCAACTGGGGAACCAGGAGATAAAATAAATTTAAAAACACCAGAAATACCAGAAGGATATCATTTAGTTAATATAACTGACAACGGAAAAGTTGTAAAAAATGCTCCAAGTACATTTGGAGATAGTGATGATAATATAATTTATCATGTGGCTAAAAATCCAAATATAACAGTAAAAGTTGTAGATTCAAAAGGAAAAGAATTAGGAAATTCAGAAGTTGTAACAGGAGATCCAAGTTCTAAAGTTATAGCAAAAGTTCCATCAATTCCAAAAGGATATCACTTAGTAAATGTTACAAATGGTGAAGGAGAAATAGTAAATGGAATACCTTCAACATTCGGAGATAAAGATGAAACTATAATTTATCATGTAGAAAAAAATCCAACTAAAACAATAATAAGTATAGAAGGATCAGATGATAAAGTTATAGGAACTCCGGAAAGTGCAACTGGGGAACCAGGAGATAAAACAAATTTAAAAGATCCTCAAATACCAGAAGGATATCATTTAGTTAATATAACTGATAACGGAAAAGTTATAACAAATGTACCAAATACTTTTGGGGATAGTGATGATAATATAATTTATCATGTAGAAAAGAATCCAACTAAAACAATAATAAGTATAGAAGGATCAAATGGAAAAGTTATAGGAACTCCGGAAAGTGCAACTGGGGAACCAGGAGATAAAACAAATTTAAAAGATCCTCAAATACCAGAAGGATATCATTTAGTTAATATAACTGATAACGGAAAAGTTATAACAAACGTACCAAGTACTTTTGGAGATAATAATGATAATATAATTTATCATGTGGCTAAAAATCCAAGTATAACAGTAAAAGTGATAGATTCAAAAGGAAAAGAATTAGGAAAATCAGAAATTGTAACAGGAGATCCAAGTTCTAAAGTTACAGCAAAAGTTCCTTCAATTCCAGAAGGATACCACTTAGTAAATGTTACAAATAGTGAAGGAAAAACTGTAAATGGAATACCTTCAACATTCGGAGATAAAGATGAAATTATAATTTATCATGTAGAAAAAAATCCAACTAAAACAACAATAAGTATAGAAGGATCAGATAATAAAGTTATAGGAACTCCGGAAAGTGCAACTGGGGAACCAGGAGATAAAATAAATTTAAAAACACCAGAAGTACCAAATGGATATCATTTAGTAAATATAACTGATAACGGAAAAGTTATAACAAAAATACCAAATACTTTTGGAGATAGTGATTATAATATAATTTATCACGTAGCTAAAAATCCAAACATAACTATAAAAGTTATAGATGCAAATGGGAAAGAGATAGGAACTCCAAAAGTGGTAACAGGTACGCCAAATGCTAAAGTTACAGTGAAAACTCCGTCAATTCCATCTGGATATCATTTAGTAAAAGTAACAAATGGGGAAGGTCAAACAGTAAATGGAATACCTTCAATATTTGGAAATGAAAATGAAACTATAGAATATCATATAGCTAAAGATATAAAAAATAATTCTAATGGAAGTGGAGTTAAGAATATAAAAGTAAGTATTGAAAATGATAAAGGAGAACCAATTGGTATTCCTAGAGTTATATCCGGAGTTAAAGGAGAAAAAGCTAATGTTCCTATTCCAACAATTCCAGAAGGATATAAATTAAATAACATAACAATAAATGGAGTTAAAGTACATAAAATGCCTAATATTTTTGGGAATGTAAATGGAAATGTAGTTCTACATGTATCTAAGAGTGAAAACTCTGAAAATCCAAAGACAGGAGATACTAGTAACATTCCTGAAGTTGCTGGAATATTAGGGTCACTTGCACTATTATTAGGCATAAATTTAAAAAAGAAAAATCCAGTAACTAAATAAATAAAAAATAAATCAGAGGAAAAATCCTCTGATTTATTTTTATATCAATTTTATTATAAACAAGATACTCAGGGTTATTAATATAGGATTTAATTTAATTCTTTTACTTTTTTTAGAGATTAAATTATAAAATAAATTAATAACTACATAAGATAAAATACCATATATTATTCCATCACCAATTGAATAAGAAAGTGGCATTAATATTATTGTTATAAATGCTGGAAGAGCTTCAGTAATATTAGTAAAATCTATATTTGTTATTATACTAAGCATTAAATATCCTACATATATAAGTGCAGGTGCAGTAGCGCAAGAAGGAATTGCAACAAATAATGGAGAGAAGAATAGTGATATTGTAAATAAACATCCAACAACAAATGCTGTTAAACCAGTCTTTCCTCCTTCAGCAATACCAGTGCTACTTTCTACAAAAGTAGAGATTGCTGATGTACCAAGCAATGAACCACAAGTTGTACCAACAGCATCAACTAAAAGAGCCTTACCTATTCTAGGAAACTTTCCATCTTCCTCAACTAACCCAGCTTTAGTAGCTAGTCCTAAAACTGAGCCAACTGTCCCAAAGAAATCAACAAAAAGGAAAGTGAAAGTAATTCCTATAAAAGATAAAAATCCTTTCATAGAATGAATAAATGAAAAGTCTAATTTACCAACTATAGGCATAGGTGATGCAAAAGCGATTATACCATTTGGTAAAGAAATAGAATATTTATTAGCACCTGAAGGGTCAATTAAAGCATATATCCATGCAATTGCAGTACAAACTACTATACCAATAAGTATTGAACCTTTAATTTTTTTCTTTTCAAGAACAGTGATTATTACAAGTCCTATAAAAGCTATTATTACTGTTGGAGAAGCAAAATTACCAAGTCCAACTAAATTTGTTTTATTAGCAATTATAATATTTGCATTTTGAAGCCCTATAAAAGCTATAAATAATCCTATTCCAGCTGTAATAGAAATTTTAAGATTATGTGGAATTGCATGTGCAACAGATTCACGAATTGAAGTTAAAGATAAAATAACAAAAACAATACCTTCAACAAATACAGCTGCTAAAGCTATTTGCCAAGATATTCCGTATTCACGGCATACTGTATATGCAAAAAAAGTATTAAGTCCCATTCCTGATGCTAATGCAAAAGGAAGTTTAGCATAAAAAGCCATAAGAAAAGTTGAAATAATTGCAGATATGCATGTAGTTGTAACAAGAGGAGCTAATGGCATACCTGTACTATGAAGTACTAAAGGATTTACTGCTATTATGTAAGACATGGCAAGAAATGTGGTTATTCCAGCTCTAATTTCTTGCTTTACATTGATTTTTTCTTCCCTATAGGAAAAAATTTTGTTAAGTGGTAATTTCATTTGTATCCCTCACAATCTTTAGTATGAATGTAGAGAAATCTGAAATTTAATAAAGAAAATAATATTCTAAATAAATTGCAAATAACTCATAGCCAAGACATTTACGGTGTCTGGTAGAAACTTCTAGACCAATTACTAGAATTATACGAATCTTACGAATGTTATTATAATATGATTTAAAATATTATGTCAATTAACGAAATATTAAAAGTGGAATTATTTAAAATTTACGTGAAATATTATCTGTATCTTTAAATTAAGCAATATAAAAAAATAAAATTGAGATTTAAAAAAATAATAATTATAAAAAATATATATTTGAGATTTTAAATTTTTATATAACATAAATACAACTGCTTTGATTTGATAAATTAAGTTTTGTATACTTTTAATATATTATTAAATCAAATTTTATTTGAAGTAAGAATTAACTTATATATAAGAGATAAATTTTAATTAGAATATTAACTCTTATAGCAAAGTGAATAGAAGAAAATATGTAGAAACTTAAACTAAAGATTGGAGGTACAGGATGCTGGACTCAATAGAAATTACTTATAAAGTTAAAGCGGAAACTGATATATTATTTAAAGTTTTAAAAAATAGTAGAAAGCTAGATCAAAATACTATTATAGAAGCTTTGGATAATTCTTTTAAAGTTTCAAAACTAGACACTATGAAAATATTATTTTATTCAAGAGATATTAAAGCAGGATTAGGAGAAAAAAGAAGTTTTAGAATTATATTAAAGTATTTAGGAGAAAATTATCCAGATATAATTAAGAAAAATGCTCATCTTATTCCTTATTATGGGAGATGGGATGATTTTTATTCTTTATTTGATACAGAGCTTGAAGATAATGTTATGAAATTATTTAGAAAACAATTAGAAAGAGATTTAGAAAAGAAAAAGCCATCTTTATTAGCTAAATGGTTAAAGTCAGAAAATACTTCTTCTAAAGAAACTAGAGCTTTAGCTAGAAAAACTATAAAAGGAATGGGATTTACTCCTAGACAGTATAGAAAAATATTAAGTTATCTTAGAAGAAAAATAAATATAGTTGAAACTAATATAACTTTTAAAAGCTATAGTAAGATAAATTATTCAAAAGTTCCTAGTACAGCAATTAGAAAATATAAAAAATTATTTTTAGAAAAAGATAAAGAGAATTATTTAAACTTTAAAAATAGAATAAAGAAAGATAGATTTAATATAAGAAATTTAAAGTATAGTTCCATAGAAGAAGTATTAAATTCAGAAAGATATAATTTGGTAGAAATAAATTAATATAATTAGACTAGAAAAAATAATAATATTTTAGTAAAATATTATTAAGTTATTATTTAGATTCAAACAGCAAATTTCCTGTAACAGAATCTAGTCAAGATAATAGCCCATAAATCTAGATTTATTTTATTGAAGAAATAAGTTATTTTATATAATTATTACTTCAAATTTCTGCAGAAAAAAAGAGTATCCATTAAGGATACTCTTTTTCTTTAGGTTAATGTTAATGTAATTTTGAGATTGGTTTTATTTATATGAATTACTCATCACCTATGATTGAGTTAATTTCATTCTTATAACTATTAGCTTTAGCTCCGAATATAACTTGTACACCATTTCCAACTTCGACAACTCCAGCAGCACCAAGTCCAGTTAATGTTTCTTTATCAACAATATCTTTGTGCTTAACTTCTACTCTAAGTCTAGTTATACAAGCATCTACACTTACAATATTTTCTTCTCCACCTAAAGCTTCAAGAACCTTAGGAGCATTATCTTTTACATCATTTCCAGTAGAATTATTAGTTCCTTGGAAATCTTTTTTAGTAAATAATTTAGTTTCTTTTTCTTCTGAATCTCTACCTGGAGTTTTTAAATTAAACTTCTTAATTAAGAATGAGAATAAGAAGTAGTAAACTACTGCATAAACAGCTCCAACAGCTAATACCATGAACCATTTTGTTGGAACTCCAGCACCAGCTGGTAATAATCCAAATAATGAGAAATCAATTAAGCCTCCAGAGAATGTCATTCCTATAAATACATTAAATATATCCATTAGCATAAATGAAAGTCCAGCAAGTAAACAATGAACTCCGTAAAGAACAGGTGCTACGAAAAGGAATGTAAATTCTAATGGTTCTGTAATACCAGTTAATAATGAAGTAACAGCTGCTGAAATCATAAGTGAACCAACTAATTTCTTTTTAGTTGGATGTGCACATTTATACATTGCAAAAGCAGCTGCAGGAAGACCAAACATCATGAATGGGAATTTACCTGCCATAAATCTTGTTGTACCAGAAACTATATTAGACATAACAGCTGGAGTAGCTCCAACTAAATCAGACATACTTGATAATTGAGCAAAGTAAGCAGTATTAGCTCCGGCAACAACTGTATTAACACCATCAATAATAACATTTCCTTCAACAAATGAACCAAACCAGAATGGAGTATAGAATACATGATGTAATCCAAATGGAATTAATGCTCTTTCAACAATTCCATAAAGTAAAGTTCCAATATATCCAGCATTTTTAACTAATTCAGCAATTAAAGAAATTCCATTTTGTACAACTGGCCAAGCGAAAGCAAGTATTCCTCCAACTAAAGCCATTACTAAAGCAGTGATAATTGGTACAAATCTTGAACCTGCAAAAAATCCTATAACAGGTGGTAATTCTATATTATAAAATTTATTGTGAAGTATTGAAGTAACTATACCAGTAATGATTCCTCCAAATACTGACATATTAAGTGTAAAAATTCCTAAGTTTGTAGTAACATAAGTTCCATATTTGCCTACATTATCAGGAGTAATAACTCCAAGTTGAGTAACTCCTAATGATAAAAGAGTTGATATAACTTGGTTCATAACTATGAATCCAAAAACAGAAGCAAGTCCAGCAGTTCCTTTATCTTTTTTAGCAAGTCCAACAGCAACTCCTACTGCAAATAAAATTGGTAAATTTCCAAATACTATATCTCCAATATTTTTCATTACAGTTAATATTGCTGTAACAACAGGGATATTAACAAATGAAATAAGTGGAGCATATACTGAAGGTGCATTTTCAAGTCCAGCTATTCCTAATAAAGCTCCTCCAATTCCAAGCAATATTCCGGCAATTGGTAATGCTGCGATTGGAAGCATTATTGCTTTTCCTATTCTTTGTAAAGTTTGTAACATTAATAATTCCTCCTTAAAAATTTTTGTAATATAATTCCTTTAGGTTATAAAATAAAAAATAAAAAAAAAGACCTAAATATCTATAAATCCGTAGGGTATTTTACCTAGATTTACATATATTTAAGTCTTGCCTAATGATATAGTAACAATCTTACTATATTAAATTTTGAACTTTTAGTTAATAAAAGTTGGTTTAGAAGTTGCCTAATTTAATAGTAACAAAATCTTTAAAACTCATATTTACAAGTAAATGTTATCATAGGTATAAAAGATTTGTCAACAAAAATGTTAATAAACTTTTAAAAAAATTAAAAAGATGATAATATAATGAATGTGAATAAAAAGGTATAGTATCATAATAATATTAGAAGTTTAATATAAATTATTTTAATAAGGGGAATATGGATTAAGAAAAGGAGGGAACTATGAGAATAAATAAGATTTTAAATAATAATGTTGTAATTGCAATAATTGATGGGGAAGAAATTGTTGTAATGGGAAAAGGAGTAGGATTTAAAAAACAGGTAGGAGATATTATACTTCCAAAAGATATAGAAAAAGTTTTTAAAATTCAAGGCGAGAGAGAAAATAAAAGCTTTAATCAACTTATGGGAGAAACTCCAGCAGAATATCTTACAATAACAAAAGATATAGTTTCTATAGCAGAATCAGAACTTAAAATTACATTGAATGAAGTTATATTTATTATTTTAACTGACCACCTTTTCTTTGCTGTAACAAGACAAAAAGAAGGAATAAGAGTAGATAATCCTATATTGTGGGAAATTAAAAGTCTTTATAAGAAAGAATTTGATATTGGATTAAAAGGAGTAGAAATAGTAGAAAAGTATACTGGGATTAAACTATCAGAAGATGAAGCAGGTTTTATAGCTTTACATATAATAAATGCTGCATTAAATGAAGATATGTCTAATACAATGAATATAACAATAATGACTAATAAAATATTAAATATAGTAAAAAGAGAGTTTAATATTAAATTTAATGAAAACTCATTAGATTATATGAGATTTATTACACATCTTAAATTTTTTGCACAACGAATTTTTAAAAGAACTCAAGTTAAAGACGAAGACAAAGAGTTTTATGATATGGTAGTTACAAAATATCCAGAAGAAAAAAAATGTGTAGATAAAATAGAAATATATATAACAAATCAGTTTAACTATAAATTATCAAAACAAGAAGTTATATATTTAATAATGCATATAAGAAAATTTAGGATATAATTTAATTTTTATTTTATATCTGCTAACGTAAGGAGGAAAAAGTAAATGGTTACTGTATATTTAACTAGACATGGACAAACCGAATGGAATTTAGAAAAAAGATTACAAGGAAGAGGAAATTCACCTTTAACTAAATTTGGCATAGATAGAGCAAAAGAATTATCTAAAAGAATGGAAGATATAAAAATAGATAAAATATATACAAGCCCTATAGAAAGAGCTTATAAAACAGCACAAATAATAAAGGGGAATAAAGATGTAGAAATAATTAAAGAAGATGGACTTATGGAAATGAGTTTTGGTGATTATGAAGGCAGAATAACTGATGAAGTTAAAAAAGAAAATCCTGATTGGGATATTAATTTAATAATGAATGGTAATGAAGAGTTAAAAGCACCTAATGGTGAAAGTTTAAGAGACGTAAGAGAAAGAGTTCGATTAGCAATGGATTCTATACTTAAAAAAAATGATGGGAATTCAATTCTTTTAGTAGCACATGGAGTTACAATTAAAGCATTATTACATTATTTTAAA
The DNA here is from genome assembly GCF_002050515.1 of Clostridium thermobutyricum DSM 4928. Lineage (GTDB taxonomy): Bacteria > Bacillota > Clostridia > Clostridiales > Clostridiaceae > Clostridium > Clostridium thermobutyricum. The sequence goes on along the minus strand of NZ_LTAY01000032.1, from coordinate 14,061 downwards.
GATGATTCTTTTTCAGAAGTTATGGGACAAGCAACATTAACTAAGATAATAGTTGATAAAGATGACTTTAAAATAGAATTTAAAAATGATTCTAGCCATTTCACAGAAAATATTGTGGGAATAGGATGGTAGGAATTAATGGAGTGAATAAAAATAGTTCTTTTGAAAAAGACTATTATTATTCACTCATATTTTTTTTATGAATAAATGTTATATTTTAATTAATTAAATCACTTAATCAAAATATAAGTAATTCGTAAGAAAAAAGTCATTTTCTTTGATATTTATAAAATTTGGAAAATGAATATATGTATAAAAGGTGAACAATAAGTAACTTATTTAATAATGTTGGTATTTCTTTAATTCAAAGTTGTGAAAAAATTATATAATTAAAAATATTATGTAATTAGGAGAGTTCTTATGAAGAAAAAAAAGAAAAAGTGGAAATTAGTAATAGCTTTTATAGTTTTTGAATTATTATTCACTGTTGTAACAGCACCATTTATTCTTCTATATGGACCATTTGACACTGCTAAAAGAATTTATGTTGGGTCAGCAATGACAACCTTTAGACATAAATATTTAGCAACAGCATTTTTGTCTCAGGAAAAGATTAATGAAATTTTAAATTCTGGATCAAAGGCTGATACTGTTAAAGGAAATAATGGTTCAACAGTAGATATTACAGGAACACATGATAATACAATAGATCTATATAAGTTTGAAAATTCAAAATATACAGGTTATATGTTAGTTATTAAAAATCCTAAGAGAGTAAAAATTGCTTATACAAATAGTCTTTATAAAAAGGGAGAAACAACATCTCAAATGGCTATTCAAAATAATGCAGTAGCTGCTATAAATGGAGGGGCTTTTGTTGATACTTCAAGTAGTGCTAACTGGACAGGTAATGGTGGAACTCCAAGTGGTGTTATTATATCTGATGGTAAAGTTATATTCTCAGATTTAAAACCTGGTGAATCTACTACTTGTATGGCAATGGATGCACAAGGAAAACTTCATGTAGGATCATTTACATTACAACAATTAAAAGATATGGGTACAACTCAAGCTGTAAGTTTTGGACCAGTACTTATTAAAAATGGTAAGCCTTTAGACTTAACAGGAGTGTCAGCATCATGGGGACTTGCACCAAGAACAGCTATAGGACAAAGAGCTGATGGTTCAATAGTTATGATGGTTGTTGATGGAAGAAGTATAGTAAATGGATTAGGAGCAAGTATTACAGAACTTCAATCACTAATGCTTACAAAAGGTAAGTGTGTAAATGCTATAAATTTAGATGGTGGTAAATCATCTACAATGTACTTAGATGGTAAAATAATAAATAATTTATCTAATGGACTTGGAGAAAGATATATAGCATCAGCAGTAGTGGTTAAGTAGTGAGGAGTAGCGATGAGAAGAGTTAGGATGATAATAATATGGATATTAATATCTGTAATATTACAATGCGGAGTACTATTTTATTTAAATAACTTTTATTTCGCAGAAAATACAGATGTTAGTATGCAAAAGATATCAATAGCAGATACAATGAACGAAAAAACAATTCATGTAGAAATACCTTCAGATGCAAGTAATGTTGGTATATCATTTGATGGAGTATATATTGTATATAAAGAAAATGGTGTATATAAAATTGCAGATTCATCAACAGGAAATATTAAGGATTTGGGAACATCTGAAAATCCAATTCTTTTTGCAAAATGGATAACTGGTAGAGATATGCTTTTAAATCTTCAAGTTAATGATGGTGAAGTTGTTCTTTATAGTTATGATGCACAAACAGGTCAAAATAGAAAATTAGTTAATATATGTGAATATAGTAGCTCATTTACACGTTATGATATCCAAGCATCTGCAATAACAGGAGTTACTTATGTAAAAGTAGATAATGTAATATTTAGAATAGATATTAACCAAATAAGTGCACAAGTAATTTATCCAGTTGTACAATTCTTAGGTAATATAGATACAATGCCAACTAAAGATAGATTAGTTTATTTAGCTAATCAAGGTAATGTATTACATTTAACACAACCGGCAGAAAGAATACCTATGAATACAGCTAAGCCATTAAATATTTTAGGAATAGATGATAATGGAGTAATATACTTAGGTGAAATGGAAAATGGATATGTAACTAGTATAATAACTAAAAATTTAAATAATCCTCTAGACCCAAGTAAAACTATAGCATTAAAAGAACCAGTAACAAATAATGATATAAGTGTTCGTCAAAGTGGAAAAATTTATGTTAACTATAATATGCAAAATGAAGTAGAAGAACTTCAATCTAAGACTATTACACCATATAATGGTCAATTCTTAGGATTCTATCAATATGGAGTTTCAACTCTTAAAGACGGAAAATACTATAAGCAAACTTTTAAATAATGAAAAGAGACTATCTAATTCAAGATAGTCTCTTTTGTTATAAATATATATGAGACTACAGTGGTATAATATTACTAGAATATTTAAGGAGGTGAAGTTAAGTTATTTCTATTAATTTAGACATAGCTTATAGAATATGAGATGTGAATTATTATCAGTAGGAACAGAAATTCTTTTAGGAGATATAGTAAATACGAATGCACAATTTTTAGCAAAAGAATTAGCTAGTATGGGAATAGATATTTATTATCAAAGTGTTGTAGGAGATAATAAAGAAAGGATGCTTCAAGCTTTTAAAGAAGGATTAAGTAGAAGTGATATGATAATTACAACAGGGGGTCTTGGGCCAACAAAAGATGATATGACAAAAGAGCTTGCATGTGAATATTTTGGATATAAGTGTGAGCTACATGAGGAGAGTCTTGAAAGTATAAAAGAATATTTTAGAAGAATGGGAAGAGAGTTTGTTGAAAGTAATGAAAAGCAAGCATATTTTCCTAAAGAAGCTATAATATTAAAAAATAATGCTGGAACAGCTCCAGGAGCAATTATAAAGAAAGATGATAAAACAATAATAGTTTTACCAGGACCTCCAAGTGAAATGAAGAGAATATTCAATGAAAGTGTTAGACCTTATTTAGAAAAACTTACAGGCTATACTATAGTTTCAGAAGTTGTGAGAATTCATGGAGTTGGGGAAAGTAAAGTAGAAGAACTTGTTCAAGATTTAATTGATAATGGAAAAAATCCAACAGTAGCCCCTTATGCAAAAGAAGGAGAAGTTACTTTAAGAGTAACTGCAAAAGCTAAAACAAAAGAAGAAGGAGAAAAATTAATAGACCCAGTTTTAACAGAAATTAAGAATAGACTTGGCGATTCAATATATAATATTGGAGAAGATGGATTAAACTTAACAGTTGCAAAATTATTAGTAGATAAAAAGCTAACTATAGGAACTAGTGAATCATGTACTGGTGGTTTACTTGGAGCAGGTCTTATAGATTATCCAGGAATATCAATCTCATTTTTAGAAGGAGCTATTACTTATTCTAATGAAGCTAAAATAAAAACTTTAGGAGTTAAGGAAGAAACTTTAGAAAAGTTTGGAGCAGTAAGTGAAGAAACTGCTAGAGAAATGGCAGAAGGAATAAGAAAAAGATGTGGAGCAGATATAGGAGTTTCAACAACAGGAATTGCAGGACCAGATGGGGGAACAGATGATAAGCCAGTAGGTCTTGTTTATATAGGATTATCTATTGGAGATAAAACAATAGTAACTAGAAATGTGTTTAATGGAGATAGAAATTCTGTTAGACGTAGAGCATGTCTTAAAGCCTTTGATATGATAAGATTAGAGATTAATAAATAAAATGTCTAAAAGAATAAAAGGATAGAGAATAATTAACTTTTATGTATATGTAGTAATATATTTATTATGTATGCATAAAGTTATAAATATAAAACAATCCCTCTTATCTTAGGAGCGTTAAGAGGGATTGAATCTGTATATAAATAAAATGGGGGAGAGGCGATTAATTAATGAAGCAAATAGCCTCAGTAATAATTATCTCCTCATATTAAAAATTTATACTATGGAAAATTTAAAATTTAGGAGAGGTTATGAGAAAAGTTTATAGGAGCAATTTGTTTTTCTTTATTATTTTAGTGGGAAGTATATTTGGAAATATAGTACTTGGAAGATTATTTGTTAGATTTAATATAACTGATAGCAGAATAATGCTTTTAACAAGTCATGTAACACTATTTCTATTACCATCTATTTTATATGTTATATTTACTAAACAAAGCTTTAAGGATGTTTTTAAATTTAACAAACTACCATTTAAAGATTTGTTGCTAGTAATACTACTTGGCTTTATATGTGTTCCATTAATGAGTCTTTTTGGAGTTATAAGTAGTTTATTTTTTGAAAATACATTAAGTACATTTATGAATGATATTTCATCTACTCCATATATTATTCTAATGTTATTGATTGCAGTTATGCCAGCTATAACTGAAGAATTTACTTTAAGAGGAGTAGTGCTTCAAGGATATGATGATAAAAGTAAATTTAAAGCAGCTTTGATGTGTGGAATAATGTTTGGAATTTTTCATTTAAATGCGCATCAATTTTTATATACTATGGTGATGGGATTTATACTTGCTTATGCAGTAAGAGTTACAGGTAGTATATATACTTCAATGATAATGCACTTTATATTAAATGGAACATCTCTAACATTACAAAAAATAATTTCTATTACAGGAAGTAGCAATGCTTTAGAAGAAGCAGTAGAAGCATCATCAAGAATAACAGGATCATCTGGAGAACTTGCAGTTTTACTCGTAGGAGCTGTATTTTGGATAATAGTACTGGGAATATTGGCTTGGGTAATCCTTTGGAAATTAGAAAAGAGATATAATATAAGAAATGGAATAACATTAAAAGAAATTCAAGAATTTAAGTATAAAGAAAGTGATGAGAGAATAATAAATTTACCTTTTATTATGTCTGTAATAGTATATTTTGTATTTATGTTTTTATTTAAATTTTAATAAAATAAGCCCTTTAGTTTTATCTAAAGGGCTTTAAAAATTTTATTTAAAAGAGGTAAAGTACTTTTTGTGAACCCAACCTCTAGAATTTTCACTTCTATCAATAGGTAATGCAACATAAAACCAAGTACCACCATTATAAATAGCTTGATCTAATATTCTTACTTCCATATATATAGAAGTTTTTTTTATTAAACTATTAGCATCAGGTGAAAGATATATCATAGAATTATGTCTTATTACTCCTATTTTAGATTGTGGTATTTTGAAATCAATTTTTATTTGAGTATCTCCATTAGGGATACGGCTTTTTAAGCTATTTATTGTACTATTTAAAACTATTAAGTCATTTTTTAAAGATGAAATTTTATTTTCATATGTGAATATAAGAAATCCTGAAGTTCCCAAAATTAAAATAATTAAAATTATATATAACATAAAATAATCTCCTAAAAATACTATTAATATAAGTATATTTAGGAGAGTTAATAAAAATACATAATTAAATTTAATTATTAAATTCAGAGAACTTCTTTGTGAAATCTCCATTTTTAGCATAAGCATAAAATTTATTGTAGAATGCCATTCTATTAGAACTTTCTAATCCTTTTTCTTTATCTTCAAGATTAGCAAGTTTTATTTGTCTAAGAACAATATCATTTAAAGGAACTGTTTTCGCATTTTTCATCATATCAAACATTGTCATAAATGTAGTTGTTCTGCCTATACCTTCTTTACAATGAAAGTGTAACCAAGAGTTTTCAGGTAAGTTAGCAACTGAACTTACAAAAAGATCTACCATTTCTGGAGTTGGAAGTTTTGTATCTGTTACAGGAATTCTTATATATTGATTATTGTTTTCTTTAATAAGAGTTTCTTCAGAATAAACTTCTTTAGGAACAATGGTAGTGTTCTTAATAGTTAAAGGTTCACCTATTTTTATTTTAGCAAGTTGAGCGTTATTTCTGGCAATAACTTGATTATAACTTAAGCCCATATTAGCTTTGTCTCCATCACCTTCCCAACTAATAGGAAGACCATTGATAAATCCGTGAGATTCTTGTCTTAAATCTATAAAAACAAGATTTTTATCAGATGGTAATTGTTTTTTTAAAAGTTCTAAGTTGAATTTTGAGAATTGTTGACTTCCAGAAATATTTAATTCTTTTAATCCACTTAAATTAAGATTTGTTGAATTATCAACAGGATCAGTAGATTTTCTAAAATTATTTGGAAGTCTGTTAGTATTATTATTATCAAAAACTAAAATTTGTTCACTAATAGGAACTTCATTATATTGAAGAGCTAATGTAGAAACAGAGCCTCCAAATAAAGAAAATGAAATTAAGACCAATAAAAATGGAATTAATTTAAAAGTTTTTTTCATAAAAAAATCACCTCTTTCAAAATATAGGTTTTTCAAAAGATAGTGATTTTATTACTTATATTTATAAAAAATATATTAAAGTGATTTTATTGCTTCATCTAAAACTTTACCAATTGAATCATTAATAACTAAATTAGCTTTAGAATCAGCAGAAGTTTTGCTTTTATTTATAAGGACAAGATTTTTACCTCTAAAATAATCAATAAGTCCAGCAGCAGGATAAACAACTAAAGAAGTTCCACCAATAATTAAAGTGTCAGCTTGACTTATTGCTCTTACAGCTCCATTAATAACAGCATTATCTAAACCTTCCTCATAAAGTACAACATCAGGCTTTACTTGACCTCCACAATTAGTACAAATAGGAGCTCCTTTTGATTTTAATACAAAATCAGCATCATAAAATTGACCACATTTAGTACAGTAATTTCTATGTACTGAACCATGAAGCTCAAAAACATTTTTAGAACCAGCAGCTTGATGAAGACCATCAATATTTTGAGTAACAACAGCCTTTAATTTCCCCATTTTTTCAAGTTTAGCTAAAGCAATATGGCCAAGATTTGGTTTAGCTTCAGGATATATAAGTTTAGCTTTATAAAAATTAAAGAATTCTTCAGGATATCTAACATAAAAAGAGTGAGAAACAAGTTGTTCTGGTGTAAAAGTCATATTTAATTTTTCATTAAAAAGACCTGTAGCACTTCTAAAGTCAGGTATATTGCTTTCTGTGGATACTCCAGCTCCTCCAAAAAAAACTATATTATTACTTTCTTTTATAATCTGAGTTAATTCTTCTATTTTAGTATTCATTAAATCATCTCCAAACAATATTTATAATTATATTATTGACATTTAGTTAAATAAGGAAAAATAATAAATTCGATTTTATATTAATTATACACCATTAATTTATTATATAAGTAATATATATATAGTGAGAATTTGAAGAGGTGTATAAATGAAGATTTGTATTATTTATGGTAATGAAAGACGTGAAAATACTTATAATACAGTTAAAATAATAAAGGATGAACTTAAAACTAAAGATGATATAGAATTTGAAGAATATTTTTTACCGAAAGATATGCCAAAGTTTTGTAATGGATGTTTTAATTGCTTTTATTATGGAAAAGAAAAATGTCCTCATTCAGAATATACATTGAAAATATATAATAGTTTTAAAAGTGCAGATGGAATAATTTTTGCTTCGCCTACTTATGTTATGGATGTTACAGGGCAAATGAAAACTTTGTTAGATCATTTTGGGCATATGTATATAGTTCATATGCCAATGGAAGAAATGTTTAAAAAATCAGTATTTATTGTTTCAACTACTGCTGGAACAGGAACAAAGCATGTAATAAATACAATAAAAAGATCTGTTAAGTATTGGGGTGTAAGTACAATAGTTGAGTGTGGGCTTAATGTAAGAAGTACTAAATGGAATGATATATCTGAAAAAAATAAAGAGAAATGTATAAAAAAATTAAAAATAAAAAGTAATAAATTTTATAATTCTATAGGAAATAATAATAGGCCAAGTGTATTTGTAAGAATAATGTTTAATACATTTATTAAAGTTCATAAAATGGATAATGCGATTAATATAGAAAAAGAGTATTGGAAAAATAAAGGATGGTTAGATGGAAAAAAACCTTGGAAATAAATTTATAAAAGAGAGGATAAATTTATTTTAGAGAATTTAATTATATGAAAAAATAAGATAACAAAATTTATATAAATAAAAATTATTATTTTATTTTGTGAAAATTATATAGATATAAGAAATAAATATATGAAATTAGCTTTATTTAATATAGTGTGTTACAATTAAAGTACAATATGTAGTTTGATATCATACGTGCAGTTGTTTAACTGCGCGTTTTTTTTATATTTTTATAAAAAAGTAAATCTACTATTGAAAAATAATTAAAGGAGTGAGGTTTATGTTCAAAATAAATGATTATATAATGTATGGAACAACAGGAATTTGTAAAGTGATAGATATTGTTGAGGAAAAAGACAGAAATTTTATCAAAAAAGAATACTATGTTCTTAATCATATATATGAAAATAATACTATAATAAAAATTCCAACTGATAATACTAAGATTTTTATGAGAAAAATATTATCAAAAGAAGAGGTAGAAGATATAGTAGAAAATGAAAAACTTAGTGAGTTAATATGGATAGATAGTGAGAGACAAAGAAATGAAAGTTTTAAAGCTTTAGTTAAAACTGGAGATTTTTCTAATTGGGTTAAGTTAGTAAGAAGTATTACTGCAAAAAAGAAAGAAAAAAATGCATTAGGAAAAAAATTAACTCAATCTGATGAAATAATTATGAAAAATTCAGAAAAATTATTATTTGAAGAGTTAAGTATAATATTTGCTTTTAATGAAAAGGAAGCATATAAATATATATTAAATTTGTAAAAATAAAAACTAGAATTTAATTCTAGTTTTTTTATTTGGAGAAAAAGATATGATATAATAAATTTGATATTTCCTAAAAAAGGAAAAGGGGAGAGAGAATGAATTATAGAGAAATACATATAGAAGATATAAAAGAATTAGTAGAAATTTATATAGAAGCATTTAATGCTCCACCATGGAATGATAAATGGACAATAGAAACAGCTAGTAAAAGATTAAGTCAAATGATAAAAAGTGAAGGGTTTTATGGAATAATAGCTGAAGAATCTAATATAATTTATGGATTAATATTAGGGCATGAAGAGCAATTTTATGATGGAGTACTATTTAATATAAAAGAGTTTTGCGTAAGAAGTAAATTAAAAGGACAAGGTTTAGGTAGCAAAATTTTTAATGAATTTGAAAAAAGATTATACAATAAAGGGATAAATGAAATAATTTTATTCACATGCAAAAGCAATGAAACTTTAGAATTTTATAAAAAGAGAGGATTAAAAGAATATAAGAATTTAGTTATAATGGGAAAAAATCTATAAAGGAAATAGGTGATTATGAAGAAAGTAGTGGTTATATATGGGTCAAAGTATGGAACAACTGAAAAGTATGCAAAATGGATATCAGAAGAGTTAAATTGTGATTTATTCAGCTATAAAAATATGAAAAAAGATAATCTGCTAAATTACGATATTATTATATATGGTGGAGGGTTATATGCAGGTGGAGTAAAAGGAATATCAATTCTAAAAAATAACTTTGAGAAAATAAAAGCTAAAGATATAGTTATATTTACATGTGGGCTATCAGAGCCTAAAGATATGAATGATGTAAATCAAATAAATTCTAATATAAATAGAATATTTGATTTACAAAAAAATAAAATAACTATATTTAATTTAAGAGGTGGAATAGATTATAGTAAACTTACATTTTTGCATAAAACGATGATGAAAATGCTTAAAAAGAAAGTAGAAAATATTGAAGAAGAAAAGCTAACAAATGAAAACAGAGAATTTTTAGACACATATGGTAAGAAGGTATATTTTATGGATAAAACAGAAATACGAGATATAGTAGATTTGGTTAAGAAAAAAATGAATTTATAAAATATGTGAGAGGTATTATGAATGAATTTTAATGAATTATTAGAAATAGCAAGGACTACGCTAAATCCACGAAAAATATCAAGAAGTTCATATGCAGGTTCAGTTGCAGCAGTAATTTTAACTGATAAAGGAAGTGTGTATAAAGGAGTATGTATAGATACTCCAAGTTCTATGGGCTTTTGTGCAGAACATTCAGCAATTGCAGCTATGATAACAGGAGGAGAAACAAGAATAGTTAAAATTGTATCAGTTTATAAAGATGGAAATATTGTGCCACCTTGTGGAAGATGTAGAGAATTAATAAATCAAATAAATGATGAAAATTATAAAAGTGAAGTATTATTAGAAGATAAAATAGTAACAATATCAGATTTACTACCAGAGATGTGGAATTAAATTACTATATTTTAATATAATTAAGGAAAATTTATATAGATTAGCTGCTTAATAGGCTAAACAAATAAGTGTAGGATAGTTAAAATAAATCTTTTATATAAGAGGGGATTAGTTTATACTAATTTGAAAAAATAAAAAATTGTGAAATATTCTATAAAAAGATAGTACTTGGAGATGAGATTAGTGAAAAATAGAATATATATCAAGATAATAGGAGATAGTATAGCAGCCGGAGAAGGAACTTCAGATTTTAAAGAACTTGATTCAACTTTAATTAGAGTAGATAATATTGATTTTAAAAATGTGCAAACTAAGAAAAGTTGGGGAGCATTATTAAATGAATATTTAAATAAAGAAAATAAAAATATAGTTTTAAATAATAATGGATGTTGTGGAATGAACTCAACACAATTAAAAGAAAATATAAATAAACTAGTTTCAGAAAAAGATGATATAGTTTTTATTTTAATAGGCTTAAATGATAGAAAAAGAGAAAATGGATTAAATGAATTATATAGTAATTTAAAGTATATAATAAATCAGTTAAGAGATAAAAAAATAATATTAATGACTCCTATAATTTCTACAAAAGAAAATGAAAATAAACCAAGCAGAATCCATCATACAATAGATATAATAAATATAATAAGAAAAATAAGTAAAGAAGAAAATATAAAATTAATAGATAACTATAAAAAGATAGAAAATTATTTAAAAGAAAATAATCTTTCAATAGATAAAATAATGATTAAAGAAAATTGTTTAAATGATGGATTGCATCCAACAGACTTGGTCCATAAGTTAATATTTGAAAATATATTAGAAAGTAAAATAATATAAGTTTATAGAAGAAATATAAAGAAGATATTTATAATAAATATGAAATCAAAAGAGTATTGAAGAATTTTTTATTTATATATAATTTTATATAGCAATAAATTTAAATCAAAATTATATATTTAGCTATTAAGGTGATAAGATTTTTTAGAAATGAAAGAGTCCTAAGAATTACATAAAATTGAATTATTAATTCTAAAGCTAAGAAATGAATATTGAAATTTTGAAGTTTATATTATTTAATATATGTATTTAAAATAGATATATTGAAATTAGCTTTAGAATAATATTTGGATTGAAAAAATAATTATAAAAAAATGTTGACAAATAATAAAACATAATATAAGATATAATACGTAAGATACAAATAAATCTAGTGACGATGGCATAGAGGAAACACTCCTTCCCATTCCGAACAGGAAAGTTAAGCTCTATAACGCCGATGGTACTGCATGGGAGACTGTGTGGGAGAGTAGGAAGTTGCTAGGTACATTGTATGGCTCGATAGCTCAGTCGGTAGAGCAGAGGACTGAAAATCCTCGTGTCGCTGGTTCGATTCCAGCTCGAGCCACCAAAAGCACTAACTTTAAAGTTAGTGCTTTTTTTATATAAAAAATAAAATAAATGAAACTAAATAACTTCAATAATCGTCTAATTTATATATAAGTAATTTAAAAAATAATATGGAAAATAATGATTAAGATTCAGAAAAAATAGTAATAATTAAAAATAGAATTTTATATTGTAAAATTAATAATAAAACAATAAGATTCATTTAAGAAGTTGTTAAGGAATTCTTAATAAATTAATTGTAAAATAAATACAGATGGATTATTGGAGGAGAAATTATGGTATATGAGGAAGAAAGATTAAACATAAAGAGAGAAGAGAAAACAATAACTATGGGATTAATAATAGGATTAATAATAGGATTAATAACTGGAATTTTATTAGATATATTAATATTAGGAGTTTCTTTTTTTTCTATAATAGGAATTCTGGCAGGAAGTTTAATTAACGTTATGAATAGAAATAAAAAAATAAGTCAATAAAATTTATTTGATTGAATAAAATATATAGTAGCCTTTTTTATAGGAGAAATATATATGGAGTTTGTAATAGGAACATCATTTATAATTTTATTTTTAGTTATGATAGTAAGGGATTCAATCAGATCAAAAAATATAAGAAAGAATGAATGTTTATATGATCAAGAAACAGTAAGGATAATGAGGAACTATAAACTTATAAATGATGATGAATACAGACTGATGATTGAAAATCTAAAGAAAAAGGAAAAATGATCTATAAAGACAAATTAAAAAGACAATTTAAAGAATAGAGGTAAATTAAGTAGTAAAAATATTACTTGATTTACCTCTATTTTTATACATTTTCTATTTGCCAATCAATAGGTGAAAGATTATTTTTTTCTAGAAATTCATTTGTTTTAGAAAAAGGTTTGCTACCAAAAAAACCTCTCCTAGCAGAAAGTGGACTAGGATGAACTGATTGCAGTATCAAATGTTTAGGATTAGTTATTAGAGATTTTTTAGATATAGCATTATTTCCCCATAATATAAATACAACAGGAGTATCTTTTTCATTTACTAAAGAAATTATTTTGTCAGTAAATATAGACCATCCTATTTTTTGATGAGAATTTGCATGACCTTCTATAACTGTCAAAGAAGTATTTAATAAAAGAACTCCTTGTTTTGCCCATTTTTCTAAAAATCCATTGTTAGGAATATAGCATCCTAAATCATCATGTAATTCTTTATATATGTTAATAAGAGATGGAGGAATCTTTACTCCGACATTTACTGAAAAGCTTAATCCGTGAGCTTGATTAGGTCTATGATAAGGATCTTGACCTAATATAACAACTTTAACATCTTCATAATTTGTGATATTTAAAGCTTCAAAAACATTTTTCCTTGGAGGAAAAATAGATTTATTAGAATATTCTTCATTTAATAAACTCATAATTTTTTTATAATAATCTTTTGAAAATTCTTCTCTTAATAAAGAAGACCAAGATTTATTTATAACATATCCCATAGAAATCGTGGCTAAATGCCACTTTACACATCCTTTCGTAATCAGTTGATATGGTTTTAGTATAACACAAAATAAAATTTTCATTATTCAAAATTTTTAGTTAAATTAAAAAAACATTTCCTAGAGTATCTATATATTTAATTAATAGAAAAAAAGATTATATAAGAGTATTTAAGTAATAAATTAAAAATTTACATAAAAATAATTTAGAACATAATAAAAAAGGTGTTAAGATAATACATGTCGCTTGGCTAGTCCAACAAAAAAACAGCTAAGCAATCAAAATACTTATGATTATAACTTTGAAAAAAGTTGTTGACATAATAATATTATGATGATAGACTAAATAAGTCGCCAAAAGCGATGAAGAAAAATGGTCTTTGAAAATTGAACAGAATAATATATAAGCAAACTTAAACCAGCAATTCTTTTATAAGTAAGTTTTAAGAGCTAAAAGATTAAACTTTTTATTGAGAGTTTGATCCTGGCTCAGGACGAACGCTGGCGGCGTGCCTAACACATGCAAGTCGAGCGATGAAATTTTCTTCGGAAAATGGATTAGCGGCGGACGGGTGAGTAACACGTGGGTAACCTGCCCTATAGAGAGGGATAGCCTTCCGAAAGGGAGATTAATACCTCATAATATCCTAGTATCGCATGATACATGGATTAAAGGAGCAATCCGCTATAGGATGGACCCGCGGCGCATTAGCTAGTTGGTGAGGTAACGGCTCACCAAGGCGACGATGCGTAGCCGACCTGAGAGGGTGATCGGCCACATTGGGACTGAGACACGGCCCAGACTCCTACGGGAGGCAGCAGTGGGGAATATTGCACAATGGGGGAAACCCTGATG
>NZ_LTAY01000031.1 GCF_002050515.1 Clostridium thermobutyricum DSM 4928 | reverse complement strand
ATAGTTATTTTCTAAAACTTTTATAAAATTGTTAGGTCTTATGAACCAATCAAATGTAATCTCAAAGTCTTTAACTCTTCCCATTAAAAAACTACTTTCTTTAATATTATTTATGGCTTGTACTATTTCATCTTCTGAATATTGCTTAACTCTTGCTTTTAACATACTGTATCTTTTAGTTCCTGCTTTAATAGTTTTTAATTTAGATGTTAATCCTAATGAGTTCCAACTTTCTATTACTCGTTCTACAAATGTAGAACATAATATATCTTTAGATATATTATTAATATCTATTTCTTTTTCTTTATCTTCTTCTTTATCTCTTTCTATATCTAGAGCGTTACTTTGCGTTACTGTAACGTTACTTGTAACGTTACTTTCTAATCGCTTCTGTTTCTCTCTATATTTAGCAACTCTCTTTTTAGTCTGTTCTCTTATTTTATCTAAACCTTCTGCATTCTGATGTTCGTCAAAACTTGGTATTAATAATATATGCTCTTCTAATTGGATCATATTTAGGTTACTTAAACTCATTAATGCTAAATTTACAGTATTAACTTCAAAATCAAACTCTGCTGCTAACATTTCAGGAGAATAAGGAATATTTTCTGTTAAAAAAATATATCCATTAGAATTGCATTTACCAGCCTTTGCTAAAAGCATTACCCAAAATAACACAATATTATTTCCTTCTGGAAGTGTTCTAAGATACTTTATTTTGGCATTATCGAACATATCTGTATTTAATCTAATCCATTTAACTCCTGCCATAATTCACTCCTAAAAAGGTGCATTTTTTTCATTTGCAACATCTTCACATAATTTCTCTAATTCTTTTAAACTTAACCATACAATACTATCTGTTTGCCTTAACCTTATTCTTAATCCTTCTACATCATTTACAATTATCCATTTTGTAGGTGTATATTCACTAACATTTGTGTTGAGTAATTCAGGTATATTAGTTACTAATACTGAAGAACATTCCCAATCATCAATATATAAACTTCTCTCTATTTCTCCTCTTGAGTTGTATTTATAAAATACACATTCATATTCGCTCTTATAGATTTTATCTTCTTCTATATCAATTAATTTCATATTACTTATCTCCCATTTGTAATAATATTTCTTTTAAAATATCACCTAATATTACCTCTTTATCTTTATCTACAGCTTTAGAAACCTTATCAACTAAACTTTTAATAATCATTGCACTTTCTATATATAAATCTTTTATTGTTCCATTAACTTCAACATTTACCCCACAATTTTCATCATCAACTATTTTACTTTCTACTTTAATCATCTTGTTCTTTCCTCCTATATTCTTCTTTAACTTTCTCTACTGCTTGTCTTATCGTTAAACCACTTTCAACAAGCATTGTTGCTTTTTCTAAGTAATAATTCATGTTCATTTGCTTTACTTCTTTCTTAATTATTTTAAAAATTTATTTGTTTTATAATATTTATGTTTTTGAAATACCTTAAATTTCGAAGATAACTAAAATTAAAATTTAAAGATTATAAAATAAATAATATTTTTAAATAACTTCCTCAATAAAAGCAAAAACACTATTATATTTACAAACAGGAATTTCTTCCCATTTTGTTACTTTAAATTCTGAAAATATTTTATTCTTTGCAATACTATATTCAGTAGATTTTCCTGATATATTTTTGTTATATTTTCTTGATAGAACTTCTTTTAAACGATTAACTAAAGTAACTGTATTTTTAGTTCTTAATCCTACTAGTTCTTTTATTTCATCAATCTGCCTATCTTTAGCTTGAATACTATCCTTTACATACTCTTGAATACCTATTGTCATTTTTTGAAGTCCTTGTACCGCTTGTCCTATTATCGCCATTTGTTCTGTTGCTACTGCAAATTGTTCTAATGCAAATGTTTGATTATTTAATTGATTATTCTCTCTTGCTTCATCTAAACTTACTAAAAAGTTTTTAAACTTCATTGCTCTTTCACTATGACACTCAACTGCTAATCTCTTAGCTAACCAACTTGAAATGTAAATTGTATTTCTATCATCTGTATTTTCTATTTCTTCTAAGATGTAATTTATTTCTTCTTGGATTTCTTGTGAGGCATTTGCCTCGCATAATTTTTTTAATTTATCTCTTACACCATTTCTAGCATTCCAATTCACTCTAATTGTTCCTCTACTATTATCTTTTATTACTAAACCGCAACACTTAGCAACATGTACTAAATTAATAAGTGTTTTTCCTGCATCAGTTTTTACCTTTACTTCGTTCCCTTCGAATAATTTAATTTCATTCATTTTTATTACCTCCGTTTTTCTTTAACTCTTTAACGTACTCTTTAAAGTCTTTATCGCTAAAAACTTTATGAGTGTTAATGTTGACTAGTTTTGTCATTCTATTAGTCCTCCTTAATTTGTTTTTTGAGCTGTGCTCTTTTTCAACTCTTGAACTGTTAAACATGAGCTAATAGCACCTTTAATCAAATTAAAGTCTTGTGGATTTTCAAGTCTTTGTAAATCGGGAATAAGTTCTAAAATTTCTTGCGCATTTTGAATTTCCATTTTATCCATCTCCTTTTCTTTTGTTCTTGCAAGACAATTATAACAATATTTTTTGTTTTTAAAATACATTTTAGTTATTTTTACACTTTTTTAACATTTAAAATTGTCTTGATAAGACAACATTAAAATTATATAATATTTAAAGAAAGGGGATTTACTTATGAATGAAAGAATTAAAGAAGTAAGATTGAAGGAAGGATTATCTCAAGAAAAATTTGCTATAAAGTTAGGAGTATCTAGGTCAGTAATAGCTAATATAGAATATAACAAAGTTGAAGCCAAAGAATACTTAATAAACTTAATTGAATCAACTTTTAATGTGAGTAAAGATTGGTTATTAAATGGAACTGGTAATATGTATGAAGCTACTAAAAGCGAGAGAGAAGTTGCTGAACTGATGTATGAGCTAAGTAAAGAAAATTCTAAGCTATATGAAATAGTTAAAGGGCTTACTCAATTAGAACCTGAATACTTTGAGTGTATAAAAACTTTAATAGAAGGATTACCAAAAAAAGAGAGCTAAATGCTCTCTTTTTCTTTTATAACTAATAAATAATTATAGATCATACTTATCCAATATGGATTTTCTATACTATTAATCATTCCTATTATTTCTTTTTTCATTTCTTCTTTTGTATCTGACATTTTTAATTCCCCCTAACTAATAGGTATTTGTTAATTAGATTGTAAGAACTATTGTTCTATCTTTCAAGTCGAAGGAATTATAAAAAACTAGACAACCCTTTATTAAGAAAATCTCATTTTTAATAATTTAATATACTGTATTTTTTTATTTTAGTATACAAAAATACTTTTTACTAAAATTTTCATATTTTTATTACTAATATTACTATAAAAACAAAAAAAGCTACTTGGTTATAAAGTAGCTTCTTTTTGAGAATAGTGTTACATTTATTAATTATATAAATAAATGTATTTATATAGGGATACTTATATTTTATCACTAATTACATTATTTTCAAAATACTATCATTGAATATTTTCTATTTAATAATTTAATTTTATTTCAAAACAAAAAGAGCTATCGTATTGAAAGTAGCTCTTTTTTATTAATAATGAATTCATAAAAAGTATATAGATGAGATTATAATTTTAGTTTAAGCCATATATAAAATTTTCAGGAGTTACATATTGGCATAGTAACTCCTTTAAAAATAAAATATGGAAAACGTTAAAAAACTATTTTGATAAGGTATTATTGTTTAATTCACCTATATTATATAATAAATAAAAATGTTTTCAAACACATTTGTGTTTAATTTAAATAAATGTTTAAAAAATTAGCACTTATTACAAAACAAAATTAAAGTATTTTATAAGTTTTAATATAGTAAAAAAAAGAGTTATTTTATATTTAATAACTCTTTTTTTTACTGTGATAATAATGATCTGCAAAGAAATGTTTATATAAGATTTATATCTAAACAATAATTATTATAATATTGCTCAAATATTTGTTCAAACACATTTGTTTATTATTTTCACAAAAGTTAACCGGTTTTGTTTATTTGTCTGTGAAGTTAATTGAAAACATTTTCGCAATCTTTAGTAAAAAACCATAATTAAACTATTGTTTAACATATTTGTTATAACCTAAATTATAATATTAATAATTTTATTTTAGCACTAATTTAAACACAAAAAGAGCTACCTTATGGAAAATAGCTCTTTTTTGAGTTAACAAATTAAAAAAATGCGTCAGATGAGATTAAATTTTTAGTTTTTGCCATATATAAAATTTTTAGGAGTTACATATCGGCATAGCAACTCCTTTTAAAATTTTAAAAATATGGAAAACATTAAAAATTAGTTTGAGTCGGGATTGTTTATCTTAATCCACTTATATTATATAATAAATCAAAACGCTTTCAAACACATTTGTGTTTAATTTAAACAAATGTTTAAAATTTAGTGTTTATTAAGCTATAAAATTAAAGTATTTTATAAGTTTTAATATAATAAAAAAGGAGCTATTATATATGGTATAGCTCCTTTTTTATTAAAATCATAACGATTTGCAAAGAATTATTCATGCAAAAATTTATATTAAATTCAAATTTATTATAGTATTAATTAAATAATTTTTCAACTATATTTGTTTAACATTATAACAAAAATTAACAAATTTTAATTATTTTATATAAATTTAGCTGAAAACATTTTTACATTTTTAGCAAATATTCATACCTTAAACTGTTTTTCTAATATGTTTTTAATCATAATAAAATATAAAAGGAGTCACCTTACAAATAGGTAACTCCTTTCGATAGTAAAAAATTACAAAACATTTAAAAATTACTTTGCTTGTTCCTTAACATGTTTAAATTATAATATACACTAACTCATTTTAAAAACACTTTTGTTTAATATTTTCACAAAAGTAAAATATCTTTTATTATTTATTTAAAAATATATATAAATACATTTCATAATTTAAATAAATATTTATAATCTAAACTGTTTTTCTCATATTTTTATTATCGATTTTAGTGTAATGTAAAAAGGAGCTACCTTATATAAAAGCAACTCCTTTTTGTTAACAACAAAATCAAAAAAACACTTTAAAAAAAATATCTACATCAAAATATATTATAATATTAAACACCTTATTTTAAAAATAGTCATGTTTAAAGTTTTCATAATAGTAACCTAATTTCTATTATTAAATGTAATTCTTTTAAAAATTATAGCTAATATTTTAATAGCACTTTATTGTTTAAACTACTATATTTAAAAATTTTTCAAAGTACATTCCTGTTACGCTTAAAGTACATTCCTGTTACGCTCTAACTTCTAATAAATGAGAGTATTACTAGGTTTATAAGAATAAGCATAGTAAAAACACAATAATAAATACTATACCTAATATGAAAATTAATCCAATAATCCCGCATATTATATCCTCACCAAAATTTTTTTTATTAGATTTACCTTCAACTAAATCTTTAGCTGAAACTGTAGTTTTATTATAAACTTTATTGTAGGCAGCTTTTTTAGGGTCATTCACCCACCCCATTCCTTTCTTACCGTACATAGGATTAACTGCTCTTTTTACACTTCTAGTTGCTCTTCCTGTAGTTCTAGCACTAATAGATTTTTTTATACTTGGTTTTCTTACACCCATTTTCATTTGTTTATCCCCCTTAAATTTATTTAAAATTAATTCTAAGCAATTTTATTATTAAATAATGCAATTATGTGTCTATATAGAAAATCTTTCTATACAAGCCCTATTTGGGCTCATATAGCATTATTTATTATTAACATAGTATCTAAAGAATTAAATTATTAAAATCATCTTCTATTGCATCATTATAATCCTCTAATTGTTTTTCTCTAGTTTTTCTAAATAAAGTAACATCATTATTTGAACTTACTTGTTTATTAATTTTATGTGATTTAGAAATTTTTAAAGAATCTCTAGTAATTTCCCCATTCTTAATAGACTTAGCTATAAAGTAACTAAATCCGTCTATATCATCACAATCACTATTTAATACATATTCTTCTAACAGATCAATCTGTTCTTGATTTAATTTTAATTTTTTAATATTAGTCTTAGTTATATTTTTTAAATCTAAATTTATTTTTATTTTATTGCTACTACTATTTTTAGATTCAATTTTTTTAATATCGTTATTTTCAGATTTTTCTATAGTAGTAGTATTATTATTGTTATTTTTAGAGTTGTTATTTTTAGAGTTGTTATTATTTGTGTCCTCGTTTTGAGTATCCTCGTTTTGAGTATCCTCGTTTTGAGGACACACGTCAACGTTAGTATTTTCAAGGGTTTCAACGTTATTTGATTTTTTCAAATGACGTTGTTTAACGTTTTTATCAACATCGTTGATTTTATCAATTTTAGTTTTAGATGTTTCTTTTTTTATTTTTTCTAATCTATATTTATCTTTTTGTTCTGCAATTTTATCATAATCGGTTAGTAGAACATAAAGACATGTATCTAAATATTCTCTATTTGAATTTTTATATTTAAATCTTCCTTGCTCTACTCTAATTAGTCCAAGTTCAAGTAAAGATTCTCTATGTTTATAAAATCTTGTCTTACTCATTCCAAGTTCATGTAGCATTAATTTTACACTTGGAAATGCTTCGTTAGTTTTACCAGCTAAACAACTTAAATAGTTATAAATTGTTTTGGCTTCAGGACTTAAGCCAACCATTCTATTTATATATTGATATGTTAATCCATATCCTTGGTCTGCTATCCCTTCTATTTTAACTTCTGTTCTTATTCTTTCTCTTTCCATAATAATATCCCCCTTGATATAAGAACATTAATCAGTTCTAACAAGGAGGATTCCTATTGACATTAACTATAATTTAATTTACTATATAGTTAATAATCCCACTTGTTGAAAGTGGAACAATATAAAACTCTTTATTAGATGCAACCTGTTATTACTCGACGTCGGCAAACTTTGAGTATGGCAGGTTTTTTCGTGTTCTTATATATTTTTTTAATTTAAAATTATTTCTTTTATCATAACATAATTTTTATTAATTTGTCTATTAATTGGTAAATATGTTATAGCTCTTAGATTTCATCTAAGAGCTTTTTTATATTAGTTTTAAAATGTGTGTATTAATAAACATATTATACACATAATATACTCATAAGTCAAACTTTTGTCGAATTACATTTTATTTTGGTGTGTATTTTATACACATAATATATTGACAGAATACACAAAATGCAGTAAACTAAGTTTGTGATAAAAATAAATCAATTTGGAGGCAAGAAAATGAAATTAGGAATAGATGTAGGTTATAGCCACACTAAAGTATTTGGAGAAGGAATTGAATTTTCATTTAAATCAACTATTGAAGAAGGTTCTTTAGATATAGGGAATTCATTAGTAGTAGAATTTGAAGGGAAAACATACACAATCGGAGAAGAAAATGGACTTTATGCAAATGAAATTAATAAAATGCACTCAATAAATTTCAAAGTCTGTTTATATACTGCTATTGCTAAAGCTATGAAAAATAAAACTACAGAAGATATACAATTAGTTACTGGCTTACCAGCTCAATATTATCAGGCTCAAAAAGAAGAATTAATAAAAGAATTACAGGGAAAAAAGATAACAATAACACTAAATGATAGCCCTAAAAGATTCAATATCACAGATGTTATTATATTCCCTCAATCAGCAGGAGTATTATTATTAAATCCTGAAAAACTTGTAGGTGATGTATGTATTGTTGATATTGGAGGTTTTACAGTAGATTTAAGTTATTTTAATGGAAAGAAATTAAGAAAATTACACACACTAGAATTAGGAATGAATATATTAGCAAATACACTAGTACAAAAAATAAAAGCAAAATATGAAGTTAGTTATGATGTCCTAAAAGTTGATGATATTTTAGATACTAAAGAAATTATAAAAGATGGGAATATTATTAATATAGAAGAATTAATAGATGAAGTATTACAAGCTCATGCAAATTTAATTGATAATAGATTAAAGGGTATTCCAGAATTTAATATGAGTAAAAGAATATATGTTGGTGGCGGCTCACTAAGATTAGCTAAATTTATTAATAGCGAAATTGATGAAGATACAATTTTTACAAATGCAAAAGCTTATTACAAAATAGGATGTGAAAAATTTGAAGGTTAGAAAAAATATTAGTTTAGAAGAATCTATTTATTTAAAAGGAAAAGAAAAAGCTGATAAGATGTTTGGAGGAAACTTTTCAGTTTACTTAACAAATCTTATTGCTAGAGATTGTTCGGATATTGAAGTTAAGAATGAACTAGCAGTAACGGTAGAATCTGTAGAATCTAAAGAAAAAAATACTGAAAGTAAATTAGGTGAAGAAGAAAGAAATTCTATAGACAATATATTAAATATGTAAAAATAAAAAAAGCAGCAACTCTAAGAGTTACCACTTATACTCGCAATATTAGTATAACTCTTTTAGGGTTGCTCTGTAAAGGAGCAAATGAAAAATGAATATTGAAATGTATAAAGAACTTTTAGAACAACTAAAAGATGATGGAATAAAGATAGAAAAATTAAGAATTTTAGATATAAAACATTCTATTGAATTATATAAAATGTTTAAAAATTAAACTTGAACACTATAAATGTTTATAAATATATTATTAAACAGGTTTAAAAATTAAAACTTAAACACTAAAGTTGTTCAAAAATGATAAATAAACATTAGGGGGCTATATGATTATTGATAAAGAAGAATATGAGAATTTATTAAAAGAGCTTGAAACTTATAAATGCGTTGTACAAGCTCTGCAATTTGAGAATGATAAAATTATTAAAGAAAATAAAGAACTTAAAGAAAAGTTAAATAAAAAATATAATGCTGGACGAAAAAAGAAATTATCTGATATGGAAATAGAAAGTATAAGAATGTATAGAATACAGGGCATTAGTATGCGGGAATTAGCTAAAATGTTTAACTGTTCACCAGCTACAATTTGCCATATAGTGAAAGAAAATGAGAAGCTAGAAAAATAATTCTAGCTTTTTTATTTATTTTTACGAAAGTATTTACTTACGTAATTACGTATGATATAATAAAACCAAGATAAGCAAGGAGGTAATTAAATCATGGATATAATGAAAGAAGCTCATAAATTAACAAGGGAGATTAAAAAAGAATTTCCAAATGTAGACTATAGGTTTCAACTAGGTTTATGTATTAGTTACCTTCATAGAAATAAGGAGGCTATAAAAATGGTAGAATTAAAAGGAACTGAAAAGCAAGTTAAATGGGGAAATAGCATTAGAGAAAAGTTATTAAATAAGTGTGATAATGAAGAAATTAAAAGCTGGTTAAATTCAATTATGTTCGCTGAAATTTTTATCGATTTAAGGGACTTAAGACCAATAGTCAATAAATCAGATAATGAAAGAAAAAATGAAGAATTAAAAAAATATATAATAACTTTAATTAAAGAAGCTATTAAAAGTTTTATAAATAAAAAAGTGAAAAGAAATAATGTAAATGAACTATTCCCAGTTAAGAAAGAAGCCTTTTTTGTATTTGATATAAATGTTAATTATACATTTGAAGAATATAAAGAAGTTATGGAAATGGTTTATAATAGAATTTAAAAGGAGAATTACAATGAAATTAGAAGGAAAAATAAGTGTTAAAACAAATAGTAAAGGTTACAAGTCATATTCAATCAACTTGCCTAACGCTATTGTAAAGAATTTTAACTTAGATGAAGAAAATACAGAAGTTGAAATTGAATTAATAGAAGATTCTATTATTATTAAAAAGAAAGTAGATGAAGAAATTCAAGATATATATTATGATATGGGCTTTAAAGTTGGTTCAAAACTTGAATTTAATCAAGTTAATAAGTTTATAGCATTAGCGAAAAATTCTTCAGTTGCTGGAAAATTAAAAAAAGATATATTAATGAAATTAGTTGAATTATGTGTATCAGTTCAAGAGCCTATTCCTGATAAGATAGAAGATTATTTATTGTTTATTAAATGGGAAATGGGTCTATTGAATGGTTGTTTGAATAATAAAAAATAAAAGGGCTTAATAGCTCTTTTTTTATTGCATAAAAAAAATACCAGCTAATTAAAGCTGGTATAGATTGAATTTAAAATATCGATTGATTAAATAGATTACTATTCGATTATATCATTAAAATTTGCCTTTATCTAGCCCATATAATGCCTTCCAAGTATTTTTACCTACAATTCCATCTTGTACAAGGTTAAAGCAATTCTGAAGCGTTTTAATGGCTTTTACAGTAGTGTCCCCAAAATCACCATCAGCACCATATGGATTTAAATTATATCCCCTATTAATTAATCTTCTTTGAATTAGCCTAGTTAAATTTCCACTTGCTCCTGGATAAATAGTTATACAAGCATTTAAAGTTGATTCACCGAAATATCCATCAACTTTTAACCCAGCCTTACATTGTCTATTTAATTCTTCTTGTAGAGCTTTAACTTCATCACCTTGAATAGAAATTTCCCATAATGCTTTAACATGAAGATTAACTACAGGCTTTATTTCTCCTAAATCTGTATAACAATAATTCATATCTACTGAATCTGTGTTTATTCCTGGAACTCTTCCACTTTCAGAATACTGCCAAATCATACAATCACGATTTTTATTTTGATTATAATAAGCGTACCATAATGGGTATTGAGTTAATTCATTATTATAAAATTTATTTAATATAAAATCTTGATTAGAATAATTACCTGGTTTATATCCTAGTTCTTTTATTCTTTCACAAAATGTTTTAACCATATCAGTAGCTAATCTTTGATTTACAGTAACTCCACATTTATTAGCGTAATTAACACTATCATATTCAAAATCAAAGAATATAGGTAAATCTATTTTATAATTTTTAATAGCTTGTACTGCAAAATTAGCTTCATTTCTTGCCATATCACAATTATAAGCATAGCTAAACCAATAAATCCCTACTGCTATACCTAATCTATTACATTCAGTAATATTTCTTATGAATTGTTTATCTATATTATTATTGCCATAACCTGCCCTTAAAATAGCAAAATCTATATTCCCTTTAACTTGTTCCCAGTTAATAACTCCTTGATGTTCTGATACATCTATTCCTTTTAACATTTATATTCCTCCCTTATTGTTGTTCTGTTGGTAAAACTGATTTAACTTGATTTAATTTAGCTTTTAATTCTGAATTTTCTTGAACTAACTGATTATTTTTATTTTGAATATCTACTAATTGAGTTTTAAAGCTATCCTCATTAAGAAGTTTTTTACCTTGATTTATTTCTCCTGCAATTGTTTGTCTTAAATCTTGAACTTGCTCTTTAGTAAGATATGGTATTTTTTCTAAAAGTAATTTATCAAAATCATCTGCTTTTGATTTAATTAGATTCTCAACTTTATCTGTAATTCTATATTTTTCATCAACCATATTCCATACTTCTTTAGCTGTTTGCAACTCTTGTTGATGTTCATTTAATTTTAAAGTTTGTTCAACTTCTTGTTTTTTCTTTTCTATAAGCTGTATTATTACATTTCCTATTGCTTTTATTGTTACGCTTAAAATTGCAACTACTGCTGCAATTGCAATTGTTCCGATTTGATTAACTAATATATCTCCTATATTCATTTAATTACCTTCTTTCTATTTATTCTCTATTTCATCAATTCTTTTATGTGCTGACTTTGTGCTTTCCTCAACTTTTATTAAACGTTCTTTTAGTTCTGCATTTTCTTTTGCTCTAGTTCTCAAATCTACTTTTATATCATCTAAATTTCTACTTATATAATCCAATTTAGTTGATAGTATAGTTTGTTCTTTAGTTTCCTGTGATTCTTGGTTAACACTATCTTTTTTCCATTTTGATAAAATTCCCCATATTGATAAGACTGTAGCAACAAAACCAACTAAAACTGTTATATCTATCTTCATAAAATTTCTCTCTTTCTATAAATTAAGGCAATAAAAAAAGAATCTTTTTAGATTCTCAAATTATTGCCTATTTTTATTATTGTGTAACTTGTTGTGGTTGTACTGGTGTAACTGGTTGAGTTACTGGTGTAGTTTGTTGTGGTTGAATTTGTGGTGTTGCTGGTGCTGGTGTAGTTTCTTTTACTTCAAAATCTACTCCACTAATTTCTTTAAACTGTTCTTCTGTTATTTCTCCATATGGATTAGAAGTTGTTTTAACAGCTTGTCTTAAAGTGTTAATGTCGATAGCCTTCATATCATATACCATTTTCCAAAAATTAAAATTGTCATTGTTCATATTAATTACCTGCCTTTACTAAATTTTCTTTGTTTTTTAATTCCATTAATTCTAATTTATTATTTGCAATTTGTTTAGATAAGTTGTTTATAATCATATCTTTTTGCATACTATTTATTTTATTTAGTGCTATTTGATTAGCTAAATCACTAATCATTTTATCTTTTTGCATATTATTAATCTTGCTCATTGCTAATTGCTGCATTATATCACTTGTTGATACAAAATTAACTTTATTTGTTGATGTATCAGGAATATAATTCATTCCTGTTATCTCTTGAAATTCATCTGAAGTTAATTCCCCATTTACCCCAGTCATTTGTGCTAAAGTGTAAATATCAACTTGCTTTCTTTCAAAAGCTGTTTTCCAAAATAAAAAATTTTTACTGTGCAATTTAAATCACTCCTTTTAACTTAAAAATCTCATAGCGTCCCCAATTTTCATTAAAGTAAAAATGGTATCTCCATTGTCATTCCCTGTAATCCAAAAGTCTTGTCCTCGTGGTAGCCAAACTCTAACATTTTGATTACATAGTCCTTGTCTTCTGAAAACTATATGAGCGAGTTGGTCACCTGAAGCTACATAGAAATATACCTTTTCTCCATCTTTTAATGCTGAATGGTCTATGCTAGTTATATCTGCAACGTGTTGACCATCAAGGTAATAAGCTTTGTTAGCCTGTAGGGTTAATGATGTTGCTCCTGAAATGTATTCCATTTGTATATTCTTATTTACCCAGTTATATAGGTCATTGATTGATGAACTGTTACTTGCTATTTGTTTAGTATTGTTGTTTATATCATTTCTGCAAGATTCTATTTGCTTAGAATTAGTATTTACGGATTCACAATATGGAGTTGATACTATCCCTTCTTCCAATTTTATTTTTTTATTAGAATTAGGGTATTTGTCATTAATTCCACCACCCCAAAAGACAAAATATAAATCTTCATTATCTGGAATTAGAGAATTAGTTTCAAAAGTATATATCCCCCTTATATTTTCCCAATCTAATATAGTCTGTAATGGCTTTGTTTCATTCTTAGTATAATCATCTGATGTTCTATACACATTCAAACAAGCCCCATCATATTTAATATTCCCCATATTTAATGTATACATTGTGTTGGGCTTTAGTCTAGTTGGAAAAGCTATTCTATCAGCAGTTAAAATACAATTGCTTGAACTTATTAAATTTACGCCATTTCCAACCTCATTTCGCCAATCTAAAGGGTTTGGACTCCAATCCGTAGCCATAGTTCCTTTCTCTAATTT
The DNA here is from genome assembly GCF_002050515.1 of Clostridium thermobutyricum DSM 4928. Lineage (GTDB taxonomy): Bacteria > Bacillota > Clostridia > Clostridiales > Clostridiaceae > Clostridium > Clostridium thermobutyricum. Next base: position 24,958 of record NZ_LTAY01000031.1, on the reverse strand, counting down.
AACCCCATCTATAGCTAACCACGCAAAAGCTGTACACCTAAAACCAAATCTTACTTCTATATTTTTTATATCTGTTGGTGTGGTGAATGTTTTTACATACTTAAACCAGTTTTCTCCATGACTTGCTAAATCAACATCCATATATACTACTTCTTGTGTTCCATCATTTTTATTGAAATACAAGAAACAACTTGAACTTATATCTCCTGCAGCATGTAAGCTCATATAGTTAAATGATATTGTATAGGTTGTATCAGGTTGAATTATTTTATCATTTGTTTTAAAAAGTGATGTGTAGGTATCACCAAAACTATCACCTGCACTTTGAAGCCCTATTAATTTTTCATTATAAATAGACGTTTGTCTTTGAAATGTTTTGTCAACGATAAGTTGAATGTTTGGGGTATTATTAAACATTTGAATCGGATTAGCTAAATCTGTATTATCTAATAAGTTAGTTCCACCAATTTGATTAGCTTTAACATCAACTATTGCTGAATTTATTTTATTAATTGAATCATCTACTTGTTGAAATGCTTTTTCTATTGAAGTATATTCGTTACTTGTTTCTATAGAATTATTACTCATTAAGTCTTTAGTAACATCAATTTGAAGAATATTAGAACTTAATACTCCGTTATCAGATGTATATATTTTTAATTGATATTCTGTTATTCCAGCAACTAAAAAAGGCCTTGTTAATCCTAATTCTACAAGACCTTTTGTGCTATCTATAATATTTAAATCGTTAAATACTTCTGTTCCTTTTGAAGTTTTCCCATATACTCTTACAGTTAATCCAGTTAAATCTAAAGGTTGATTATTTGCAAGTAATTGAAAATTAATAAAACGTGTTTTCATATCATTTTCAACAGCTTTTATACTTGTAATTTCATTCTTATCAATATTAATTGTTTTATTTACTATATATTTCATTTAATCACTCTCCTTTCAAATTATAAATTTACAAGTCTATCTCCTACATAAACATTCCCGTATAGATGTATTCCATCATCTTTTATTGTTATTGCACTCTGCTTATTTTTACCCATTGTAACTTTATCTTTCATACAATGAACAAAGTATTCACCTATTGAAATTTCAGCTCTTTCGCTATTAACATATACCCATCCTGATTTATCATCATTTGATAATTGAGCTCTGTACAATAAATTCCAACCAAAATTTGTTTCTTCTCTTACTTGGATTGGTTTATCAAAACTATTACCAGCTATATTAAATTTATCAAATTCAATATATGATGTATATTCATTGTTGTTAGGATAGGCTATACTAACAATACTATTTTTACTATTTGCTAACTGAATAAGGGCTATATCTTTATTTTCTATCCTTGTCATAGATGCCAAGCTACCTATAAATTTCCCATCATGATACCAATCATATAAGTCAAATGAGTTATTTGAAATATTTATTGCTTTTTTCCCATTATTATAAAATTTTGCTCCCCCACTTTGACTTAAATCAATTTTAAAGCTCCCATCTGAATTTTGAATTAAAACAGTTGATAATATACCAGTTTGGATTAAACTTGCATTTAGTTTACCATCAATAGTAAATCCATAAGTATAAGGGCCTTTATATCCGTTTTGGCTGAATCCAATTCCATTTTTATTAGCTATTACAACATTTTTAGCTAAATTAATATCTTGATTATCCATGAATAAAGCTTCATTTTCTTTATATACAGCATAACTATTTTTTATACTTGCTCTCATCATTGAATCTATATATTCACTTAAACTAGAATTATTATTTTTATATAAAATATTTTTAATATCTGATATTACTTGTGAATCAGATTTTATATTATCAACTGGATTATTAGATAAAGTTAATTCTATTATTTTCCCTGTTAAATAATCAATTTTCTTCTCTGTTACTCTAGTATTTATTGTAATTGATAAGCTATCTATTATAACTGATACTGTATCTCCTATATCTACTTTTTCTAAGTAAGCATAATTTTTATATTCTTCTGTTAAAGCTAATTGAACAAAATTTATATTATAAGTTGCTTTTATTTCGTCAATATGATTTTTAGAAAATTCTTCTTTTATTCTTCTATTAAGTTCTATTTGAGCTTCCTCTAAAGTCGCAAATCCTTCGTCATCTGCATCACTTTCAGTTCTTACCTTAACGTCGCTATACTCAATTACTTTAGTAAATGCACGAGAATAATTATTCTTCAATGGGCTTTCTATATAATCTCCATGAATACCGTTATATCCTTTTCCTTTTGCAATAGTAACTAAATTATCTTCGTTTGTATTAGCTGTGAAGCCTGTAAGGTTTTTACCTTCTCTTATTACTATACCTCTATCATTACCTACTCTTTGATTTATATATAAGTTGTATTGATGTCTGTATACTTCCCCACCCCATCTACTTAAAAATGATTGGTCGCAATCGTGAATAGCTTTAAACATATTCATATCTTGATAATATGCAGTATTTATAGTTTGAATATCAGAATTAACGAATATTTCTTTTTTAAATCCAAAGCTATTAGATGAATCTAATAAAGTCTGTAACGCCACAAGCCCTGACGTTTGAGTTGGTCTTACATCATCTAGCCATAAAGATTGAGTTTCAGTTATTGTAATTTGAAAGCCTATAATTTCTGTAATCATTAATCCTGGATTATAAGTTGTTATTTGAAATATTTCATCTTCGCCATTTTCATCAGTTACTTTTAAAATATGTCCTTTTTCAATTGTTGGTATTTCTTTATGATTAATAAAACTAGCTTCAATTCTAAAGTTTCCAGCTAGGTCTATAAATCCTTCTGCTTTTGTACAATAATTATCTAAAACAAACCCATTAGTAGTTAGGACTATATCTCTTGGTGTTCCTGGTGGAAATATAGCAATTCTTATAATATTATTCAATTTGTTCACCTCTTTTTTATTTATAAAGTGCTAAATATTCTGCTTCTATTTTAGAAACATTTTCAAAACTTAAAATATTTTTACCTGGAGTTACATAAAAATAATTACCTATTGTTTCTAAATCTTTTGATTCATTTTCATTATCCCTTATCTGTTTTAATTCAGAATCAATAGTTATATAATCACTTACATTAGAAACTCTCATAGTATTGTTATTTAATGTTATAGAAACATCACCAGTCCCAAATACTTTTAAATTCAATGGGGCTTCTTGTGTTCCCAAATAATAAAAAACAAAGTTATTATTAGTTATATTAAACTTTGTCTTTTCTATATCAGTTAAAAAAGGCTCACATAGAAAAGATATTTTAAATTCACCTTCTCCATAATAAGCCTGTCTTTTAATATTATCTTTTATAACTTTTTTTACTCTGTAACACTTATCTACTCTATCATAAATAAGCCTATTATCATTGATATTATCTAACCATGAATTTATTGAATCGAATCTCTGATGAAAATTATCTGTTTTCAAAAGAACTAATTCAAAAGGAATTGTTTTATCGTTATAAGTTCCTTTATTTACAATTAAAGAACCGCTTTTACCTTCGACATTATAGGTTTCATAGTTCTCGTTTGTAGTAGGTATATCAGGATAACTTTGAACTCCTACAAAAAAATCTTCTAAAGAATCACATCCATTGAATCTAAGTGTATTTAAATCTAAATCCATTTTATTACCTCCTACATAAGAAATGGATTTAAACTTTTATTCACGTTATCCATTTCATCTTTATATTTAGCTAAACATCTTCCAACTTGTCTACCATCTAAATAAATTCCTAACTGATTTATAGCTTTTGTTACTTCTTCTGAAACTACTTTTCTAATCATAGGTTCAGGTAAAACATACTCTCTTTGACTGCCTTGTCCTTTAAATTTATCACCTACAACTGTATTATTACCAAGTAATGTAGGTTCATCAAAAACAGCTCCAGTATATAAATAACTCATTTTAGGAATATTTACACCAAAGTGTTTTCCTCCAATTCCAGGTATAAAGCTTGGGACAGTAAAACTTATGCTATTAAGCCCGTCTATAGCCATATTTATTAATCCTATAACTGCGTTTAAAGGTGCTTTTATAACAGCTCCTAATCCTGACATTATTCCACCAAATAAACGAACTACTCCATGCCATGCTTTACTCCAATTTCCAGTAAATACTCCAGTTATAAAGTCAATAAGTCCACCAAATATATTTTTTATAGAACTAAATATATTTGATAAATTGTGCATAAAAGCATTTATTATATTACCGAAAATACCAAAACTTTTAGTCCAATCAGTAGCAAAAATTCCACTTAAAAAATTAGAGAAATTATTAAATATATTAGTTATTTTAGACCATACTGCATTTACACCGTTTCTAAACCAATCACATTTTTTATATAATGTTACAAAAACTGCTGCCAATCCGAGTAATAAAGTGATTACTAATATTATTGGATTAGTTTCCATAACTAAATTTAAAGCTTTCTGTGCTAATGTCATTGCTTTAGTTGCTCCTGTAACTGCTAATTGTGCTGCTTTATAGGCTAGTAATTTAGCTTTTTGTGCTACCCAAATAGCCGCATTTTTTAATGCTACTCCTGTGTTTTTTAATATCGCAAGTGTAAACTTACCAAAACTTTTAATGCAAGATAAAATAGCTTTTCCAAACTTTAAAAGTCCTCGTCCTGTAGCTTGGATTAGTTTTAATGTAAATTTACCTAATGATTTAATACATGAAACAATAGCCTTACCAAATTTTAATAAGCCTTTTCCAACAGCTTTAATTAATTTTAATGTGAATTTACCTACGGCTTTAGTAGCTTTAATTAATCCTTTACCAAACTTACCTAATAAATTAGTTCCGTTTTTAGTAGCTACTGCAAAGTTTTTTATTGCTCCAACACCTTTTTTAATGTTTCCTGGAAAGTCTTTTATAAATTTAGTTGTTCTTTTTACTCCCTTCCCAAAATTTGAAATTCCTTTAGTAACTGGACCAATAGCAGCCGCAAATCCTCCTAGGCCTAATATTAAGTGTTGTTGACCTTCTGACATACCAGCAAATTTTTGAATTAATTTATTAGCATCATTAATAAATGGTGTGAAAATAGGCAATAAATTTGTACCTATTGTACCTCCTAAAGCTTTTACAGATTCTTTAAATATTCTTCCAGCATTTGCAGCTTGGTCGCTTGTTCTTGCAAAATCCCCTTGAGCATCTTTAGTTTGAGCCATGATGTATTTATATCTTAGTTGGACTTGCTCTGCTTGTGTTAATTGTAATGTTCCACCATTCATAGCTTTTTTTAATTTATCTTGTGCTGAAGCTAAATTTACACTTGCTTCTTTAGTTTCAAGTGAATTTTTACCATACTTTTTCATGGTTTCATTAAGTTTCTTTTGAGCTTTTTCAACTCCTATAGCTGCTTTTTGTGCTTCAATACTATTACCACTTGCTTTTTTAAATCCTGTAGCTAATGCAAAGGCTTGTAGGTTTGTTTGTGTCATAACATAACCTAAACCTTTAAGTGATTCAGTTTCACCAGTATAAACTCCTGTTAATGCTTGACTAGCACGTTCTATACTTATGTTTTTAAATGATGCTAAATCTGCTGCAAGTTGAGTTAAATTCATTGAATAATCCATAGTTTGCTGAGAATTTAATCCCATAGCTGAACCCATATCTCCGAATTTTGCTGCCATTTCTAAAGCTGAACTTTTACACATACCCATTTTTTGAAGTGATGTATCAGCCCATTTTTCTACTGTTGCTGCATTGCCTTTAAAAACTACATCAGCTTTATTTATATTTTCATTTAAATCTGATGCCAATTTAAATGAAGCAGCTGCAACACCAGCTAAAGGTAGTGTAACTCTTTTTGTCATTTTGTCCCCAAAACCGGATAGTTTTTCACCAAATTTTTTAGTTTTAGTAGTTGATTTTTCTATTTCAGTAGTTGATTGCTTAGATTTTTTCTCGATAGTATTAAATGCAATTACTGCTTGATTAACATCTATCGTGATAGAACCACTAGCCTTATAAACTTCGCTCATTCAAACACTCCTTTCTAAATTAAGCTTTTTAACAACCTATTATGTTCTGATTTTATTTTCTTAAGCTTTAATTCTTTTTCTTTTTTATTTTTTTCGGCTTCAAAAGGATTATTATTTTTAATATGATTAATAAAATCTTTAAAGCTTATATAATCATTTCCTAAAGCTGAATAAATTGAATTTTCAAAAGTATGTTGAATGAAATATCTATCATTTAAAAATTGAGATATTATATTAAGAATTATTGGTGAACCTTTATCAATATCTAAAGATAATATATTAAAATAAGCATTATATTTAATTAGAATTGCAATTAAATTGCACCCAACTTCTTCAAGTTGAGTGCTTACATAAAAATGTTAATTACTTCTTTTAAATCTTGACATTCTAATAATTCTTTTATCATTTTAATAGTTTCATTTAAACTTTGATTTTTTATTATTTCAATATCTGTATTAAAAAGACTAGCTAAAGTTTTGTATATTAAATCTTTATTCCCATAAAATCTTTCTATAATTGCTGTATAAATTAAATCGAACCCATATTCTTGTATATAATTTGAAAGCTCTAATTTTGTATTATTTAGCTCATTTCCTTGTTTTATTAAATCTTTAGTTAGATTTTCTTTTAAAAACATTTCTTGTTCTTCAGTACTTAAGCTATCATATTCAGATTTAGTCATTTTTTTCTCTATTAGTTTTAAAACATTTTCGTGATATTGATTTTCTTTAATTTGTACTGCTATTTTTTTATTCCTTACTATTTCATCACCTATAACAACATCTTTAACTTTTTCTTTTAGCCCTAATTTATTGATTACATTTATTATTTCTAATCCTTTTTCAGTATTAATTTTTAATTCCATAATATCCTCCTAAATTAATAAGATAGCCCAATAGAGCTATCTTTTTTATTGTGTTTGTACTTGTGCTTGTTGCATCTCTGTAAATGAACCATAAATAGCAACAGGATTTACTTTTTCACTTTCATATGCTGAATCAAATTCAAATTTTACTGCTGCATCAGATTTACCTACTAAATCCATTGTAATTCCAGCATTATTATAAGTATTTTTCACATGAACTATTATTGGGTTACCTGAAATATTTTTACCTACAATAAGTAAATCTTTGTAATTAGATTCATCTATCAAACCTTGTACAGTTTCATAATGAACTTTTTCTGAATCTTTAACTTGTTTAAATAAAGATGCTTCTAAAAGTTTTTCGTTAAAATCTAATAATTCACCTGTTATTTTTACTTCCCATTCGTCGATAGTTTGCCACCCTTTGACTTTTTGTGCCGCATTTTTTATTTGTCTAATTTTAGGTTTAATTGAAACTGATACTTTATCTTGTGTTACTCCTAGTAATTTATCTGCTAAAGTTTTTATAAAAGTATCATCAGCACTTATACTAGAAAAGTTTCCGTAATATAGAAAACCTTCATTAACTACAATATCATGCTCTTTTGCACTTCCTATATCCATAAAATCACTCCTTTTAATATGCTCTTATTGTATATAATAAAACAACATTATATTTATCATTGTCATATATGCTCTGTAACCATACATTTTCTCTAAATACTCTTGCTTCTTTATTAGAAAAAATATAATTATTTATAGTTTCATCTATATTTATTGCTTTATTATTTATTGCCATTTTATTTTCAGTTGGGCCAGTTACAATTATTTTAAGTCCTATATCATTACAATATAATTTATCTTGTATGGATTCTCCAATTTCAATTTGAATAGCAAGTTTATTTTCTTTAAAATTAAAATTTTCATCTATCCTATCAAAACTTTCAGGAATTAATTTAGCTATTTCACTTTGAATAAGATTTAAATTCATTCACTAGCCCTCCTTATATATTTATTTAAAATTAAATTTATTTTAGCTTCATTTGCTTTCATAGTAGTTCTTATATAGCTTTTATTTAATAATTCTACTTTTCTTGCATATATCAAACTTGAACCTACTTCTACTTTTATATGTTTAATATTTTTATCAATTTCTCCTGTTATACTTCTTTTCAAAGTACCAGTTAAAACAGGAGTGTTACTTTGAATATCAGCAATACTCATTATTTTAATTTCTTGTGCTGCGATATTAATATTATTAATTAATCTATTTCTAAATTCATCAAATCTGTTTTCAACTCTGAACATTTATATCACTCTCTAAAATTGCATAATAATTTGAAATTCCCCAAGCATATTTTTTTTCTATTTCATATGAAATATTGTTAATAACGATTAAATCACCTACATTTATATTTTCATTACAAAAAATTTGAATATTAGATTTAACTTCATTACCCCAAATATATTTAATTGATTGCTCTGTTATTGGTTGCATATTGCATTTATACCAAACATCTTTTACATAAGAATTAATAACTTGATTTATTTCATTTTTAGAACTTTTAATCTTAGTAGTCCAATACTGATTTTTTAATAATCTATCTGAAACTAACAAAATACCACGCCCCCTTTTAAAATAGGGGCTGGTAATAATGCCTTAACTGTATTTATTAAATCTTGAATAGTTCTGTTTCTATAAGTAACTTGTTCTTGTCCAAGCTTTTCTATACTAATAGCCGAGTTTATAGAATAATATTCTTCTAAACTTTTACTTAATATAGTTATTGCACTATTAAAGTTTTCTTGAATATATTCTTTTGTGTAAATGGCTGGATTATTTAGATAATAATATATTGCATCAATAGCAACACTTGTCATATCCATTTATAAAAATCCTATTCATGTTTAGTTTCTGGATTATCTAAAGCACTTGCTATAACTTGTGATGGTTTAGCTTGTTTGAATGATGCAAATATTCCATTTTGTTTATTATCTAAAACCCAAATGTCATGATATTTTCTATAATCAGTTTTCCAAGCGTTTGCATCTTGGTTAGTTTCAGGGTCAAATATTCTAATTTTATCAGTTTTACAAACTGCTAAAGGTACTTGTTGAGCTATTATAATAAAGTTCATATCTATAGCAGAACTTTCCTTTACGAATCCTCCTGCTTCTTGTCCTCCTGTTTTTCCATCATTAAGAGTTATACCTGAAACCATTCTATTACTTGGTGTAGTAATTAAAGGACAGCCATCTACAGAAGGAACATCTATATTAATTCCACCTACGTTTATACTTTCAGTTGTCATTTGAGTAGCTAAAGCTTTAGAAACTAAGTTTTTAAAATCATAAGTACAATGGATCATTAATTTACCTGTAAATCCATTTTCCCTTACTTTTGTAATACTATCTTTTAAAGCATCTAAAGCAGTAGTTTTAGTATATGAAGCTGAATATACGGCATTATCAGTTGAAATTGCTACTTTAGCTAAGTTTGATAATCTATAAGCATCAACTTCAGGAACTACATGTTCATCTTGGAATGTTGACATAACTGCTCCTGCTGTTAACACATAGTTAGTTTCATCAACATCATTTGCATCAAATGAAAAACTTCTACCTCTATCACATTTCATTGAACGTGTTTCATATTCAAAATTAATAGAACCATTTGTATATCCATGTACTCTATCATAATTACCTAATCCATCAGTTGATAATTTAGGAATTTTAACCTCTTTACCTCCGTTATAAATAACTTGTCCTGCATTTGCTTCCATCCAACCAGTTACAGAACTAATTACCATTTTTTTATCTAAATTATTTTGTAATATTGTTGCATATTGGATTGTGTTTGCCATAATTTTCCTTCCTTTCTATTGTAACCCCATAACTGAATTTAATTGAGCTATTATAGGGTCAGTTTGATTATTTGTATTTTCATTTACTCCTGGAACATATCCAGCGTTTAATTTAGTTTGAACTTGTGAATCTACATAGCTTTTCATGCTATTTTCAAATAATTCTATATTAGCTGTTGTTGTTTCATCATCATCACCTAACATAAATTCCATTAAATCACCAGGTATTTTTTTCTCTGAAAGAGTATCTTTAAATTTAGCTATTCTTTCAGCTCTAGCCTTTTCTTTTTTCATGGTATCTAATTCTTGTTTCATTTCTCTTATTGCTTTTTGTTCTGGTGTTTCTTCTTTATTAGTAGCTTTTAACACTGCTGCATCTATTAATTTTTGCATACCATTTTTTTTAAAAGTTTCAATACCATTTGTTACTTTAGAATCTACAAGTCCTTGAATTTCTTTATTACTTGCAAGTAATTTATTAAAGCCTTCTACATCTGTAATTGGCTTTGCAAAACCATTACCTAAAATTAAGTTATCAATATCGGCTGTGTCTTCTAAGTCCCCTATTAATTCTAAAATTTCACTTTTTTTCATAATTAACTCCTTCCCTTGAAAGTTGCATAGCCCCTATCAAGTTAAAATTTTTATAAAATAAAAAAGCCTTATAAATAAGACTTTTATTTATCTAACGCTAAAGTTTTCCCATTTCTTATAAGCATCTATATACATTTCTTTTTTATCTCCATTGTATGTACATTCATAATACATTCCATCAGATAAAGTAGTACTAAGTAATGCTTTATTATTTTGAAGTGTTTTACAACTCCACACCATAAAAACATCATTTATTGTGATTTCCTTTTTATCTGTTTTATCTAAATGTTTATTAGTATAATTACAGACTTCTTGTTTACACCATTCTAAAAATTCTTTTTCATTCATAACTTATTCCTCCTTATTAATCCATTCTTCATATGTTGTATAATCAATAGTTTCTTTTGATTGATTATCTAATCTTGTAGTTGGCCTATAATCTTTATCAGGTAATAAAATATAAGTACATCTATCGTTAACGTGAATTGGTAGTTTAGGCCTATTCTCATTAACTTTATATACTTTTCCATCATAGCCTTTGCAAATACTACAAGTATGAGTATCTAATGTAGCACTATATAATAAATATTCTCCATCATTATCTTTAAAGAATTGTTCATTAGCTTCATTTTGGACTCTACAAATTTCATTTCTTACTAATCTTTGAGAACAAAAACTATTTACATTTTGTATATCTTTAATTTTCTTTTCTATATCATTAACACTCGTATTCCCATTAAGAAATTCACGAATTTCAAATTTTAACTTTTTTGCTATTGTATCTTTATTATCCCAAATTCTATTTGAAAAATTTTTTCCTTTAATTTTAGTGTTTAAAATTCTTTTTAAATTTTTATCACTTATTTTTTTTAAGTTAAAATTAATTCCTTGTGATAATAGATAAGAATTTATATTATATTTATCTTTACATATTTCAGCTAATGAGTTTTTTAAAGTTGTACTTTCTTTTGTTGCTTCAGTAGCATATATATTATTTAACTGCTTATCTATTTCTTTAAATAAATTTAATTGCTCTGTAGTATTTAAATTCAATTTATCATCTTTTACATTATATTTAAGAATTATTTTAGCTATTTGATTTAATATAATATCTATATTTTCACCTTGAAAATTAATAATTGGTTGTAATTCTTTTTCACCTTTGTTATATAATTCTCTTGCAAAATCTATAAAATTAGATACAAAAAATTGTTGGTCTTTATTTAATTTATTAAAGCCTTTTATATCAGTTGAATAATTAAACTGTTTCATTTGTTGGGCCTTCTAGTCCAGGCATTGAATTAATTTTTTCTTGCTGCTCTGCCTGTGCTTTTTGATATTCAAGTTTTGGATTATTAACAAAACTTAAATTACTTAATCCTGTTTCTGCTGATAAAATTCCACCTGGTACTAATTTAGTTATTATATCCGCCATTGCTGAATCATCACTAGGAACATTCAAAGTATATTTAATTCCAACTTTTGTAGCATCTAAATTTTGGCTATAAATTTTATTTAAAGCTGTAAGCATACATAAAATTCTTTTTTTAATAGCTTGTGTCATACAATTTTGTTGAATTTTAATTTTATTTCTCAATGCAATTATTCTTGTCATTAAAGCAACTCCACTTGTATTAGAACTTTGTTGTTGATTTAAATTTATATGTTGTGATATTTGATAAATATCATCTTGTAATATATCTAATAAATTTTTATGAATTTGAGGATTTATATTTTTAATTAAATAATCTGCATTTGCTGGATTTTCTTTTGAATCATTTAATAATAGAATCCCATTATCTCTGAACATAGATATTATTTTCTTTGCTTGTTCATCTAAAGTTAATCTATTTCCCTTTTCGTCTACTATTTCTTCATCAGATAACCCCATATTCTTTAAAATTAAATAACTTAATCTACTATCACCAATTTCATTACTAAAGTCAGATAATACATTTTCTATATTATCTTGAAGTGTTTTTAAATCAGTAAATAAAGTATTATATATTCCATCAATTAAATTGCAATATCCAATAGGAACAACTCCAAAATAATGTGGTTTAACATTAAGTTGATTAAAATCAATATCATAGGTTATAACTTGTGAATTTGTTATATAATCTATTCTCGTATCTAATTTATTTGTAAATGTAGTGTTTATTTGGTCTTTATTAGCTACTGAATAAACATATATAGCTTCAATTATTTCGTTATTTTCATCTAAATTAACATAGCAATTTAAAGAATTTAATTCTTTTATTTTAAAACTATTATTTTTTATATAATAAAGCTCCATAGCTTCACCAAATACAAGTAAATTTTTCATAAGTTGACTATCCGTATTAGCATCATTATTATTCATTACTGTATTAATTATTTTAGTTTCTATAGTATCAACTGGTGTATCAATATTATTTAATATTTCATCAATATTTAACTCCCTTGTATAAGTTATAGGGTTTCCAGTTCCGAAAGCTACTTCTTCATTGATAAATTTTTTAATAAAGTTGGCCTTAACAATTCTGTTATTCCCTAGTTTACTACGTTTATAGGTTGTCCCTATATCTGTTTCACCTTTGTAATAGTTCCACATAGTTTGATAATCTGATAAATCAGCAACATATTTATCATATAAATTTTGTACACCTAAAATTCTCATCTAATCACCTCCTACAATAAATTTCTTTTTAAAAATATCATTGTTGATTTTTTATATACTTTAATTTCATCAATATTATTTACTGCCATTTCAAGGCTATCTATAGCATCATCATGTAAAGTAAAGTGTTGACCTCTAAATTCTTTAACCTGGTCATTATATTCTTTATCTTCTTCATTAAATATAATTTGTCCTGAATTAATTTTATCTGTAATTGTCATAATTCTAGCATCTTTATTTTTTGTATTATAAATAGTAATAACTTTTATATTTCTGAATCTTAATTCTTTATCTTTTGCTATTTCTTCTTCGATTCTTGTTGCATCAACTGCTTTATATACGTTTTTTTCTAAAACAATATGGGTTATTTCTTTATATTCCTTTAAAATTTGTATAGTTCGGTTTATATATTTATCAAATTCAGTTTTACTATCAAATTTTTCTAACAGTCCTTTTCGGACAAAATAAAAACCGTTTGAATTACTCAAAACGGTAAATGCTGTGCTATCTGATTTTCTAGTATTAGTTGAAGCCTGGTCTATAGATAATATAGTTTTATCAAATTTTCTATCTAATATTTCTTTAATATCCATTTTGGCCATATATTTAATCCATATTTCACCTACTTTTTCACAATCACACATAAGTTCTTTCATAAAACTTAGTCTTTTCGTAAAATAAGTTGAAGCTAACTCCCAAGGCCTATATTTATCATTCCAAATAGTATTAAAAAACATTTTTTCTATATTATCATAGTAAAAATTTTCTGCATTTTTAACTCTATTATCATCTTTAGTATTCATAAGGATTTTTTTGAATCTTTGCCAGTATTCATTTTCTAAAAAATATTTGTCAGGATTAAAATTAACAACACTTCTATGAAATACTTTAAATTCTGCATCTTTTTTTATAGCATTTATAAAATCATCTGCCGCTAAAGGTGTTCCAATAACTAAAAATTTAGTTGCAGCTTTAGTTTTTTTACCTTTTCTATAAACTGCTTTATCTCCAGTTTCTAATATTTCATCATTGTACTTTTTTATTATTTTTTCTTTAGCATCATCGGTTAATATATCATTTTCATTGATAAAATCATCAACTAAAATAATCATTGGTCTAAATACTCCATCATCACAAGCATAAGTAGTACCACGAATTGAAGTACCTGAACCAACAGCATATATTTTACTGTTATTAGTTAGCTCTAATTCTTGTTTATTAACTATTCTATCTTCTGCCCTATTAACTAATATTCCAAATGTGCTAGTAACTTTCTTAAGCTTTAAAAATTCTTTAGTAGCATCAATAAACCCTATTGCATCATCTTCCCTTTTTCCTATTACTACTGTATATCTTGAATATCTATAACAATGACACCAGGCTGCAAGAAGTTTATTTATTACTGTAGACTTTCCAAGCCCTCTAGGTAATATAAATTCCTCTTTATCTACTTCATCTTTAACAAACATTCTATTTAATTCTTCAAATATTTCTAAATGAACTTTATCTAAGCTCCTAAGGTCATTATTATCACTTGGAATAAAATCTACATTAAGATAATAAAAAGCAAAGAAACCTATGTCTATTCTTCCTAGTTCCTTTGCTATATCTTTCTTATTTGCTAAAACATTTTCTATTGCTTTAGAATCATTCATATTGAGTTTTACATCATAATGTTTATTCCAATACTTGAAAATAAGATATATATCTAAATTTTCTTCATTTGAAAATTCTAGGTTATCAAAATAGTACATAGATTTCACTTCCTTTCGAGTTAAAAAATAGGTGAGAAATTTTCTGAAAGTAACGTCCGTTGAGTTTGCGAGTTGCCTAATCAGAACCCCCCACCCTTATAATTATTTCCCAAAGTCCTTCTTTTTCACAAATTTCCAATTTTAAAATTATTTCGCTAAACAACGGTTTAGTGCAAATAAATAATATACTTTTTTATAATTAAAATCGCCGTAATCCATTGAAAACACTAGCTTTATAGCAAGTCTTTGAATTGGTAATTTTATTTCGCTAAATAACTAATTGATAATATGCACTATTTATGCAATTTTTTAAGCATTTTATGCAATAATTATATACATTTTCTGTATATTTATTTCCTAGCTTATGTGTTATTTTTTTGAATATCTTTCATAAACTCATTGATATTAAATTCTGTTTCTTCTTCGCTAGAATTAACTGACAGTTCTGTCTTGACTGTAGTATTCCCCCAAACCCTATTAACTAAGTATTTAAGCAGGTCGGCACGTACTTTACTACTTACGTCTTTATCAAGTGCCAGTTCTTCAATTTCATCAACATAGCACTTAATTTTATTATTTATATACTCTTTTGCTGAGGATTGAACTTCTAGTTTAAGTTTATCCAGTTCCTTAGCAAATTCCTTATCATTCATCCAGTTATAAATAGTAACCCTACTAACATTACATAAATTAGCTATATCAGTAACTTTCTTACCTTCCATAAGATACTTCATAGCCTTATAATGTTTATCTTCTAACATCATAATAACACCTCCTTTACATTTATACACTTTTTTATATAAATCTTAATAAATTTCTATCTAATTATTTAACACTCCTATAGTTTCCAAATATTTAAATATTTTATAATTAATTCAATTAATAATTATAATAATTTAAATAATAAAATAGCACCTAGGATTTTTATTCCTAGATGCTTTATAAATTTATAACTAAGGGGTAATGGCGAGAATAAAAGGACTTGGACCTTTGACTTTTCGGTTAACAGCCGAATGCTCTACCAACTGAGCTATATTCTCATGTTTGCGACCTCTCCACACCCCTAGTCGCTATGTTGCTTTCACCCTGATAAGCAATCCCAGTAATTTTTTAAATATAAATTTTATCTACAAATGGAGGTCAAATAAATGTCTGATGTATTTACTCTATCAGCTCAATAACATATTAACACTTTGAAAATCAATATGTAAGTGGTCTAATTACGAACTAATTACGAACTGATTACGAACTTTTATATGAACTTTACTTATGATTTTTTTAATTTTTTACAAACTCTTTGAATATATCTAACCGATATTCCTAGTTGTTCTGATATTCTTTGATAAGTAAATCCTTCAACATTTCTTAAATAATCAATACATTCTTTAGTATCTAGTGATTCTAAATATTTATTTAAATCAATCTCATTAAGTCTTTTAAATAATGCTTTTTCATCATATTTTATAGCTTTTATTAAGCGTTCTCTTTTTAATGCAAATTCTTCGATTCTATATTCTTGCCTACTGCCATGAATAGTATCATAGTCATTGTAACTTGTCCCACTTTTATAACCTTCAGGAGCAAATGCTTTTAAATATTTCTTATCTAATTGTTGTAACTCATATCTATTTGTTTCTAGTCTTAATTTTATTTCTTCTACTAATTGTTTATCCAATTACTATTTTCCCCCTTGTTGAATATATTTTTTATTTATATATTCCCCTAGCTTCTTTTTATTTTCTTCACTTAAATTCTCTATTTGTTCTTTTCTTATTCTTTCTTCCTGTCTTGATACCTTAAACAATATTTTTTCGTAAATTTCTTCTTCTGAAATATTAAATCTATTCATCATATGTCTTGATGTTATAAATACATCTGCTAATTCTTCAATTAAATTTTCTCTATCCTCATTCTTAACTGCTTTCTTTACTTCTTCTATTTCTTCATAAAATTTATTAGTTTCTATTCCTGGACCATAATAATCATAAATATCTTTTATTCTATCTAATATATATTTCAATTTATCACCTCATTTTCTTCTATATATCCTTTATTTTTAAGAATCTCTCTAATGTGATAATACATAGTCTTATATATTTTATATCCTGTTAACTGCTTATCTAAATACTGTATATTTAAGTTATATCTAGCTATAAAAGTTTCTAAAGTTGCATCAAAAGAATTTGCTTTATATTCACTCCTATAATTTCCTTTAAGTACATTTTCATATCCTTTAGGGTCTTCAACTAAAACAATAGTTTTAGTATTATACATATTTAATCTTGCAAATTCATTTTCAAATCTATCTCTATCTTTAACACTTTGGACTAATTCATCAACACTATTTTTTCTTTCTATTGCAATATCATTACTAAAATACCAATCCCTATTTATTCCTAGTTTTTTAGTGATTTCATTACTTTCTATACAAGCCGAATAGTCGCCTTGGTCTAATTTTTCAATTCTATACTTCTTTTTCTTTTTATCAAAATAATCTAAAATATGTTTATTTACTTGTTCTCTAGTATCAACAATTATAACTATATTTTTAAGTATTTCTTTAAGCTCCTTATCTGAAAATTTATATTGCATTTAAAAAACTCCTTGCCTCACATTTATTTAAATATCCCAATTTAACACAATCAATAATTTTGTTTTTTATTGTTCCTTTAGATAATTTTAAAATTGATGGAGCTGATTTTAAATTTTTCATTTTTCTTAATTGATAAATTAAATAATTGTATGTTCTTAAATCCCATTCAAAATTATAAGAATCATATAAATCTAAAAAATATCTTTTATTCTTTACAGCGAATTCACTTCTTTTAAGTAATTCAGCTATTTTTTTATCATCATACCCTTTATAATAATATCTTGTTAATTCCTCTAATTCTTCTTCAGTCCATTTTTCCATAATAAATTATTTCCTTTCTATTTTTTAAAATGGCATATCATCATCCGCAACTGGTGTTAAATCATCACCAAAATTATTATTAAAGTTATTATTATTCTGATTATTGTTATTTCCAACAAACTCAAAACTTTCTATTAATACATCTGTTGTATATCTTTTTGAACCATCTTGTGCGTTATAACTTCCAGTTTGAATATGTCCCACAATAGCAATTTGACTACCTTTTTGAAAATATTGTGCTATAGTTTCAGCTTGTTTTCCAAAAGAAATACAATTAATAAAATCTGATTCATATTTACCTGTATTCTTATCTTTTATATTTCTTCTAACTGCTAAACTAAATCTTGTAACTGCTGTTCCACTTCCTGCTGCAAATCTTAATTCTGCATCTTTTGTTAATCTTCCTGAAAGACATACTTTATTCATTTTCTAGCCTCCTACATTCCTATACTTTCTAATAATTCAATAGCTTGTCCAAGCTTATCAGATTTAACATTTAGATTTATTGATTCTTGCTCTAATTTTTTCTTTTCTTCTTCAATCTCTTTTTTTCTTTTCTCTATTCTTTCTTTTTCTTCTGCAAACTCCACAAATTTATTTTTTAAACTTTCACTATTTTTCATTTTTATTATCTCCTTTTCTTTTGTTTCAAGTTTTACTACTTTCTTTTTTCCTCTTGGTTTTTCATCGCTCAATATATAAGCTACTTTTTCATTAATTTCTTTTTCTGTTTCTTTCATTTCTTTTAATTTAATTCCTTTTGCTTTATCCTTAATTTCTTTAAAAATAATTACTATATCTTTTATAGCAATATTTTTAAATCTTTCATCTTTACGAATTTCTTTAACTATAGAATTTTGACTTATTATGCTATTTTTAAATTTTTTCTCCATTTCCTTTCTCAACAGCTCTGTGTCTATATCTAATTTTTTCATCCAGTCATCACCTTCATACTTCATATAGAATTTGTCTTTATCTAAAATATTTGCCATTACTACAACTTCTTGAATATCATTCATATTAATACTGTCGCCGAATTTTATTTCTAATGCTGCCATAACTGAAACTATGTAATTTCCAAAATTATTATCAAATCTTTGTTTTGCTCTTTCTTCAACAACTCTATTAATAATAGCTTGTTTATCTTTAGATAAAGTATTAACCCATTTAACTAATCTTTCTTGCTGCCTTCTTTGCTGTCTTGACATTGTTGTTTTTTCTAAAACATTAGACATCTAATATCAAACCTTTCTTTGCTATATAAACTGGTATTCCTGTTAGCTTTTCAATTTCTTCTTTCATATAATTTTCATCTGCATTACTTTCGCTTAAATGAATTAATGTTATATCTTCAATAGTGCTTAAATTCCAAGTTTTTAAAGCTTCTTTTAATGTTTCTAAGCTCATATGACTTTTAAATATTCTAGCTCTATAGCTTTCTAAATCTTGTATATCCTTCTCACAATAATTACATTCAATAAGTAAATGATTTATATTATCTAATTTGTATTTTAAATAATAAGTATCTGTAGCAAATGCTATAGTTCCTAACTCTTCATGCTTTATAATAAATCCTAAATTTTCACATTCTGAACCATCATTATTAGAATGTTTACAATCAAAAGTCTTAATTTTAAAATTTCCTATTTTTAAGTTTTCTAAAGCTCCTATTATGTGAACTCTTCTTAAATCTGTAATTTTATTTTTTTCTATAACGCTTTTATTTGTGTATACATTAATTCCATTATTAAGTAGGTGTTTTATATCTTTACAATGGTCAGAATGAGCATGAGATATTAAGCAACCTTGAATACCTTCTAAATTAAAATTAAGATTACAAACTATATCTCTCCAAGCTATTCCACATTCAATTAATAATTTTTCATTTTCATTAGCTTGTACTAAATAACAATTCCCTTTGCTCCCACTTGCTAGAACTTTAATCAAGTTAATTTCCCCCTTAACTTTTATAAAAATTTTTTAACCTTATCAAAGCTTTTGGTTATAAAGCTCTTCATTTCGTCAACCTTTTTTCTTTTATCATCATAAAAATGTACTCTATATACATTCCCATATTTACAAACTATAAATTTATCAGTTTTATTTACTATCTCTTTCATTTTCTTTTACCTCATAAACTCTTAATAACTTAAAATCAATTACAAACAAATTATCAAGTTTTTTCTCATCATTTATAACTTTCTCTACCTTTACAACATCATCATAACTTCTAATAGGCTCACTTCTTGTAAATTGTATTCTTCCTAGCCCACTATCAAAAACATAAATAATCATGTATTCATATAGTTTCATCTATATTGCTCCTTCGCTTTTTATTTGGATTACGAATTATATAAGTTTGTCCTCTAAATACTCTTCCAATCCCTTTGGTATTTTAAAAAGACCTATTTCATTAACTTCTGATACCACTATTTGAGTAATCTTTTCATCTTTTATATAAGGCTCTGCCTTATCTTTTAAGACCTTTAAACTTCCAGCAATGAAACTATGTCTGACTACTGAATTTATATATACATCTGCTCTATAGTACATTTTTCCTCCTATTTATTACGCATTTTCAAACTTATTTCTCCTTATCATTTGAATATCATATGAGAATACTTGAATATAAAGTACCCTCATATTAAGTTTTATTTATAACATTAAATTATATTACCCCTATTCCTTCTTATGATTTTCATTTCTTTTCTCAAAATTTTTATATAATCATTTAAGCTTTGATCCTCATATTCTTTATTTTCTAATTTATCTATAGCATCATTTAAATGTGAAACCAAAACATCTACTGAAGCTACATATATATTTAAATTTATATTGTTCTTATCAATTATTTCTTGTAATTTATTTAGAATAGTTTCTACATCATCATTAGTTTTAACTGTTCTTTCACCTATGAATTTATAAGCACTTTTTAAAGTATTAAAATAGCCAATAGGCTTATTGTATTCCTTACCGATATTTTCTTCTTTAGTAGCCGTTCCTACGTTCACAATACACCTTTCATAAACAACATACTGTCTACTATCTGATTCTATAATAAACTTCCCTATTGTAGCTCTCATATTTATACCTCCTACCATTTTGTTGACATCACCAAAATGGTTTATTTTAATTCTTTAATACATTTCTTACACACAATTTTATTTTTAAAGCTAGTAATATCTTTAAACTCACCACAGAAAATACACCCTGCTTGATATTTCCTTAAAACCATTTCTTCACCTTCAACAAAAATCTCTAATGTATCTCCTTCTTCAATATTTAAAGTTCTTCTAAGTTCTGCTGGTATACATAATCTTCCTAACTCATCTACTTTTCTTACAATTCCTGTACTTTTCATAATTATTTATCTCCTTCAAACTCAATATTTTCTATAACTTCTGCTTCTACAACTTCCGTATCTTCTAAACCTAAATTTTCAGTATTTGCATTTTCTTTTATTTCTTCTCCAACTTCACTTTTAGTAGTTTCAATTATATCTTCTTCTTTGTATTCATTAGTTCTATTAATACTTTCTATTAATGTATCTGAATCATCTGAAGTATTAACAAATCTCTTACAGGCTCTATTAATTACAGTTTTCTTTGCCATTTCTTCTGCAAAATTTTTATGTGCCTGACTATTTCCTTTTGCTGCTCCTTGATTCCAAGCATTTTTTATTTGTTCTATGTTCATTACTTCAACATAATTATTTTGATTTTCTCTAACTACTACTGCATAAGCTCCTAGAATTTTCTTACTTATGTTTTCAAATTTTTGTTCATGTTTTTCTATTTCTATAAGTCCAGTATTTAAATTTAATTTATATTCAAATACATCACCTTCATAAATTACATTTGCGAATACATCTTTAACACCTTTAAGCCTTTTTGTTGCTGCAATATTTCCTAAATAACTTTTCATTAATTGAAGTTTTCCACCATAAGGAACAAAATAGCATTGTTTTTTAGCTGGACTTAATCCTTGAATAACCATGTCTAATAAAGCATTACAAATACTAGGCTTAGAACAACTTTGTAATACTGGAACTTTATTTCTATCAACTGTTTCAGCTAATATAAGTTGTGCTGATTTAAGAGCATTACTGTAATTATAGTTTTGTGGAAATACTATATCTCCTGTGCTTTGCATTTCTTTAACCCTTGTTAGAACTACATCACTTATATTTCTTTCTTGTTTAGTAATTTGCTTTTGTTCACTCACTATTCTTCACACTCCACTTTTAATTTTTTATCTTTAGAAACTATTAATCTAATAAGTTGGCTTTTAGTATCTGCTAGTTTATTAAAACTTTCTGCATTATCAACCCATATTGGAGCTTGTACATTGTAAAACTCACTTAATGTATTAATAACCTCTATTCCTGCATTAATCTTGCCTGTTGAATTTGCATTTGAATATGGAACTCCATTTATAAGAATTTCGCAAGTTTCTTCTAATCCACCATTAATAAGTTCATTGAATAACTTAAACTTAATATTTTTAAACTTTTTATTTATTAAGCTTTCTGATAACTCAACTTTAGTTCTAATAAATTCCTCACAAAGATATAAACTGCCTTCATGTTTTGCAATTTCATTAGCTAAGTGTCTTTCTTCTTCTGAAAGTTCTTCAATTCTTTTTTTGATTTTTTTATTATTATCAACTGTTGCTAGTCTTTTATTTATTTTTTCTAGCTGCATTAATAGCTCTTTCTTTTTCTCTTTAATTTCAAAATTATCATCAACTTTAAAACTTGAAATATCTTTCTTAGTCATTTCAATTTCATTTTCTAATTGAACTTTTCCCTCGAATTCAATTTCTCCTGGATCAAAATTCTTTATTTTTTCTTCAAGCTCATTTATATTGTTTTCAATCTCTAATTTTTGAACTTCTTTTTCTTCTTTTAATTTTTCTAAATCAAAAAGTTCTGCTTTAATTTCTCCTATTTTACTTTCATTTTCTGCATTTTCAGTTTTAATAGATTTACCAATCTTATTAATTTCTTTTAATTTATCAGCTTTATTTTTATTGAATTTATTTTTTAATTCTTCAATTATTTCTGCTGCATTATCTAATTCTTTTCCACAAGTAGGACAGATAGTTGAGTTTTCATCAAGTTTAAATTCTTCTGATTTTACATTTTCAAATTTTATCCTTAATCCTTCTAAATTTGATGTATTCTTTTTTTCAACTTCAACTAGATTTCTAATTTTATTTTCATTAGTTGATATATTTTTTTCTATTTCTTTTACTTCATAAGCTTTATTTTGTAGTTCATATCTTTTATCAAATAATTCTTTATTTAACTTTTCTAAAGGCTTATTTAATAAAAGCTTTGCATGATTAAACTTCTCTTGATATTCCTCTTTAAGTTCAAATAAATGCTGCTTATGATTTAATAGGATTTCATTACCTTTTGAATTATCTTCTAACATAGAATCTAGTTCATTAATTTGTTTTTGAACATTTCCTTGTTCATTTTCTAATTCTTGAACATTAATTTCTTCTATAGAATTATTTAATTCGTCAATTCTGTAAGGAATTTGTTTTAATTGGTCATTAAGTTTTTTAATAGTAGCTTTGGTTCTAATCATATGATTATCTACAGAATCCATATAAGCCCCTCTAAACCCTTCTAACTTATTGTTATAGTTTATTACCTGTTCATCTGTAATCTGTCCTGTAATGGCTTGTATAATTGTTCTTTGTTCTTTCCAGTTAAGACTTGCAAAGTATAAAGGATTAGTTACTAATTTAAATATTTTTTCTTCTAATATTTCTTTTATTTTTTCTTCATATTCTTTTTTTCTAACTGGAATATCATTTATTGAGTATATAGTTTCATGTCCTGAAAATTCTTTTTCTGCTGCTCCACGTTTCTTGGTCCACTTTTCTTTAAATGTTTTGCTTAGTTTTATATCTAATTTATCAATTTCTATAACCGCAGTAACTTCGCTTTCTAACCCATGAATAACATTACCTAATTCATCAAATGGCTTTATATCAAAGTTCTTTCTATCATTTGAATCTTTATCAAAAAATAGCCACATAAAACTATCTTCTACAGTTGACTTTCCTATTCCATTGTCGCCAAAAATATTTGTTTTATTATCAAAAAGCACTACTAGCTCTTTTATTCCTTTGAAGTTTTTAAGTTCTAAAGATTTTAATTTTATATTTTTCATTAGCTTTTCTTCCTTCTCCTTGATATTGATTTTTCCATAGCTTTATAATGGTAATCGTTTATATTTCTTTCCCTAACTTTCCTTCTTTCAGAAATATCCTGCATTGTTTTTAATGCTAATTGCTTCGGCGTATAAATATCTAATAAATTCATTTTCTTATATCCCCCTTTCTAATAAATTTATTAATCTATAATTGCATCCTTTATCAAAAGTAACTGTATATTTACTAGCTTCTAATATTCGTCCGTTTGTAGCTCCATCTAGTTCTATTAACTGATTTGCCCTGCATTCAGTAGAAATAACCATAGATTTATGATTTATATATCTTTGATTAATTACAGGCATTATATGATTTAAATCTGCTTCAGTTAATCCATTTTTTAATTGACCATTTAAAATTTTATTTTTAAATAAATCATCTATTATTAATACGTCTGCATTAATATATTCATTAAACTTTTTTTCATATTCATCTCTATTTAATGTTAAAGATTTAAGTTCTCGGATTGCTTCTAGGTAACTCATATATCTAACATTAAAACCTTCTTCAATTAATTTTTTTGCTATAAATAAACTTAAAAAAGTTTTTCCTGAACCAGCCTGTCCCATAAATGTTATGCCATTTTTTCTATCTTTCTTTATGTCCTTATATTCATTTATAAATTTTTCAGTTATTAATTTTCCTTTACCTGATAAAGAATTGTAAGTTTCATATTCCTCTATGTCCTTAATTTCTTCTAAATTTACTCCAGCGTTTTTAAACCTCTGTAATAGCTCTTCTCTTAATCTGCATTCGCACTTTCTATATGTGTTTATCCCAACTTCTATAAATCCTAAATCTTTGCATTTGTTGCATTTAAAATTTGCTCCAGTCGACTCCTTCCCATCCAGGAGCTGTTGTTCCTGATATTTCTGACTCTTTGCTTTCAATCCTTGAATTACTGTTGTCAAATCCATTTTTATCTCCTTTATCTTTATAGTTATTTTCTAAAACTTTTATAAAATTGTTAGGTCTTATGAACCAATCAAATGTAATCTCAAAGTCTTTAACTCTTCCCATTAAAAAACTACTTTCTTTAATATTATTTATGGCTTGTACTATT
>NZ_LTAY01000030.1 GCF_002050515.1 Clostridium thermobutyricum DSM 4928 | reverse complement strand
AATCAAATAATTTATCTTAAAATAAATTTTTTTATAAACATTTAATTATTTATTTGAGAAAATAACAGAAATAAAAATATTAATTATTAAAAATAAACATTATAATCCCATAAAAACCCATTAAAATTTTGTATTTTATTAAATAAATTTACTTATATATATTTTTTTGTAAAATATTCTATAATAAAGTGATTTATATCACGTTCAAATATATTTTTTTTCATATTTTATACTTAATTACAATATTCATCACAATTACACTCTATTAAAATTTGAACAAATTTAATTATCAGTTTATTACATTAATTTCTATTATTATGATAATTATTGTTTTTAATAAAAAACAAACTTTAATATGAAAGATTGACGAATAAATTTTACTAAGATATAATAACTATCGACATTGAAAAATTTAACAATAAATTAAGACTTAAAAGTATATTAATATTTGGAAAAATTTTTTTGGTAAAAAGTTTAGTAATATCAAGTTTTATATTTAGTATTTCTAGTTTGAGAAATAGACAGTATAGTAACTATAGCTTATATGCTTAATTAGATAGGTTTAGTAATATTAAGAAATTTTTAATAAAAATATAATTAAGTATGTGGAAAAGAGTTATGAAAATTATAAAATGAAAGGATTTGAGGTTAGTTTTGAAAGAAAAAATAACACTTTATGGTTTTAACAATCTAACTAAAACTTTAAGCTTTAATATTTATGATGTTTGTTATGCCAAAACTGAAAAAGAAAAAGAAGATTATATAAAATATATTGATGAGCAATATAATTCTGAGCGTTTAACTAAAATTTTATGTGATGTAACAGAAATTATAGGAGCCCATGTTTTAAATATTTCAAAACAAGATTATGAGCCTCAAGGGGCTAGTGTAAATGTACTAATTACTGAAGAGGCTTTACCAGTAGCGGTTATAGATCCTTCATGTAATAAAGGTGAATTTTCATATATGGCATTAAGAGATAGTGTTATGGGACATTTAGATAAAAGTCACTTAACAGTTCATACATATCCAGAATGTCATCCAAATAATGATATAACAACTTTTAGAGTAGATATTGATGTTTCAACTTGTGGAAAAATATCTCCATTAAATGCATTAAATTATTTAATATCAAGTTTTGATTCAGATGTTATAACAATTGATTATAAAGTAAGAGGATTTACAAGAGATATTGCAGGAAGAAAATATTATATAGATCATGAAATAAGATCAATTCAAGATTATATAGATGGAGATACACTTAAAAATTATGATTGTATAGATATGAATGTTTATCAAGCAAATATGTTCCATACAAAAATGATGGTAAATGAAATTAAATTAAATAATTATTTATTTAATTCAGATCAATTTGAGTTATCACCAAATGAAAGAAGAGAAATAAGAGATAGGTTATCAAAAGAAATGATAGAAATTTATGGTGGAGTAAATATCTATTAAGGGGGAATGAGCTATGAAAAATAAATCTCCTCAAAATAAAGCACCAATTTATGAAGCACTAAAATGGTACAAAAATCAGAGAATAGTTCCTTTTGATGTTCCTGGACATAAACAAGGAAGAGGGAATAAACAATTAAAAGAATTTTTAGGAGAAGATTGTCTTTCAGTAGATGTAAATTCAATGAAACCTTTAGACAATCTTTGTCATCCAACTAGCGTTATAAAAGAAGCAGAAGAACTTGCAGCAGAAGCTTTTGGAGCAGATAGTGCATTCTTTATGGTAAATGGAACTACATCTGCAGTTCAAGCAATGATTATGAGCGTTTGTAAAGAAGGGGATAAAATAATTATGCCAAGAAATGTTCATAGATCAGCTATAAATTCGCTTATATTAATAGGAGCAAATCCTATATATATAAATCCAGGAATTCATAAGAGACTTGGAATATCTCTTGGAATGTCTTTAAAAGACATAGAAGATGCAATAAAAGAACATCCAGATGCAAAAGCAGTTTTTGTAAATAATCCAACTTATTATGGAATATGTTCAGATTTAAGAGAAATTGTTAAACTTGCGCATAGACATGGAATGTATGTATTAGTAGATGAAGCACATGGAACTCATTTTTATTTTGATAAAAGGCTTCCTGTATCAGCTATGGAAGCAGGAGCAGATATGGCAGCAGTAAGTATTCATAAAACAGGTGGCTCTCTTACTCAAAGTTCAATGCTTCTTATGAAAAATGAAAAGATAAATCCACACTATGTAAGAACAATAATAAATTTAACTCAAACTACTAGTGGTTCTTATCTTCTTTTATCTTCACTTGATATTGCAAGAAAAAATTTAGCACTTCATGGAGAAGAAATATTTGAAGAAGTAGTATCTATTGCAGAATATGCAAGAAGTGAAATAAATAAAATTGGAGGATACTATGCTTTTTCAAAAGAAATAGTAAATGGAGATAATGTATTTGATTTTGATATAACTAAGCTGACTGTTAATACACTTGATGTAGGACTTGCAGGAATAGAGGCTTATGATATATTAAGAGATGATTATGGAATTCAAATTGAACTTGGGGATATAGGAAATATTTTATCTATTATATCAGTAGGAGATACAAGATATAATATAGAAAGACTTGTTTCTGCACTAAGTGAAATAAAAAGAATTCATACAAAAGATAAAAAAGGGATATTTGATCATGAATATATAAATCCTATTGTTAAAAAATCACCTAAAGAAGCATTTTACGCAGAAAAGGAAAGTATTCTTATTTCAGAAAGTGAAGGAAGAATTACAGGTGAATTTGTTATGTGCTATCCTCCAGGAATTCCTATACTTGCACCAGGTGAACTTATAACTAAAGAAGCTATAGAATGTATATTAGCTTCTAAGGAAAAAGGAAGCCTAATTACAGGGCCAGAGGATATGGATATAAATGAAATACAAGTTTTAAAATAAAATTTTAAGGAGTGAATTAATATGGAATTATGGTACACAGAAGAGCACACACCAGAAGCTCGTTTTTCAATAAAGGTAGATGAACAGTTATATAGTGGTAAAAGTGAATTTCAAAGAATAGATGTATTTAAATCAAAAGAATTTGGAACTTTCTTTACTCTTGATGGATTAATGATGGTTACTGAAAAAGATGAATTTATATATCATGATATGATAGTACACGTGCCAATGGCAACTAATCCAAATATCAAAAATGTTCTTGTTATAGGAGCTGGAGATGGTGGAACAGTAAGAGAGCTTACTAGATATAGTTCAATTGAAAAAATTGATATGGTTGAAATAGATAAATTAGTTGTAGATGTATGTAAAAAATTCATACCACAAACAGCTGAAAAATTAGATGATCCTAGAGTTACTTTATATTTTGAAGACGGATTAAAATTTGTAAGATCAGTAGAAAATAAATATGACTTAATAATAGTTGATTCAACTGACCCATTTGGACCAGGAGAAGGATTATTTACAAGAGAGTTTTATGGAAACTGTTTTAAAGCATTAAAAGAAGATGGAATACTTGTTAACCAACATGAAAGTCCATATTATGAAGCATATGCTAAATCAATGAAGAGAGCACATAAGAGAATTAAGGAATGCTTCCCAGTTTGTAGAGTATATCAAGCTCATATTCCAACTTATCCATCAGGACATTGGTTATTTGGATTTGCTTCAAAAAAATATGATCCTTTAAAAGCTGATGTGGAAAAATGGAATGATTTAGGATTAAAAACTAAGTACTATAACACAGATTTACACAGAGGATGCTTCGCACTACCAAACTATGTTAAAGAAATGTTAGAAAGCGTACATGAATAGAAATATAGAAACTTTCATTGGGTGCGAATGTGAATATAGCGAAGCAACTACAGTAGTATTTGGCGCACCTTTTGATGGAACAACTTCTTTTAGACCAGGGACTAGATTTGCAAGTAAAGTAATGAGAAGTGAATCTTATGGCCTTGAAAGCTATAGTCCATATCAAGATGTAGATCTTTATGATCTTTCTATCTATGATGGAGGAGATTTAGATATACCATTTGGAAATACAACTAAAGCTTTAGATATGATAGAGGAATATACAGCTAAAGTTTTAAATGATGGAAAAACTCCACTTATGATAGGCGGAGAGCACTTAGTAACTTTAGGTGCATTTAAATCTATATTTAATAAATATCCAGATGTACATGTAATACATTTTGATGCTCATACAGACTTAAGAGATGATTACTTAGGAGAAAAATTATCACATGCTTCAGTTATTCGTAGAGTATGGGATTTAGTAGGAGATAATAGAATATTCCAATTTGGTATTCGTTCAGGAGAAAGAGATGAATTCTATTGGGCAAAAGATCATATGTATACTAATAAATTCAATCTAGATAATTTAGATAAAGTGGTAGAAAAAATTAAAGATAAGCCAGTTTATATTACAATAGATTTAGATGTTCTTGATCCATCAATATTTCCTGGGACAGGAACTCCAGAAGCTGGAGGAATAACATTTAAGGAACTTATGAATGGAATACTTGAGTTTAGAAAATTAAATAATATAGTTGGAATAGATATAAATGAATTATCACCACAATATGATACATCAGGTACTTCAACAGCAGTTGCATGTAAAGTATTAAGAGAAATGCTTATAGTAGCAAATAAATAAAGAAATTAGAGTATATTATCTTTAGATAATATACTCTTTTTTTATAAAACAAATTTAAAAGTAATATTTTAGGTAATTATTTTTGATATAATTAGTAAAAGAATTTATAGAGATAATAAATGAAAGTGAGATTAAACAAAAATATGGAAAAGTTTAAATCAGAAATTTTGAAAGTAGAAGGTAAAGATGCATCATATATAAAAATACCTTTTAATGTAGAAGAAAAATATAATGCAAAAAGAGTAAAAGTAAAAGCAACTTTTGATGGTATAGAATATAAGGGCTCAATTGTTAAAATGGGAGTAGACTGCCACATTTTAGGTATAACGAAAGCTATAAGAAAGAGTTTAAATAAAACTTTTGGTGATATTATAGATGTAACAATAGAAGAAGATAAAGAAGAAAGAATAGTTGAAATACCAAAGGAGTTTAAAGAACTTTTGGAAAAAGAGAAAAAGGCAAAAGAATTTTTTGAAACATTATCTTATAGTAATAAAAGAAAATATATTCTTTGGATAACAGGGGCAAAGAAAGAGGAAACAAAAATTAAAAGAATGAATGAAGCAATATTAAAATTAAATAGTAATATAAAAATTAAATGATAATGGAGGAATTAAATTGAATATAAAAGTACAGCTTAAAAATAAAGAGAAAAATACATTAGAAAATGGAGTTATAAGGCTTGTAAAAAATGATGAATTAGATAAAGTTATGGATTTACAAGATAAAGTAATAGAATGGCTTTCAAATAAAGATTTATATTATCCAACGTCAAAAGAATCAATTATGAGGTTTACAGGAGAAATGGGAGAGATTGTTGGATGTTTTAATGAAAATAATGAACTTATAGGTATGGGAGTTTACTGCAAATTAGGAAAAAATAAAGAAAATTACGGTTATGACATAAATATAAGTGGAGATGACTTATTGAAAGTAGCTCAAGTAGAATCAACTATAGTTCATAAAGCTTATAGAGGAAATAAATTGCAAGTGAAAATATGTGGAATTATAGAAGATTTAGCTAAGAAAGAAAATATGGAGTTAATTATGTCTACAGTATCTCCTGATAATCCTTATAGTTTAAATAGTTTTATAAAAAGAGAATATAAAATTGAAAAAGAGAAAGAAAAATATGGTGGGTTAAGAAGATGTATATTATCTAAGAAATTATAATTTATGTTAGGAAGTTAGAAAATAAAGAGTATAGAAAATTTTAATAAAAAGTATATTTATAAATACAAAAAAGCACTCAATTTGAGTGCTTTTTAAATTGGATAAATTAAGCTCTGTTAACTGATCCGAATAATACCATTTTTTCTTTAACGATATCTTTGATAGCTTCAAATCCAGGAGCAAGAAGTTTTCTTGGGTCGAATCCTTTTCCTTCTAAATCTTTACCAGCTTCAATGTATTTTCTTGTTGCAGCAGCGAATACTAATTGACATTCAGTATTAACGTTGATTTTAGCAACTCCTAATGATATAGCTTTTTTAATCATATCATCTGGGATTCCAGTACCACCGTGTAAAACTAAAGGCATGTTTCCAGTAGCTTCGTTGATTCTAGCTAATGCTTCGAAATCTAATCCAGCCCAGTTTGCAGGGTATTGTCCATGGATGTTTCCAATACCAGCAGCTAACATTGAAACTCCTAAATCAGCTATTTGTTTACATTCGTTAGCATCTGCTATTTCTCCAGCACCGATAACTCCGTCTTCTTCTCCACCGATTGATCCAACTTCTGCTTCTAAAGATAATCCTTTAGCATTAGTGATGTTGATTAATTCAGTAGTTTTTTCAATGTTTTCTTCTATTGCATAATGTGATCCATCAAACATGATTGATGAGAATCCAGCTTCAATAGCTTTTTTAGCTCCTTCGTAGCTACCGTGATCTAAGTGTAAAGCAACAGGAACTGTTATATTTAATTCTTCTATCATAGCAGAAACCATAGCGGCAACTGTTTTATATCCTGTCATATATTTTCCTGCACCTTCTGAAACTCCTAAGATAACAGGTGAGTTATTTTCTTGAGCAGTTAAAAGTATAGCTTTAGTCCATTCTAAGTTGTTGATGTTGAATTGACCAACAGCATACTTACCTTCTCTAGCTTTTTGTAACATTTCTTTTGCTGAAACTAACATGTACAAAACCTCCATATACTATAAATTATTTTTAATTTGAGAATTAGATGCTTTTTACATATATTTCTCTCTAATTTAGTATACCCCAAAAAGTAAAATATGCAAAGAGAAATAAGGAAAAATGTATAAAAAACTAAGCTTTTAATACGTTTTTTTATATCAAAACTTTATATAAAAATAAATTTATAAAAATAAATTATTTTATCTTGAATTTTTAGTTAATATAGGAAAAAATAAAAATTATAAAAGCTAGTGATTAAATTTAATCACTAGCTTTTAAGCTTGTATTTGGTGTAAAGAGGTTGTATTTATATATTAATCTTCGTAAAGATATTTTCTAGTCATTGGAAGATCGTTATTAGTTCCTTTTGAGAATAAGATTTGGTGAATATCTATAGTCCAGTAGTGGAATCCAGCAGCACATGCAGCTAAATATACTCTCCACATTCTTATAAATCTTTGATCAAACATTTTTTCAACTTTATCAATGTTATTTTCAAAGTTTTCTAACCAATGCATAAGAGTTTTCATATAATGACGTCTTAAGCTTTCAATATCTATTGTTCTAAAGTCAAGTTCAGCAGCAATATTAAGCTCTTCTCTTAATGTTGGTAAGTATCCACCTGGGAAGATATACTTAGTTATCCATCCATTTCCTACAACTTCAACAGGGTTAGTTATGTTGTGAAGTAAGAATAATCCACCTTTTTTAAGAACTGCTTGAATATTTTCGAAGTAAAGTGGTAGGTTATTGTGACCAACGTGTTCAGCCATACCAACACTTACAACTCTATCAAATTCAAGTCCACTTTTCTTAAGATCTCTGTAGTCCATTAATTTAACTTCAACTAAATCTTCAAGACCTAAAGTTTTTATTCTTTCATTTGCTTTTTTGTATTGTTCTTCACTTAAAGTTATTCCTAAACCTTTTACTTTATAAAGTTTAGCAGCTTCTATTAAAAGGTATCCCCATCCACAACCAACATCAAGAAGAGTTTGACCTTCTTCAAGATTTAATTTTTTTAGGATGTAGTGGATTTTATTCATCTGGGCATCATAAAGAGAGTCATCTTCATTTTTAAAATATCCACATGAATAACTTAAAGTTTCGTCTAACCAAATGCTATAGAAATCATTACCTATATCATAGTGACTAGCTATATCAGATTTTGATTTTGATCTTGAGTTTGAAGCTATTTTACCAACAAATTTTAAAAGAGTACTTTCATTTAAGAAACTTTCACTTCTTCTCATCATACTTTCAAAAATTTCTTGTAAATTTCCTTCAAGTTCTATTTTACCATCCATATAAGCTTCTCCAAGAGCTATACTTGCATCGGCTAAAAGTTCTTTTTTTGAAGGGAATTCATTTATAATAACTTTGAATTTAGGATCTCCTTCACCATAATTTATTTCTTCTCCATCCCAAAGTTTTAAAGTGAAAGGCATATCACTTAAGTTCTTACAGAATTTTTTTACAATCGCTTTATCCATTGCCATTTTATTCACCTCTTGTTTAAATTTTAAATCTATCTTTATCTATAATAAGATTATTGACTTATCACAGAAAGATTATACCGTTATATAAAAGATTAATTAAAACAAAAAAATAGATAAAAATAGTCGTTAAATCCATTTTTATTAATAAAATTAGCATAATACTTTAAAATACATAGAAATTCTAGTATTTACTATATAATATGAAGTTTATTCTGTATATAAAGTTAGAGTTTTCAATGGGTTAGATAGAGATAGAAAAATAAAAATGCAATTGATAATTTTTAATGAATAAAATTACTAAAATAAAGCTTTTAACTTTAAATATGAATAATATATATATATTATTTCTTATATTAAAATAAATAGAGAATTATTTTTAATTTTGACAGTTATATATAATTTGTAATTATCTTGATTTTCGGAGTTATAAAAAATAGATTTATTAAAAAAAAGTTCATAAAATATTATGAGTTTAAATTAAAAATAACCTTAATGAATTATATAATTCATTAAGGTTATGTAAGCTATCTATATTTGTTTAATTCTTCTTCTAAACTGGATTCTTCAAGTGCTTTAAATTCATCTTCAAGAGATGGAGTTTTTAAAGACTCAAGACCTTCGGCATAACTTTCTTTTTTAGCTATTTTTCTTTCAATATCATCTAAATTTATTGAATTATCTTTACTTTGAACGTTAGCCATGATTTCATTTATTTGCTTTGAAGCATTAGCAGTATTAAGTCTAGCAACTGCTTCATCTCTATAGCTTCTAGTTTTATCTAGTTCCTCTTGTAAAGAAGAAAGATTTTGTTTTAATGTATCAGATTTCTTTTCTAATGATTCATAAGAAGTTTTTAAACTTTCATATTTTTTATCTGAATCTAATTTTAATTTAAGAGCTTTTTTTGCTAGTTCTTCATTTCCTTTAGACATAGCTAATCTAACTTTACTATCATAATCATTAGAAGCTTCTTTAGCCTCATTCATTTCTTTTTCAATTGCTTTTAAGTTTCCAAAAATTTGGGCAGAAGAAATTTTAGCTTTATTTAAAGACTCTTCCATATCTCTGATTTTTTGATCTAATAATTCAATTGGATTCTCCATTTCATCAAGAGCTGAATTAGCCTTAGCTTTTACCATATTTGAAATTCTATTAAATATACTCATTTAATATTCCTCCTTTTTATAAGATTATAATACAAATTTTATAAAAAAAAATATCTATTTTTATAATTTACATATTAGTAATAACTAAAGAAAGAAGAAATAAAATAATAAGATTATTATTATAATTACTGCTAATACAGAAATTATTTTAAAGAAATGTGATCCACCTAAAAAAGTAAAATGTCTGTGTGATCTGTAGCCAGGCATTCCAAAATTAAACATTGGCATACTTGAGTGATGCCTTCTAATATTACCAAAAATATTAAATCCACTACTAGAATTATTGTTGTTATTACTACTACTGCTACTGTTACTATAATTAGATTCATTATAATTGTTAGAATTTCCACTAGGTCCAGAATTACTATATTTATTAGAAGTACTAAAGTTAGAGTTAGATCTTCCACTAAAATTTTCAGATTCGTTGTTATAAGATGAACTATACTTATTAGAAGTGCTAAAATTAGAATTTGACCTATTTGAAGAAGGAAATCCTACGCTTGTGCTAGATGAACTTCCATCTTCATTAGTATAGTTAGATGAACTATAACTTGAGCTAGTACCAAAACTAAAAGCATAAGTGTTTGTCCACTTAAATGAAGAGAAAATTCCTATACAAAAAACAAATATGATAGCTAGTTTAATAAATAAATTAGTTTTGCGCTTCATTATATATTTGCCTCCATATTTTTTAAACTAAATTAATGATAAAGTTTTTTCAAGTAAAATACAAATTAAATTATATTTAATTAAATAAAATTTATTTGCTTTGTAGAAAAATATAATAAATTAGAATAAAATATTTAAGAGGTGATTTTTTATGAATAGTACAGTAGCTAAAGAATACATACAAAAAGAAAAGAAAACATATGGTAGAGTTTTTTCAGATATAACTTTTGCTTTAGATGATATTGATGATTTTAAAGAAGGAACAGATATAGAAAGTAGATATTTTTTCAAAAATATTAAGTTATTAGATAAATATATGACTATGGTACAAAATGCTGAAACAGAGATTTCAAAAAAGAAAAAAGTACTTTTTGTAGAAAAAGATTTATTAAGTTCTGAGCAAATTCAAAGTTTAATAAATGGACTAGAGTTATATAAAGATAGTTATAAAAAGAATTTAAATAAATTAGTTAAATGTAGTAGTTGTAAATGTCTAAAATGTATGATTGAATGTCCATTTAAAAGTTGTATGGCTTGTAGTGAAATAGGAAAAGTAACAGATTGTGATAAGAAAACATATAATTTTATACTTTTTACAAATTATATGACTAGACTTTATAATAGCGAAACTAGAAGTTATGATACCGTTAAAGTTTTAGCACAAGTAAGTTTTAATGATGATCCTTATGATTATAGAGTTTTAAATTCTAATGGAGAGTATTTAATATTAAAATATAAAAATAATATGGGGAAAGAAGAGTATAATGCTGTAGAAGATAAATATAAGTTTAATTTTGTTGCTAATTTATATGAGAAAAACGTAGGAGAATAATGAAGTGTATAAAAATGTTATAAAAATTACAAAAAATTAATTAAATATTGACCAAATGTATTAAAATTTTAACTTTTTTTATAAGTACAAATAGTAGAATTATGTCATAAGGAAGACTAGACGGAGGGGAATAATAGTGGCTAGATATAAAAAAAGAAAAAATGTAAATTTTAAAGTAGTAGTGATAGGTGTAGTTGTAGCATTAGTAGTGATAATAGGGGGGGTTATGCATTTTGTAGAAGCAAAAGCTAAGGACAAGCCTATAGATAATACTAAAACTTTAGAAAATAATCAAAATGTTCAAAATCAAGATCAAAAATCACAAAATAAAGAAGTTGTTACTGAAAATAAATATGGATATCCAGAACAAGGATCAAATATAATAGAAAGTGCAAAAAGTTATGCAGTTCCAGCAAATCAAGTATTTACAATGTTAAATTCAAAAGCAAGAGTAAATAATGAAAAAGAGGTATTTTTAACATTTGATGATGGACCAAGTCAAAATACTCCTAAAATATTAAAGATACTTAAACAATATGGAGTACATGCAACATTTTTTGCTTTAGGAAGTAATTTAGAAAATTCAAGTGAAAATAGAGAATATTTAAAAGATATATATGAAAGTGGAAATGCTATAGCAAACCATACATACTCACATAATTTCCATAAATTATATCCATCAAATAACGTAAATGTAAATGTATTTATGAAAGAAATAGCAGAAACTGATAAAATAATGAGAAATATCTTAGGGGATAACTTTAATACAAGAGTTT
Organism: Clostridium thermobutyricum DSM 4928; assembly: GCF_002050515.1. Lineage (GTDB taxonomy): Bacteria > Bacillota > Clostridia > Clostridiales > Clostridiaceae > Clostridium > Clostridium thermobutyricum. Next base: position 27,109 of record NZ_LTAY01000030.1, on the reverse strand, counting down.
TAAGAATGCCTGGAGGATATATGTCAAGAGTTTATTATCATGACAAAAACTTAAATGCTTTAAAAGAAGCTTTAAAGGAAACAGGAGTAGTTTCAATTGATTGGGATGCTGAAACTGGAGATGCAACAGGAAATGGAATTGCACCAAATAGACTTATAAATACAGCAATTAAAGAATCTGCGAATAAAGAACATGTTGTTTTATTAATGCATGATGCAGCAGCTAAAAAAACAACTGTTGAAGCATTACCAAAATTAATAGAGTATTATAAAAATCAAGGATATGCATTTAAAGTAATATCAAATCCAGAACAAACAAATTCAGATCAAACAAATTCAGAACAATAAAAAATAGGCACTAAGTAGTGCCTATTTTTTTATTGTTGTTTTGTTTCTTCCCAAGCTTTAACAAATTCTTCAAGAATATTATGTAATACATTACCTATTTTTGAGTAAGCATTATCATTTAAGTTTGCTAGTGATATTCTTATAGACCATTCAGGACCTTGGAATCCACTACCACTTAAAAGAACTATTGAAGATTCTTGTGCTAATCTATAAAGTATATGAGATGGCTTATGATACTTTTGAAGATAAGCTGCAAATTCTGATCCATAATATTTATTTGCCCATTCTAAAAGATCAAATTGAGTGTAATATGCTGCATCATATTTATTTTTTGGTAATTCTAAATCAAGACCTTCAAAAAGAAGCTTTTGTCTATGATGACATATATCTATTGTTTTATTTTTATATCTATTTGCTTTATCAAGTAATGCAAACATACAGAAAAATGCCATTTGAACTTGTTGTGGAGTAGAAAGTCCAGCAGTATGATTTAATGCTACCTGTCTACTATCAGCAACTATTCTATCTATAAATGGAACTGTTGAAGGGTCTTTGCACATATCACCATATCTTCTGTTTAGAGTTTCTTTATGCTCTGAAGGAAGTTCTCTTATTAATTTATCTAAAATATTTTTTTCGTGTAAAGCTATTGTTCCAAGTCTCCAACCTGTAACACCAAAATATTTAGAGAATGAATAAACACCAATTGTATTGTATGGAAGATCATTCATAAGTGAACGGAAACCTTCTACAAATGTACCATAAACATCATCAGAAATTATTATTAAATTTGGATTATATTCTTGAACTATAGAAACTATATGGTTTCTACATCTATCGCTAAGTGCAATTGATGGAGGATTACTTGGATTAACTATAAATAAAGCTTTTATATTAGGGTCTTTAAGTTTATCTAATTCTTCTTTTGGGTATTGCCAAGTATGTACTCCAGAAGTACTTTCTTCACTAGCTTGGATCTTTACAACATTTAAATTGTAATTTGGTAAAATAGGAATTTCTAAGTATGGAGTAAAAATAGGTGTCATAATAGCTATAGTATCTCCTTCATTTAAAAGATGGTTAACTTTTAAAGAATCAAAAAGATAGCACATAGCGGCAGTAGCACCTTCAACTGCATAAATATTAAATTTATCATCTTTTTCATTTCTATATTTCATTTCTTGAATAAGATAGTCATGAACTATTTGTTCTATATGATTTAACATTCTATCTGGGAAAGGATAGTTATCTCCAATAATCCCATCAGCTAATTCAAAAACCCAATCATCAGGAGTGAAGCCTTTATTATTTATTCCGTATTCAATCATATCTTTTAAAAGTTCAATTCCAGGCATATTAGGATTTTCCTTAATATAATTTAAAAATCTTTCATAGATTCCAGACTTGCTAGGCATACCAGCTAAATCCCAGTTTTGCCATGTTCTTTGAGTTTCTTCAACTGCGAATTGGCCAAATGTAAAAAATGCTTGACGAGGAGTGGCACAAGTCCAGTTAGGATTACCTCTACCAGCATCTAATAAAGTACGAGCTCCTTTTTCTTCAGTAGCAAGACTTATTAATTTGTTTTTAAATTCAAACGGACTAATTTTACCGTATATTTTCTCAATTTCTTCACGTTGAATATTTCTATCCATTCTGCACCTCCGAAAAATTTATATTTTTATACAAATATAAACAAATTTTTAATAAGCATAATTACAATTATACTATATATTTCCTTAATAAGATAAAATAAAGCTTTATAATAGTGTTAATTTTTTTTTACTTTTTTATTATAAAATTTGAAAAAATATAAAAGGTTACTTTTGTAGTTAAAGTAACCTTTTATAAATTTTAGATATTATTTATTATTTAATATATTAGATATATCAGTATTATTATAAGGTGAATTTGGATATTTGCTTTGAAGCTGATTTGCATAGTTTTGAGCTTCTTTAACATATCCTTGAGCGTAGTAATATTTAGCTAATACATAAAGACATCCTGAATTATAAATATCATCATTAGGGAAGTTCTTTAAGTAAAGTTTATAATATTCTACAGCCTTTTGATGATCACCAAGACCAGAATATGAAGCACCAATAAAGTAAGTTAAATGAGGTGCTAAGTAATTATTTTGTGCAAATTTAAGTCCTTTTTGGAATGAATCTATAGCTTGTTGATATTGTTTTTGGTTATAGTAATTCATACCTTGATCATAGAAGTATTGTACACCATTTTCATCCATAGCTTTTAAACCAGCTTGATATGAAGCTTGTTCAGCTTGAGGGACTTTATTTTCAGGAGCTTGAGTTAATAAAGCATAAAGCTTTGGATAGTTTTGATTATTTATTGCTGTTTGTACATCTGAATTAAAGTTTGACCAATCTATTTTAGGAACCTCAACTTTTGGTTTTTCAGAAGCGGGCTTTGAAGGACTATTTTTATAAATAGCAACTCCACCTCCGATAACAATAACAGCAGCTACAATGACAGCAACAATTTTTTTATTAAAACTATTTTTAGCATTGCAGTGTTTTTCAACTCTAGTTCTTTTTAATTCATTAGAAGATTCTCTTTTAATGACATCAACTTTAGGTTCAGAATCATTTGAAACTTCTTCTTTTTTAACATCATTATTAATTTTTTCTTCTTTTACAGGAGATGCTTCTTCTTTTATAACATCTTCTTTAAAAGATGAAACTTTTTCTTCAACAGATTCTTTTTCAACAGGAGTTACTTCATTAATAGTAACATTTTCTGAAGGAGTTACTATTTTTTCAACTTCAGGCTCTTTTTCTGTAATTTCATTTTTAGATAAATCTTCTTTAGAAGAATCTTTAGTTTCTACAGATTCTGATTTAGAATTACTTGAAGTAACTTTTATTGATTCGTCTTTAACTGTTTCATCATTTTCATTTTTTTCATTTTTGTTACTTTCATTTTCTGTTTTTTCTTTATTTTCAACAGGTTCTTGTTCTTTATTTTCTGTTTTTTCTTCTTCTTTTTTAGATTCTCTATATGCATCTATTATTAATCTTTTATATTCTTCATCTTCAGAGTAAATGCTTGTATAGCTTAAAGCCATTTCTTTAACTCCGCTATCAATTCTAGCTAAATGTTTTTTAGCTAACTCATTATTATTATATTCCGCATTTATTTTCCAAGTTATTATAGCATCATCTATTCTTCCACATTTAAATAATACTTCACCTTCTAAAGTTAATGCGTCTTCATTGTTATATTCTTTATTTAAAACTTTACTACAAATTTTTAATGCTTCTTTATATTTACCCTGTTCATAGTATTCAAATGCTTTTTGTAATTTTTTATTCGAAAATTCCATACGTCCTCCTTAAAGTTAAAGACTTTTATCTTAACTATTTTATTACTTTTTTAAGTCAAAATTATTTCAAAATAATTTCTTAATAAAAAAGTAACAATAATTTTTAGTGAATTTATAACTAAAAGCAGAAAAAATTTAGAAAGCATAGATAAACTGTATGTTTTCTAAAGGTTTTCTTTAGTATAAATTTATTTATAAAACAACTTTTAGATAGATTCTATCAGATATATATGAATATAATATGAACAAAACAGATATTAAGAAATTATAATATAAAGCTAGAGATAGATTATAAAACATAATATAAATGAAGTAAAAGGTTATTAATATAATAACATTAAATTTTACTTAAAAATGTATAGCAAAGTAAAATAATATAGAAGTAGAAAAATTTTTATGTTATAATCGTATATGTTATTCTTTAATATATGGAGGATTAATTATATGAAACACATAAAAACTATAAACAAAACAAACATAAAGAACAGCTTAAAGAAGCCAGGTTGTAAAGAGTGTGCTAACTCATGTCAATCAGCTTGTAAAACTTCATGCACAGTTGCTAACTTAGAGTGTGAAGCTTAATTAATTTAGCAGTAACTTTTAAAAAGTTACTGCTTATTTTAAGAAATTTATTGTTTAAAAGTTTTATTAGTCAACTCTATTACGAAAAATTTTAATATATACTGAAATGTTTTATAAATTAGGAGGAGTTTAAAAATGTCATTAATTCATAAATTTAAACAAGGAGACGAATTCTTTGTTTTAGATGTTAATACAGGAGCAGTTCACGTTGTAGACGAGCTAGTTTATGATATTGTTGAAGAAAAAAAATTAGAAACTAAAGAAGAAGTTTTAAAAAAATTAAGTGGAAAATATGACGAAGCGGAAATTGCTGAAGCGTATGATGAATTAAAAGAACTTGTAAAAGAAGGAGTTCTTTATTCAATGGATATGTATGAAGATATAGCTCACAGCTCTATGGATGATAGAGACTACATAAAAGCTGTTTGTTTAAACATCATTCATTCATGTAACTTAAGATGTAAATATTGTTTTGCAGATGAAGGGGAATATAACGGACATAAAGGAGTTATGGACTTAGAAACTGCTAAAAAAGCTTTAGAATATGTAGTTAGAAGAAGTGGACCAAGAAGAAACGTAGAAGTAGATTTATTTGGTGGAGAACCAACTATGATCTGGGATACTGTAAAAGAAATAATAGCTTATGCTAGAGAAAACGAAGAAAAATGGAATAAGAATATTAGATTTACAATGACTACAAATGCTACTCTTCTTGATGAAGAAAAAATGGACTTCATAGATAAAGAAATGGGTAATATAATCCTTTCATTAGATGGAAGACCAGAAGTTAATGATAAAGTTAGAATAAGAATAGATGGTAAGGGTTCACATGATCAAATTCTACCTAAGATTAAACAAATGGTAGAAAAAAGAGATAAGAGCAAACATTTCTGTGTAAGAGGAACATTTACTGCAGAAAACTTAGATTTCTTTAAAGATGCTATGTATATGGCAGATCAAGGATTCAAAGAAATTTCAATAGAACCAGTAGTTCTTGAAAAGGAACATCCTCTTGCATTAAAAGAAGAGCATTTAGAAGAAATATTTGAAAACTATGATAAGCTTTTTGATGAAATGGCTAGAAGAAAGAGAGAAGGAGATGAATTTAACTTCTATCACTTCAACATAGATCTTCAAGGTGGACCATGTGTTTATAAGAGAATTTCAGGATGTGGAGCAGGATTTGAATATGTTGCTATAACTCCTCAAGGAGATGTTTATCCATGTCACCAATTTGTTGGTAAAGAAGAATTTAAATTAGGATCAATATTTGATGATACTTATGATGCAGAAATGGGTAAAACATTTAAAAAAGCTCATATATACAATAAACCAAAATGTAAAGATTGTTGGGCAAGATTCTACTGTAGTGGTGGATGTCAATCAAATAACTTCGCATTTAATGGTGACATAAAAATACCATATGAAATTGGATGTAAAATGCAAAAGAAGAGAATTGAATGTGCTATTGCATTAAAGGCTGTTGAATAAAAATTTTTATATAGTATATAATTTAGGTGAAGCTTTTGCTTCACCTATTTTTATTTTAAGGAAAGGATTATTTAAAATTATTTAGATAAAAGGTGAAATATATATGCAAGAACATATTTTTGCTAATGGGTTAAAGCTTGTTTATAAAAAAAGAGAAACAAATCTTACATCAGTTTGTATTTCAATAAATGCTGGAGCTGATATGGAAGAAGAATTGTATGGATTAGCTCATGCAACAGAACATATGATTTTTAAAGAAACTAAAAATAGAAAAGAAAATGAAATAAATCGTGATTTAAGCAAGGTGTTTGGATTTAATAATGCTATGACAAACTATCCTTATGTAATATATTATGGAACATTATTAGAAGAAGACTTTGAAACAGGAATAAAAATATTTTCAGATATTTTATTAAATCCTGTATTTCCTGAAAATGGTTTTAAAGAGGAAATGGATGTTATAAAAGAAGAATTAAGAGAATGGGATGAAGAATTAGAACAATTCGTGGAAGACAAACAATTTTTTAATACATTTGAGGAAAGAAGAATAAAATATCCTATTATAGGAAGAATGGAAGATTTAGAAAAGATAACATTAGATGATATAAAAGATTTTTATGATAAATTTTATTTTCCAGGAAATACCACTATTTCAGTTGTAAGTAATATGGACTTTGATGAAGTAAAATATAAAGTGTGGAAAATTTTTAGAGAGTGGGAAGGACGAGAAAATGTAAAATTAAAAAAGCCAGAATATAAAACTTTTAAAGAAGGAGTATATCGAGATTTTAGAGATGGAATATCTTCTGCAAAAATCCAATTTATTTTTCCAATAGAAGATTTAAATGAAGATGAAATAAAAGTTTTAAGAGTTTTTAATGAGCTTTTTAGTAATGGAATAAATTCAGTATTATTTAATAAACTTAGAACTGAAAGAGGGCTTATATATGATGTTATTCCTAAAATAGCAAATGAAAAGAGTATAAAGCTTTATAAAATAATATTAGGAACTTCAAATAGTAATATAGATAAAGCTATAGAAATAGTAAATGAATCTATAGATGAAATTGAAGATATAATAGATAATCTTTCAGAAGAAAATTTAGAAGATTTAATAAAAGGATTTAAGCTAAAAAGATTATTTAGAGAAGAACAAAGTATTATTTTAGCAAAAGAATTGTCAACTTATGATACTATGCATGGTGATTATAAAATATATTTAAATGAAGATGTTTTATTAGATTTTATAAATAAAGAGCATTTAAAAGAACTAGTATCAAAACTTTTTAGTAAAAAAAGTATTCAAATAATTCAAAGTAAAAATTAGGAGATGAGAATTAATGGAGGGAAGAATTCCAATTCTTGAAGAAATAATAAAATATAATAAAGAAGAAAACTTAATATTATCTATGCCAGGGAATAAATGTGGTAAAGCATTTTTAAAAGATTATGTTGGAAGAGAATTCTTTGAAAAAATGGGTAGTTTAGATATTACAGAAGTAGAGCCATTAGATAACTTACATCATCCTGAAGGAATAATAAAAGAAGCTACTGAGCTTTTAAAAAAATATTATGATTGTAAGAAAGCTTATTTTAGTTTAAATGGTAGTACAGGAGCAAATATAATATCTATATTTTCTGCATTTGATGAAGGTGATGAAGTATTAGTAGAAAGAAATTGTCACAGATCAATTTATAATGCTTTAATTTTAAAGAAATTAAAAGTTTCATATATAAAAGGAATAGTAGATAAAGAAAGAGATATTTTTCTTCCACCTACAATAAAAGATATAAAAATAGCATTAGAGAAAAATAAAAATGTAAAAGGTGTTATTTTAACATATCCAAATTATTTTGGAGTTAGTTATGAAATAGAAGAACTTATATTAGAACTTAAAAAGAAAAATATAAAAACTATTATAGATTCAGCTCATGGAGCACATTATAATTGCACAAATAAATTACCTAAAAGCTTAACTTCTATAGCAGATTATGTAATATTAAGTGCTCATAAGACAATACCTTCTTTAACACAAGGGGGATATCTCATTGTAAATGATAATAATCCAAAAGTTGATTTTTATTTTAGCGCTCTTACAACAACATCACCTTCATATCTTTTAATGGCATCTCTAGATTATGGAAGACATTATATGGAGGTTTATGGAGAAAAAGATTATGAAGAATTAATATTAAGATGTGAAAAATGGAGAGCATGTATAGAAAAAATAGAAGGTATACATATTTATTCAGAAGAAGACCTATCTAAAGGATATAGCATAGATAAAACAAGATATGTAATAATTTTAGAAAAAGAATATTCAGGTGAAAAACTTTTAGAATATTTAAGAAAAGAAAAAATTCAATGTGAAATGAGCTTTAGTAGAGGAGTTGTATTAATATTTTCTACATTTAATATAGATGAAGATTTTGAAAAATTATATATAGCTTTAAAGAATTTAAATTTAGAAAAAATAAAATCTGACTCTATTATAAATAGTAGATTTATTGAAGAAATACCAGAAAAAAAATATGAACCTTATGAAATTTTAAATAAAGAATTTATAGAAATGCCTATAGATGAAAATTTAATTGGGAAAATTTCTAAAGAGCATATAGTACCTTATCCACCGGGAATTCCTTTATTATGTCCTGGTGAAATAATAAATAATGAAATATTAAATATAATAAAAGATTATATAAAGAAAAATATAGATATAATAGGCTTAGAAGATAATAAGATAAAAATTATAAAATAAATACAATTAGGAAACATAAAGGTTATGTATTCATATATTATATAGAATAAAGTTTTAACCAAGGATATAAAAAAATTTTACCAAGGAAAAGGAGAAACCGATTATGAGTATGAATATAAAACCTAATTGTAATATAAAAAAATGTGCTAAATTAGAACGTTGTGCTATAGAATTAGCTGCAAGAACTATGAAATTACAAGCATGTATAACTGAGAAGTTAGAAGAATCAAAAAAATTAAGATGCAAAGCACAAGAATTAAGAAAGAAAGCTGATTGTATAGATGCTAAAGCTAATGAATTATGTAGAGAAGCAAAAGAATTAAGCCAAGGATTAGAAAGAGAATTAAAGAGAGCAAATGCATTCATGATAAAAGCTATTGAATGTTATAGAGAAAATAATACAATAAATATTTGCCCTTGTACAGATGACTCTGATGATGATTGTGATTGCTTCGATTTTGATCATGATTGTAAATGGAATGATGATTGTAACTGGAACAAAGATGACTGTAATTGGCACAAAGATGATTGTGATTGCAAAAATCATTATGAATGGAATGACAACTGCAATGGATGCGGAGATAAAAACTGGTAATATTAAGCTAGTGCTATTCTAATTAAATAATTCCCTGTTAAATAGATAAATAAAATCCCATTAAAATCTATTTAACAGGGGATTTTTTTTATTTATTTCTAAAATCATCTACAATATTTAAATTCCATTCTTTTGCTAAATTTAATGCTATATTTAAAGATTCTGCCCCTAGGTTATTTGGATTATGAGCATCAGCAGAAATTATAACTGGTAAATTTTCTTTACTTACTTTTTCAAAGAATTTTTTATTAGGATAAGGATATCTTATTCCATCAGGGTATTCTTTAAGTCCTCGATTTATACCATTTGCATTAAGTTCTAATATAATATTATTTTTTTTGGCAGCTTTAACTATTATATCACAGGCTTTATTACAATTTTCATCCCAGGCAAATGGATTTAATAAAACTAAATCTGGATGAGCTAAAATATGAAAATATCCAGTTTCCAAAGCTTCGTTTATAGATTCAGCATAAAGAATATAATCATCTGTGTTAGTTAATTCAAAATTATTTATAAGCTTTCCTTTATGAGGAGTAACGTGCTGACCTAAAAGAAGATAATCAAATTTTTCTAAAAGTTTTTCATAATATGAATGTACAGATTTATCATATTCTATTTCTAATCCTATTAAAATTTCTATTTCATTTTTATACTTTTTTTTAAGATTGTTAATAGATGAATAATACTCATCTAATTCATTATATTTCATTCTAAGCCCAAGTCTATTATCAGGGTAAGGTGCATGGTCACTAAAGCCTAAAGTCTTATATCCAAGCTCTATTGCTTTTAATACATATTCTTCATCAGAGCCACTTGCATGGAGACATCTTGTAGTATGAGTATGAAAATTAGTTTTTATAGACATATATATACACTTCCTTTAAAAAAATAATAATTTATAAATATATGGTATCAAAATTTAATAAAAAAAACTATTGAATTTATATTTAGATAAGAATATAATAGAGAAAAATAAAAAGGAAAAAAATAGAGATTAGAAAAAGTAAAAAGGAAATTATCTTTTAGAGAGCTAAGGTTTGGTGGGACTTAGCAGATAATCTTTTGAAGGCAGTCTATGAATTTTTTTACTGAGAACTAAGTTGTAATACTTAAATAGGTAAAAACGAATTCCAAACGTTATATTGGATAATGAGAGAAGAAAAATTTTTTTCTTCTGAATTAGGGTGGTACCACGAAATATTCGTCCCTTTCTTTAATTAGAAAGGGACTTTTTATATTTAAAATAGGTAGTGAAGGAGAATTAGAGTATGGAAGAAATATTAGAAATATTAGAAAAAAATAGCAGGTATACTGATAAAGAAATTGCAACAATGGCAGGAAAAACTGTTGAAGAGGTAAGAGAAGCTATTAGAGATTATGAAGAAAAAAATATAATTGCAGGATACACAACTCTTATAAATTGGGAAAATACAGGGAAGGAAACTGTTACTGCTTTAATAGAAGTTAGAATAACACCACAAAGAGGTCAAGGTTTTGATAAAGTAGCTGAAAGAATATATAAATTTTCTCAAGTAAAAGCATGTTATTTAATGTCTTCTGGAGGATTTGATTTAACAGTTATAGTAGAAGGTAAAACAATGAAAGAGGTTGCTATGTTTGTTTCAGAAAAATTAGCAGTTCAAGAATATGTTCAAGGAACAGCAACTCACTTTGTGCTTAAAAAATATAAAGATCACGGAAGAATATTTAAAGATAAACAATCAAAAGAAAGAGAGGTCATATTTATATGATTTTAGAAGATATGATAGTTGATAAAGTAAAAAAAATGCCTCCATCAGGTATTAGAAAATATTTTGATATGGTAAATGAAATGGAAGGAGTTATTTCTTTAGGTGTAGGAGAGCCAGATTTTGTAACTCCTTGGAACATAACAGAAGCTGGAATTTATTCTCTTGAAAAAGGACATACCCATTACTCATCTAATGCAGGATTTATTGAATTAAGAAATGAAATAAGTAACTATTTATATAGAAAATTTGATATATCTTATAATCCAGATAATGAAATATTAGTTACTGTAGGTGGAAGTGAAGGAATAGATTTAGCAATTAGAGCTCTTGTAGAAGAGGGAGATGAAGTTATAATTCCTGAACCAAGTTTTGTTGCATATAAAGGATGTACAGCTTTTGCTGGAGGAACTCCAGTAATAATAAATTTAAAAGAGGAAAATAATTTTAAGCTTACTAAAGAACAATTAGAAGAAGCTATAACAGAAAAAACTAAAATTGTTATATTACCATTTCCTAATAATCCAACTGGTGCAATAATGACAAGAGATGAACTAAAAGAAATAGTTGATGTATTAAAAGATAAAAATGTAATAATACTTTCAGATGAAATATATGCAGAGCTTTCTTATGATAAACCACATGTTTCTATAGCATCTTTTGAAGAAGTAAAAGATAAGACAATAGTTATAAATGGCTTTTCAAAAGCTTATGCAATGACAGGATGGAGACTTGGATATGCTTGTGGAGATAAAGCGATAATACAAGCTATGAAAAAAATTCACCAATATGGAATAATGTGTTCACCAACAACAGCTCAATATGCTGCAATTGAAGGGCTTAAAAATGGTGATGAAAGTGTTAGAAAAATGAGTAATGAATATAATAGAAGAAGAAGAATTCTTGTTGAAGGATTTAGAGAAATGGGATTAAGTTGCTTTGAACCATTAGGAGCTTTATATGTTTTTCCATGTATAAAATCTACTGGTATGACATCAGATGAATTTTGCGAAAAACTTTTAATGGAAGAAAAAGTTTTAGCAGTTCCAGGAAGTGCTTTTGGAGAATGTGGAGAAGGATATATAAGAGCTTGCTATGCATCTTCAACAGAAGATTTAATAGAAGGAATAAGAAGAATTAGAAAATTTATAGAAAAATATAAAAAATAATTTTTATAGAAAAGTCTTATAGTTTAAACACTATAAGACTTTTTATTTTAACAAGGGATATTTATTACCTTTGAAAAAGTTAACAAATAATGTATAATATTAATAAAAGATGAAAGAAGGGATTAGAGATGGAGAAAAATACTGACTTAGGTACAGGTAAAATAAGTAAACTTTTATTTAGTTTAGCTTTACCAGCAATAATAGCTCAAATAGTAAATGTACTGTACAATATTATTGATAGAATTTTTATTGGAAGAATGTCTTCGGGAGAACTTGCAATAGCAGGAGTTGGAGTTGCATTTCCAATAATTATGATAGTATCAGCGTGTAGTGCTTTAATAGGAATGGGAGCTGCACCACTTGCAGCAATAAAAATGGGAGAAAAAGATAATGATGGTGCTGAAAAAATAATGAGTAATAGCTTTTCATCACTTATCTTGATGGGAATAATTTTAACAATAGGATTTTTAATTTTTAAAATTCCAATATTAAATGCTTTTGGAGCAACTAATGAAACAATAGTATATGCTGAAAATTATTTAACTATATACCTTATTGGAACAATTTTTGTACAAATAGCACTTGGAATGAATCCTTTTATTACTACTCAAGGATTTGCTAAAATATCAATGGCAACAGTTATGATTGGAGCTATAATAAATATAATTCTAGATCCAATATTTATTTTTGGATTAAATTTAGGTGTTAAAGGAGCAGCTCTTGCAACAGTAATAGGACAATTAGTATCAGCAATATGGGTTTTAAAATTTTTATTTGGGAATAAGAGTATTTTAAAAATAAGAAAAGAATATTTAAAACCTGAAAAAAATATAATGCTTGGAGTTATAGCACTTGGAGTATCACCTTTTATAATGCAATCAACTGAAAGTTTAGTTTTAATAGTAATGAATAATCAACTTTTAAAATATGGAGGAAATCTTGCAATAGGTGCAATGACAATTATGTCTAGTGTAATGCAAATAATAACTTTACCTATAATTGGGTTATCTCAAGGAGCACAACCGATAATTAGCTATAATTTTGGTGCTAAAAATATAGAAAGAGTAAAAAAGACTTTTAAGCTTTTACTTATTTGTAGTTTAATTTATACAATAGGAATGTGGATTTTACTTATGGGAGTTCCAGAGATGTTTGTAAGATTATTTAATAATAATCCAGAGTTAGTTGAAATTGGTTCATGGAGTATGAAAATATTCTTTGCTGGAATTTTTATGTTTGGAGCACAAGTTGCATGCCAACAAACTTTCTTAGCACTTGGACAAGCAAAAGTCTCACTTATGTTGGCTTTATTAAGAAAAATAATTTTATTAATCCCATTAGCATTTATTCTTCCTAATATATTTGAAAATAAATTAATGGGTACATTATGTGCAGAACCATTTTCAGATGTTATATCAGCTTTAACTACAGTAATATGTTTTGTAATATTTTATAAGAAGACATTAAGTAATATAGAAAAAGAATCAATTAATATAGAAGAAAAAGAATTTATAAATAAATAAAATGATATAAGCCTCTATAATATGAAAATATTATAGAGGTTATTTATTTAAAAAAAATTTAATAGAGATATACTTAGAAGTCTTTTATAATAGGAATTTAATAAAGTTAAATACAGAAAATAGATAGAATTCCATTAATAATGTTTAATAAATAGAATTTACAATAGTAAGATATTGTGTAATAATATAGCTTATTAATTTAAATGAATTATATATAAATAGGAGTGGAATATGAAAATAGGATTTGATCATGTAAAATATTTAGAAGAACAATCAAAATATATATTAGAGAGAGTGAATAACTACGATAAATTATATTTAGAATTTGGAGGAAAATTACTTTTTGATTTACATGCAAAAAGAGTTTTACCAGGTTTTGATGAAAATGCAAAAATAAAATTATTACATAAATTAAGAGATAAAGCTGAAATAATAATTTGTGTATATGCTGGAGATATAGAAAGAAATAAAATAAGAGGCGATTTTGGAATAACATATGATATAGACGTTTTAAGACTTATAGATGATTTAAGAAGCTATGATCTAGATGTTAATTCTGTTGTTATAACAAGATATAGTGGACAGCCAGCTGCAAGCATATTTATAAATAAGCTTGAAAGAAGAGGAATAAAAGTTTATAAACATAGTAAAACAAAAGGTTATCCAACAGATGTAGATACTATCGTAAGTGATGAAGGATATGGAAAAAATCCTTACATAGAAACAACTAAACCAATAGTTGTAGTAACAGCTCCAGGGCCAGGAAGTGGAAAGCTTGCAACATGTTTAAGTCAGCTTTATCATGAATATAAAAATGGTAAAGTAGCAGGATATTCAAAATTTGAAACTTTCCCTGTATGGAATGTACCATTAAAACATCCTTTAAATATTGCATATGAAGCAGCTACAGCTGATTTAAAAGATGTAAACATGATAGATTCATTCCATTTTGATTATTATAATAAAGTCGCTATAAATTACAATAGAGATATTGAAAGTTTTCCAGTTCTAAAAAGAATAATTGAAAAAATTAGTGGAGAAGAATCAGAATATAAATCTCCAACTGATATGGGAGTAAATAGAGTAGGTTTTGGAATAATAGATGATGAAGTAGTAAAAGAAGCTTCAAAAGCAGAAATAATAAGACGTTACTTTAAAACAGCTTGTGAATATAAAAAGGGAGATGTAGATAAAGAAACATTTGAGAGAGTTTCTTTAATAATGAATGAATTATCTCTTAAAGAAGAAGATAGAAAAGTTGTAGTTAAAGCAAGAGAAAAAGCAAAAAAAGTAAAAGAACAAAAAGATACTAATGAAACAGTTAGAGCAATAGCTTTAGAAACTGAAGATGGAAACATATTTACAGGAAAAGCAACTGAAATTATGGATGAAACTTCAGCAGTTGTATTAAATGCTATAAAGCATTATGCAAATATAGATCATGAAATACACTTAATATCACCTCTTATATTAGAGCCTATTAGATGTCTTAAAAAAGAAAATTTAGCATATAAAAATGCAGCTTTAAACTGTGAAGAAATTTTAATGGCACTTAGTATTTGTGCGGCAACTAATCCTATGGCACAAGTTGCTTTAAGTAAACTTAAAAATCTTAAAGGAGCTCAAGCTCATTCAACAACAATAATTAGTAATAATAATGAGCAAACTTTTAGAAAATTAGGTATAGATATAACTTGTGATCCAGAATATCCAACAGAAAATTTATATTATTAAATGTATCAAAAGAGTGAAAATTGTTACCAACAATCTTCACTCTTTTTTAAATATTATATTTATTTTTTAAATAAAAAGTAAATAATAAGAACAATGAGTTAAATAAATTATGAACCTATTCAAATATAAAAAATTAAAGATTATACTAAGAAAGTAAGAAAATAAATAGCATATTTTAAAATTTAAGGAGTTGGAATAAATATATGTTTAACTTTAATCCTAGAGAAGATAAATTTTTTGTTATGTTTATAGATGAGGCAAAAAATATTCACGAGTCAGCTATTTTATTAAAGAAAGGATTTGAAAATTTAGATAATAAGAACGAAATTGCTAAATTGTTAGGAGATTTAGAACATAAAGGGGACTTAATGGTTCACGATAATATAATAGAATTAAATAATGCTTTTATAACACCTATTGATAGAGAAGATATATTTAGGATAATAAAAAAGATGGATAATGTATTAGATGATATAGATTCAGCAGCTAATAGATTAATAATGTATGATATTAAAGAAGTTACAGAAGAATCTTTAGAAATGTGTGATATGATAATTGAAATAACATCAGAACTTTTAAAATTAATGGAAGAACTTAAGAAAATAGGGAAAAGAAACTCTATGGTAGAAAAAATAAGAGAAATAAATGCAATAGAGCATAAAGGAGATAAGCTTTATAGAAGAACTATAACAAATTTATTTAAAAATACAGACCCAATTGAAATCATAAAATGGAAAGATATATATTTAATATTAGAAAATACATTAGATAGTTGTGAGCAAATAGCAGCAATAGTTGAAGGAGTTGTAATGAAACATGCCTAGTACTCTTATTATAACTGGAATAATAGTTGTATTAGCTTTAAGCTTTGATTTTATAAATGGATTTCATGATACAGCAACAGCTGTTGCAACAACAATATCTACTAGAGCTTTAAGACCAAGAACAGCTATATTACTTTGTGCATTTTTTAATTTTATTGGAGCTTTTATGGGGACAGCTGTTGCAAAAACAGTTGGAGATGACATCATAAATCATAAATATTTACCACAATGGTGTCTTGTTGGAGTTTTAGCTTCATGTATTATATGGAATATAATAACTTGGTATTTCGCAATTCCAAGTAGTTCATCCCATACTCTTATAGGTTCATTAATAGGAGCAGGAATAGCTTTTAATGGTAGTATAGATAAAATACAATGGGGAAATGTTTTTAATCATGTAGTAGTATGGTTAATTTTAGGTCCAGCTATTGGTTTTATACTTGGATATATAATAATGCTAATTTTAAATTGGACTTTTAGAAAATGTAAAATTGGAATAGTAAACAAGATATTCCTTAAAATGGAAATTTTAGGTACAGCTTTTATGGCATTAAACCATGGAGCAAATGATGCTCAAAAATCAATGGGAATTATAACAATGGCACTTTTAAGTGGAGGAGTTATAAGCACATTTGATGTTCCAACTTGGGTAATTGCAGCTTGTGCTCTTTCTATGGCTCTTGGAACTTCTATTGGTGGAAAGAAAATAATTAAAACAATGGGAAATAAAATGACTAAACTTAATCCTGTTGGAGGATTTGCTTCGCAAATAGGAGCAGCTGTGGCTATCTTAGGTGCAACTATTTTTGATGCGCCAGTAAGTACAACTCAAGTAATGACTACAACAATTATGGGAGTTGGAGCATCTAAAAATATAAAATCAGTTAAATGGGGAGTTGCAAGAGGAATAATCTGGGCTTGGGTTTTAACAATTCCAGTAAGTGCAGTTATATCAGGAATATTAATAACAGTAGTTAAATTTATAATATAGTAAAATTTGATTGAACTATTTTAAATTTTATATAGTTCAATCTTTTTTTACATAAATATCAATATAAAAATAAAATAAATATTACAAATAATAATAAAGTGTAGATTTTTTATGAAAAAAGATATAAAATAATATCTAATATTACTTATTATTGGATAAAAAAAGAGGAGATGGAAAATGTATATAATTAATTTTATTAGAGGTTTTTGTATGGCGCTTGCAGATAGTGTACCAGGAGTGTCAGGAGGTACAATTGCATTTGTATTAGGATTTTATGATAAGTTTATAAATTCTCTTAATAATTTAGTGACAGGAAATAAAGAAGAAAGATTAGAAGCTATAAAATTCTTAATAAAACTAGGAATTGGATGGATAGTAGGATTTATTCTTTCAGTTTTATTTATAACTTCTGTTTTTAATAATCATATATATGCAATAAGTTCTTTATTTATTGGATTTATCGTAGTTGCAATTCCGATAATATGGAAAGAAGAAAAAGAGTGTTTAGTTGGAAATTATAAAAATATTATTTTTATGATAATTGGTATAATAGTGGTATTTTGTATTACATACTTTAATCCAGTAAAAGGTGGAGAAGGTGTAAATGTTTCTGCTAGTCATTTAAACATTGGCTTAGGTATTTATATATTTATATCAGCTATGATTGCTATTTCAGCCATGGTTCTTCCAGGAATATCAGGATCAACAATTCTTCTTATATTTGGGCTTTATGCACCAATATTAGGAGCAATAAAAGGTGTATTAAAATTGAATTTTGAATATATACCAGTTGTATTTATATTTGGAATAGGAATTCTTACAGGTATTGCAGTTACAATAAGAGGAGTTAAATATTTATTAGCTAATTATAGATCTGCAACTACTTATTGTATTTTAGGTCTTATGATAGGATCAATATATGCAGTAATTATGGGTCCTACTTCATTAGAAATACCAAAAGAAGCTATGACACTTTCAACATTTAGTCCATTATTTTTTATTATTGGTGGAGCATTAATAGTTATATTAGAAAGATTAAAAGTGCATTTTGAAAAAAGAAATATAAAATAAAAAAATACTTCACAGATTTTTCTGTGAAGTATTTTTAATATACAATTTTATTTCTACCGGATTTTTTAGCTATATATAAATTTTCATCAGATTTACTTAAAAGTTCACTAAAGGAAGTTTTATCATAAGTAGATGAAAAAATACCCATACTGCAATAAATTTGAATTATATCATCTTTAAATCTAAAAAATTTTCTATTTAGAGCTTCTCTTATTTTTTTAGAAAGAAGTAAAGCACTAGACATAGGCTTGTTATTTAAAATTATTAAAAATTCTTCTCCACCATATCTACAAAACCAATCTGTTTCGGAAACTAAACTTAAAACTATATTTGAGAATTCTACTAATATTTTATCACCAAATAAATGTCCATATTTATCATTTATATTTTTAAAATGGTCTAAATCTATCATTATTATTGAAACTGGATTGTTTGATTTTTTATTAAGCTTCTTTAGAAGATTTTCTTTAAGAAAACATCTATTATAAGCACCTGTTAAGTGATCTTTGGTTAAGTTTTCTGTTACATCTTTAAAAAATAAATCAAGAGATTTTTTTTCAGTAGATTCACTTATTACAAAAGTTTCTGTTACATCTTTAAAAAATTCTACTATATAACTTTTTTCTTGAATTTTAACAGGAAATAAAAATATTAAAAAAGCTTTTTTATTTGTCATCTCTAATTTTTGAAAAGATCTTTGTTCTTTATGAGCTTTTAAAGCTAAACAATTTTTACATCTAATAGATTCATCTTCTAAACAATGAAAATTGCTAAATCGACAATCAGAAGTTTTTATTATAGAACAATCTTTAGGATCTATAATTCTTATAGCATCAAATAAGAATTTAAATGAAGCAAATTGTTCCTCTATATCTTGTAAAATATTCATAAGTGTACCTCGCTATAATGTAATCATAAAAACTAAACATAATATCATTATACAATAATATTGTCGCATTATGTAGAAAATAAAAATAAATTAAAATAGATAGACAAGAATTTTAGCAGGATTTATAATAAAAAGTATGTATTTTAGTAAATAAGAGGAGTTACAATATGATAATAGAATTGAATGACAAGAAAATAGAAGAATCATTAAATCACTTAGGAAAAGCTATTGAAATTGTGGGTGGAGAATTTCAAATTGAAGATAGAGAAGTTTTAGTTTCTCAAATAATAAGAAATCTTTTTGAAAAAGGAAGTGCAACTATTGAAATATTAGGAAAAGAATATTCAATAGAAGAATTATTTTTAAAAAAGACTGAATTTGAAAAATATTACTTAAAAAATAAAATAAAAACAGTTAGAAGTATTGTAGAAAAAATAAAGAAATATAATACTGAACTTGAAGGAAAAATAAGAAAATTTAAAAAAATTAATTCAATTGAATTATTAAGAGAAATAAATGAAGAGATTGAGAAGAGATATAAATGGGAATTTGATAAATTCCTTTTAGTAAATATAGAAAACAGAGATCAAGAAAAAAATTACTATGGAAGTTATTTAGGAGAAAAAAAGAAACAGCTTATAGATAGCATTTTAGTCAAATTAGGTATATAATTTAAATGTATCCATGTTTTAGAGAGTATTCTTTAAGATTTTGGGAATTTTAAAAGTATTTCTAACAAAAAAGAGAGATCTAATTTGAAAGAGCAGTTTTTAATATGATAACAGTAATTTTTTAGATGCTTAAAAGCTATGTTAATAGTTTTAGTAAAGTATACTAAATTTAATAGTTGAGAGTTAAAGACTAATTTTCTTTTAAATTATTAAGAGAAGATTAGTCTTTTTTATGAAATGGGGTAAGAAAAAATGAAAGTGGCTGTTATAAGTGCAATATTAGAAAATCCAATTTTATGTCAAGAAAAATTTAATAGTACCTTAGCTTCTTTTAGAGGAAATATAAAAGGAAGAATGGGGATTCCTTTAGAAGAAGAGGTTTCTGTTATTTCTATTGTAGTTAAGGGAGAGTTAAATGAAATAAATAGTCTTACAGGGAAACTTGGAAACATTAATGGGGTTACAGTTAAAACTGCTATTAGCAAAAAAGAAATTTAACTCTAGAAAGGAAGTCTTATGAACGTAAAAAACATTATTGATAAGTTATTTAAAGAACATGATGCAACTGATGAGGAACTTTTATATCTTTTAGATAATATAACTTTTACTGAACAAGAGTATTTATCAGAAAAAGCAGATATTATTAGAAGAGAAAACTATGATAATAAAGTTTATATGAGAGGTCTTATTGAATTTACAAATTTCTGTAAGAGAGACTGCGCTTATTGTGGAATAAGAAGAAGCAATAAAAATGCAGATAGATATAGACTTACATTTGATCAAATCATGGAGTGTGTAGATTTAGGTGATAAACTAGGATATAAAACTTATGTGCTTCAAGGTGGAGAAGATGATTATTTTACAGATGAAAAGATGATAGAAATAATAAAAGAGATAAAAAGACGTCATCCTAAAAATGCAATAACACTTTCTCTTGGTGAAAGAAGTTATGAATCTTATAAAAAAATGTATGAAGCAGGGGCAGATAGATATCTTTTAAGACATGAGACTGCTAGTAAAGAACTTTATGAAAGTCTTCATCCTGGTGCATCTTTTGAAGAAAGAAGAGAGTGTTTGAAAAACCTTAAGGAAATAGGATATCAAGCAGGAGCAGGATTTATGGTTGGACTTCCAAATCAAACAAATTCTGATCTTGTAAAAGATTTAAGATTTGTAAAGACTTTTAAACCAGCAATGTGTGGAATAGGTCCTTTTATTCCTCAAAAGGATACACCTCTTGGAAACGAAAAAGGCGGAACTCTACAAAAAACAGTAATAATGTTAGCTTTAGTAAGACTTCTTTTACCAGATGTACTGCTTCCAGCAACAACAGCACTTGGAAGTATTGATCCTTTGGGTAGAGAGAAAGGTATTAAAGCAGGAGGAAATGTTGTTATGCCTAATCTTTCACCAACAGATGTTAGAGATAAATATGCTCTTTATGATGGAAAAATTTGCACAGGAGACGAAGCAGCAGAGTGCAGAATGTGTATAGAAGGTAGAATGAGAAGATTTGGATATGAAGTAGAGGTAGGTAGAGGAGATAACATAAATTGGTTTAAAGAAAAATAACGAAAAAATGTAATTTTAGGAGGAATTTGAATGTTTATAAATCATGATTATATTAACAGCATCTTAGAAGAAACTAAAAATCCTACAAGAGAAGAATCTTTACAAGTTATAGAAAAGGCTAGAAAAAGAGAAAAATTAGATTACAGAGACATAGCTATACTTTTAGCTACAAAAGAAAAAGATGTAGAAAAAGAAATTTTTAAAATTGCAGGGGAAATCAAAGAAGAAATATATGGAAAAAGAATAGTTATATTTGCTCCTCTTTATGTAAGTGACTATTGTGTTAACAAATGTGTTTATTGTGGATACCAATGTAACAATAAATTTGAAAGAAAAAAATTAACTCAAGAAGAAGTGGCAGAAGAAGTAAGACTTCTTGAAGCGATGGGGCACAAGAGACTTGTTTTAGAACTTGGAGAAGATCCTGTAAATGCTCCTATAGAATATGTTCTTGAATGTATAGATACAATGTACAAAACTCAAAATGGAAATGGAGAAATAAGAAGAACAAATGTAAATATTGCTGCTACTTCTGTTGAAAATTATAGAAAATTATATGAAAAAGGAATAGGAACTTATGTATTATTCCAAGAAACTTATAATAAACCAATGTATGAAAAAGCACATCCAAATTCATTAAAGAGCGATTATGAATATCATTTAACAGCTTTTGATAGAGCTATGGAAGCTGGAATTGAAGATGTTGGAGCAGGAGTTTTATTTGGACTAGCTGATCCAAGATTTGAAGTTTTAGGTCTTATGATGCACAATGATCATTTAGAAGAAAAATATGGAGTAGGATTCCATACAATATCTGTTCCAAGAATTAGAGAAGCTGCTGGAGTTGATATGGAAGAACTTTCATACTTACTTGATGATGAAACATTTAAAAGAGTAGTTGCTGTAATTAGAATCGCTGTTCCATTTACAGGACTTATGATTACAGAAAGAGAAACTCCTGAACTTAGAAAAGAAATTATGACATATGGTATATCTCAAATATCTGTTGGTTCAACAACTGTTATAGGTGGATACAAAAAAAGAGCAAATAATGAAGATAGTGATGAGCAATTTAAGCTTTTTGATGTTGAAACAGATAGTATGTCAGCTATTGAACAGCTTATAGATGATGGATATATTCCAAGTTTCTGTACAGCTTGTTATAGAAAAGGAAGAGTTGGAGACAGATTTATGAGTCTTGCAAAATCAGGTGAAATTCAAAAAGTTTGTGAACCAAATGCTATAACAACTCTTGTGGAATATGCAATAGATTATGGTGATGAGAGATTTAAAGAAAAAGCTATAAATTTTGCAAGAAAAATAGCAAGTGAGATAAAAAATGAAAATACAAGAAAAATAACAGAAGAAAATATAGATAATTTATTAAATGGTAAAAGAGATTTATATCTATAGTTTAATAAAAAGAAATAAAATAGTATAATATATGTATAAAGGCTCCTTCAAAGGATGAATTTGAAGGAGCCTTTTTTAAAAACATAGGACAAAAAGGAGTGAGTTTATTATGAATAATACCCCTAATTCAAATAGGAAGCATATAGCCATTTTTGGTAATACAAATAGCGGTAAGTCATCTCTTATGAATAAGATTTTAGGGCAAGAAATGTCACTTGTATCAGATGTTCAAGGAACAACAACTGATCCTGTTCAAAAGGCAATGGAGCTTATACCAGTTGGACCTGTTCTTCTTATTGATACAGCAGGGCTTGAAGATAAATCAGAACTTGGAGAGCTTAGAATGAAAAAAACTATGGAAGTTTTAAGAAAGACGGATGTAGGAATTTTTGTTATTGATTCAAGTAGTCCAGATTATGATTCATTTGAAAAATGGGTTATAGAAGCTAGAAAATTTAATATTCCATTTATAGTAGCAGCGAATAAAGCCGAAGTTGCAAATAGTGATATAGTAACTGGATTAAAGTCTAAATATAAAACAGTTATTCCTACATCAACAGTTACTGATTGTGGAATAGAAGAATTAAAAGAAGAACTTGTGAAAATTCTTGAAAAAGAAGAAGAAGAGAGAAATTTAATAGGAGATATAGTTCCTTATGGGGGAAAAGTAGTTATGGTTGTTCCTATAGATTCAGAAGCTCCAAAAGGAAGACTTATATTACCACAAGTCCAACTTATACGTGATTGTCTTGATAATGGTATAAAAAGTTATGTTGTGAGAGATACAGAACTTAAATCAGCTTTAAAGGATTTAAAAGATATAGATTTAGTTGTAACAGATTCTCAAGCATTTAAAAAAGTTAGCGATATAGTTCCAAAAGAAATAAAACTTACAAGCTTTTCAATACTATTTGCTAGACAAAAAGGTGATTTAAAGTCATTTATAGAAGGAGTAAATGCTATAAGAAATTTAAAACCTGGAGATAAAGTTCTTTTTGCAGAAAGTTGTACTCACAATGTATCTCATGAAGATATAGGAAGAGTGAAAATTCCAAAAGCACTTCAAAAATATGTTGGTGGAGAATTAGATTTTGAATATAAAGTAGGATATGATTTTGCTGAAGATTTAGATAAATATTCATTAGTTATTCATTGCGGAGCATGTATGATAAATAGAAAAACTGTAATGAATAGAGTTTTAAAATGTGAAGAAAATAAAACTCCTATTACAAATTATGGAGTAGTATTAGCATTTTTAACAGGAATATTAGATAGATCAACAGAAAAATTTAATATAAAATAATTTAATTAGACTGTATTAAAACTTTGAAAGATATGTTATCTTAATAGTTAGTTTAATACAGTCTAATTTTTTGATTTAGGAGGAAAATATGAGTAGTTTTAATGATTTTAAATTAAGCAAAGAAATATTAAAAGCAATTAATGATTTAGGATATAAAAAGCCAACAGAGGTACAAGAAAAGGTTATAAAGGAAGCGTTATTAAATAAAGATTTAATAGTAAAATCTCAAACAGGAAGTGGAAAAACAGGAGCTTTTGCAATTCCTTTATGTGAAAGATTAAGTTTTGATGAAGAATGGGATAAAGCTTTGATTTTAGCTCCTACAAGAGAGCTTGCAATACAAATAAGTCAAGATATTAAAAATATAGGAAGATATAAAAAGTTAAAGGTTTGTACTTTAATAGGAAAAGAATCAGTTAAAGAACAAGATAATGCTTTAAAAGGAAAAGTACATATAGTTGTAGGGACACCAGGAAGAGTATTAGATCATTTAGATAAAGGTACTTTAAACGGAAAAATGATAAAATACCTTGTTATAGATGAAGCTGATGAAATGTTTAATATGGGATTTATAAATCAAGTAGAAGGAGTATGTAGAAGAATAAATAAAAACAGAACAACAATGTTATTTTCTGCAACAGTTCCAGAAAAAATAGAAGAACTAACTAAAAAACATATGGATAGGCCTGTATGGATTAAATGTGAAGGAAAGGGATTAGTAACAGAGGGAATAACTCATGGATTAATTGTAGTAGAAGGAAAAGAAAAATTAGAAAAAGTAAATAGTATACTTTTAAGTGAAATTCCTGAAAGAGCAATTATTTTTTGTAGAACAAAAGATAATGTAGAGATTGCGTATAATTATTTTAAAGAAAAAGGATATTCTATAGATAAGTTGCATGGAGATATGATTCAAAAAGAAAGAAATAAAAAAATGGATAGTTTTAGAGAAGGGAGATTTAAAATACTTATTGCAACAGATATAGCAGCTAGAGGTTTAGATGTAGAAAATGTTACACATGTAATAAATATAGATATTCCAGTTGAAAAAGAAGCTTATGTTCATAGAATAGGGAGAACTGGAAGAGGAGGGCTTAAAGGAAGTTCAATAACAATAATGACTCCATATGAAGATAAATATTTAAATAGAATAGAAGAATATATAAATTTAAAAATAGAGCTTTATAAAGAAAAAGAAATAAAAGATAAAGCTTTATCAGAAAAGATATTGAGACAAAATCCAAAGAAGAGAGAAGATAAAAAGAAAAGTATTAAAGGGATAACAAAACTTTATTTAAATGGAGGAAAAAAGAAAAAAATTAGAATATTAGATATAGTAGGAACTATATGTAGCATAGATGGAATAGAAAAAGATGATATAGGAATAATTGAAATAAAAGATAATGGTTCAACAGTTGAAATATTCAATAATAAAGGAGAGAAAGTTTTAAGAGAATTGAAAAATAAAACTATAAAAGGTAAAAAGCTTAAAGTAGAAAAAGCAAAAAATTAGTTTTTAGAAATAAATAATAAAAAAGACTTTTCTCAAATAGAAAAGTCTTTTTTATTAATATTAACAAATAAGTTCTTCACCCTTATTAAGGTCTTTAAAGAAATCAACTAAAACACATATTAATATTATAAATTGCATTGCAGATATTATTTTAATATCTATAAGATTGTAAGCCCATAAATATCGTATATAATTCATAAAAGAATTAAACATAAGAATTATTGCAACATAAAATTTAGATTTTTTCATTATTGCATATATTACTGATAAGACAACAGCTAAATATACATAACGTCCGTGCATGCCTGGTAGAAAATATGTTGATATTAGAACTGATAAAAGAGATAAAGTTACTATATTAAGGTTTGATAACTTTTTCTTTTTATAAATAATAAAGCAAAAAATCATAGCAAAGATAAATAATGTAAATATTATTCCCGCTGTTCTTATCATGTTATTTTCTCCACTATGGAAAAATGAATATATATTAGCCATATTAAGAGTTAATTTTTTATATTGTGATTCTTGAGTAAAATAAATTGATATTATTTTGCTAAAGCTTCTGCCACTAATTAAGGCTGGGATATATAGTATAACATTTACTATTGGAATCCATAAAAAATTAAGTATTGAATATTTTCTATTACTAAAATAAAGAATTATTAACACTGGTAATATAAATATTGCTTGTAGTTTAAAGGCAAATGCTATCCCAAAAAATATAAAACTAATAGATGGATGATCATCTAGTAAAAAATAAATAGAAAATAAACAAAAAGATGAATATATACCATCACATTGTGCCCAAGCACTTCCGTTTAAAATAACAGTTGGTATAAATAAAATTCCTAAAAAAACAAAAATTTGAGCAAATCTTTTTGAACTTTTATTTTCTAATAATTTTCCTATTATTAAAGCTCCTGCAAATGCTAATATATAGTCAAAAATTATTGATACAATTTTTATTAAATAAAGAGAATATTGAGGTGCTTTTGCTATCAAAGTTAAAATATATAAATAAGGAACATTATAATTTGCTGGAATTGTAGCTAAAGAACGTAATCCTCCATGAGTTGCTATATAGTTAACCCAAGGTTTAAGAAAATAAGTATAATCGTCTGTAGTAAAATTAATGAAAATATATCTTATCCAAATTGAAATTAAAATCATTACAAATACAAAAATTTGAAAAAAATATTTATCAAATAGTTGATATATTTTTTTATCTAGTGTGTTTTTCAATTTTTTTCCTCCTTTATAGAAAAGTTTAGTTCTTTTGTAATTAAAACTTTTTATTGGTTATCTGTATATAAAGTTATAATTGTAAGCTTTATTTAACCATATTATTTTACGTTGCAAATACTACCATTCTAGATTTAATTTGTCAATTGATATATTTAATTATTAACAGCTTTTTTAGATAATGATTTAGACACATATATAAAGTTTAGATAAATTAAAAAAAGTCTTTTTAATTTTAAGAATTAAAAAATATATAATATGCAAAAGAATTAAAAAAGTTACTACTTTCTACTTAAGTTTAGTTTATATTACAAATATTATTT